>JBCDFO010000151.1:0-10277 GCA_039177895.1 Bacteroidota bacterium
CTGCGGACCGTCGAGGTCCTCGAAGACCAGGAGGCGGCGTCCTCCTACTTTGCGCAGGCGTATCGCCAACTCACCGACGAAGAGCGCGCACAGGCTGAGGCCGCCATCGCAGCTCAGGTCGAGGCGCAGCGCGCGGAAGGAGAGGTGACCGATGAGCAAGCCGAGATGGCAGATGGGTTTGCAAGCCTAGCAGCGGGTATGCAGGCTACGGTCGAGTACCAGCCGGTCGAAGGCATAGGCGATCAGGCGCTCTACGATGGCACCCTGCGCACGATGAACATCCCCATGATCGGCGACATCGTAGTCGCGGAGACGTCGCTGCACGTTCGGGATGGTAACCTCATCGTCACCGTCGGCTACGACGGGTTCGATGCGGGCGAAGACATGGAGGCCATGAAGGCAGGACCGTCCGAAGCCGTGCAGGCCGACAACAAGACCAAGTCTGTCGCGTTGGCGCGCGCGATCCTAGCCGAACTGGAGTGAGGGCGGCCCTTGTGTGAAGTCGCCGTGTAAGGGACGGCTCCGCATGCTGCATCGGGGAAGCGGCGGAATCATGCGGGGCGAGACGGCGTACCGTCCGCCCCACACGAGACCCCACCTCTCTCTGCCGTCCTCCCACGGTCTGATGTCCGACGCCCCTGTGGCCTCACCCACCCCCGGCGCTCCTACCAGCGCGAAGCCGGTTCGCTCGCTCTCCGAGGTCACGATCCTCTTCGCTGGCGACTCCGGCGACGGGATGCAGCTCACCGGCAGCCAGTTCACGCTCGCCACCGCGCTCGCCCGCAACGACCTCGCCACGCTGCCTGACTTCCCCGCCGAAATCCGCGCTCCCGCGGGCACGACGTACGGCGTCTCGGGCTTCCAGCTTCATTTCGGCTCCGGCGAGATCCACACGCCCGGCGACGAGGTCGACCTCCTCGTGGCGATGAACCCGGCGGCGCTGGCCGTCAACCTGCACCGCGTCCGCAAGGCCGCCCCGGGGCGCTCTGCCGGGGCCGTCCTCGTCAACACCGACGCCTTCGAGAAGCGCAACCTCGAATTGGCGCACCTCGACACGGACCCGCTCGAAGACGGCACGCTGGACGGCTATGAGGTCTTCAAGATCGAGCTGAACCGGCTCACGCGCGAGACGCTCGCCGAGCACGCCGAGGAGCACGGGCTCGGCACGCAGGATGTCGACCGCTGCAAGAACATGTTCGCGCTCGGTTTGGCGCTGTGGCTCTACACGCGGCCCATGGAACCCGCGCAGGACTGGCTCGCCGAGAAGTTCAGCAAGAAGCCTGCGATCCGCGACGCCAACGTGAAGGCGCTCAAGGCGGGCTACTACTTCGGCGAGACGACCGAGGTGTTCGCGGCGCGCTACGAGGTCGCGCCCGCCACGCTCGCGCCGGGCACCTACCGCGCCGTCCAGGGCAACGAGGCCCTCGCGCTCGGCCTCGTCGCGGCGAAGGTCAAGAGCGGTCTCGACCTCGTCTACGGCACCTATCCGATCACGCCCGCCTCGGACCTGCTCCACGCACTGAGCAAGTACAAGGACTTCGGCGTCCGCACGGTGCAGGCCGAGGACGAGATCGCCGCCATCGGCGTGGCGCTTGGGACCGCGTTCGGCGGGCACCTCGGCGTGACAGGTACCTCCGGGCCAGGTCTCGCGCTCAAGACGGAGTTCCTCGGCCTCGCGCTCATGACCGAGTTGCCGCTCGTGCTGATCGACGTGCAGCGCGCCGGGCCGTCTACGGGCATGCCGACCAAGACCGAGCAGTCCGACCTCCTGATGGCGGTCTACGGCCGCAACGGCGACGGCCCCGTGCCAGTGATCGCGGCGAGCTCGCCTGGCGACTGCTACGAGGTCGCCTACGAGGCCTGCCGCATCGCCGTGAAATACATGACGCCGGTGCTCGTCCTTTCGGACGGTTACCTCGGCAACGGCTCCGAGCCGTGGCGCATCCCGGACCCAGACACACTGGCCTCATTCGAGGTGAGCTTCGCGACGGAGAACAACAACCCCGACGGCGACTTTTTGCCCTACGTCCGCGACGAGACCACGCTGGCACGCCCGTGGGCGCGTCCCGGTACGCCCGGCCTGGAGCACCGCCTCGGCGGCTTGGAGAAAGACAGCCGCACGGGCGGCGTCTCGTACGACCCCGCCAACCACCAGCACATGGTCAAGACGCGCGCTGAAAAGGTGCAGCGTGTCCGTCAAGAGATTCCGCCGTGCCGCATCGACGGCGATGGCGATGGGACGCTGATCGTGGGCTGGGGCTCGACGCGTGGGGCCATCGAGGTGGGCGTCGAGCGTGCCCGCGCTGCGGGGCACCGCGTCGGTCACCTCCACCTGCGCTGGATCTGGCCGCTCCCCGCCGACCTCGGCGACATCCTGGCGCGCTACGACCGCGTCCTCGTCCCTGAACTCAACAACGGCCAGCTGGTCCGTCTCCTCCGCGAGCAATACCTCGTCGATGCACAGCCCGTCACAAAAGTGCAGGGCCTGCCTTTCAAGGCCGCCGAGATCGAGGAGGCCATTGTATCTGGTTCTTAGTTTTTTGTCCTTGGTCATTCGTCCTGTGTCATCGGATGCAGCTAGTTATGCTGTTTGCAGATGACAAAGGACGAATGACAAAAGGCACCCTGCCATGAGCAACGAGCACAACGAAAACAGCCCGCAGAACGACGGCGCGCCTAAGCGGCCGCCGATGCCTACGGGTGGCAAGCCGGTCGGACCGCCGCCGTCTGGGCAGCGCCCGCCGTCCGCGGAGCCTACGCGCCCGCCTTCACCTGCAGGTGCGAAGCCTGCGGGCCCGCCCGGTACGCGTCCTCCCGGTCCTCCGACCGGCGGCGCCAAGCCTGCCCGACCCCCTGCGCCTGCCGGGGGTAAGCCTGCGCGGTCGCCCTCAGCGGCCGGGGCGAAGCCAGCAGGGCCACCGGGAGGGCCACCGCCGCCTAGAGCAAAGAAGCCAGCCCGTCCACCGGCCGCAGGGACGGAGAAGCCGATGCGGCCTCCCGGATCGCCACCGCCACCGGAGTCTAGGAGGCCGACGCTGCCGCCCGGGCCTAAGAAACCCACGCTACCGCCTGGGGCGAAAAAGCCTGTACTGCCGCCTGGCGCAGCGAAACCGACGCTCCCGCCCGGAGCGCGACCGGCGCGACCAGGCGTCAAGCCGCCGGGCAAGCCCCCCGGGGCGCGTCCCTCGAAGCCGCCTGTGACCCGGACCGTGACACCGCCGGGTGGGGATGGTGACATCGCGTCGCTGCCGGTTCTCACGCGGAAGGACTTCGCCTCCGACGCCGACGTACGCTGGTGCCCCGGTTGCGGCGACTACGCCGTGCTGGCCTCCGTGCAGCGCGTCCTGCCGGAACTCACCGAGCGCAAGGAGGACGTCGTCTTCATCTCCGGCATCGGCTGCTCGTCGCGCTTCCCGTACTACATGGACACGTACGGGATGCACTCGATCCACGGCCGCGCGCCCACCGTCGCGACCGGCCTCAAGGCGGCGCGGCCCGAACTCGACGTGTGGCTCATCACCGGCGACGGCGACGCCCTCTCGATTGGGGGCAACCACTTCGCGCACCTCATGCGGCGCAACCTGTCCTGCCAGATCATCCTCTTCAACAACCAGATCTACGGCCTCACGAAGGGCCAGTACAGCCCGACGAGCGAGGTTGGCAAGGTCACGAAGTCGACGCCTTACGGTTCGCTCGACCACCCGTTCAACCCCGCCGCGTTCGCGCTCGGCTCCGATGCCACCTTCGTCGCGCGCACCCTCGACCGCGACGCCAAGCACATGACGGCGATGCTGCGCCGCGCCCATCGGCACGCCGGGACGGGCTTCGTGGAGGTCTATCAGAACTGCAACATCTTCAACGACGGGGCCTTTCGCGACTTCACCGAGCGCTCGTCGAAGCCGCGCCGGACCGTGTTCGTGGAGCACGGCCAGCCGCTCACCTTCAACAAGGGTCAGCAGGGCCTTCGCCTCGACGGCCTGCGGCTCGAAGCCATCGACCTCACGGAGGACTACAGCGCCGATGACTGCCTCGTGTACGACGAGACGGACAAGACGATGGCGCACGCCGTCATCACGCAGCTCTTCTGGGATGCCGAGATGCCGCGCCCGTTCGGCGTCTTCTACGTTGAAGACCGCCCCGTCTATGACACCGAACTCCAGCGTCAGGTGGAGGCAGTGACGGCGAAAAAGGGGACCGGCGACCTCCGCGCGCTCCTCCACGACGCCGAAACGTGGACGATCAGCTAGGCACGCGCGTCGTGCAGTGATCGCGACAGCACTCGCTGCTCTGCCCTATGCAATGGCAACGGGACGGCGTGCCGATAACTGACGTTGGGAGCAGTGCTCGGCCTCTTGGTTCTGCCATCTACAGCGTACGCTGAAAAGCTTGGCTGTGGTCTTCCCGGGTGCAATGCTGGGTAGCGCTGCTGATCGCGGTCGCTGTGTTAGGGTGCCGGGGTATCGCCCCTCACACCCGCGCGAAGGGCGGTTGCAAATATCGCGTGAACGGGGCGGGCTGAAGGAGTCTAGCGTGCTGCTCGGCACGCCCAGGTGCTACTGATCCAAAGCA
The DNA here is from genome assembly GCA_039177895.1 of Bacteroidota bacterium. Classification (GTDB taxonomy): domain Bacteria; phylum Bacteroidota; class Rhodothermia; order Rhodothermales; family Rubricoccaceae; genus JBCBEX01. The sequence continues at coordinate 4,570 of JBCDFO010000151.1, forward strand.
CGTGGCAGGGGAGAAGCGGGACCGGGTGAGGAACAGGGGGAGACTCGTAGTTTGGACTCGATCTAAATAAGTCGTCTTGTTAGCCCCTGACCCGAAGTCGCCGCAAGGCGATCATCCCGGTCGGCAAGGTCTAGGCCCGCCGCGTCCACGCTTGCTCGCTCGGATCAGCGTCGTTTAGGCCTCGCAAAGGGCGGTAGGGCGACTCCACCAGTCCACGCTCTCGCCGTGCCGCATCGCTCCACGTGCCTCTGGGCCGTCCTCGCCCTGGTACTCGCTGCCAATCCTGCCTCATCGCAACCCTACCTCCTCGAAGATCCCTTCCCCGTCGCGACGGCCGCGCAGGCGCAGTACGTCGACCTCGACCTGACGGGCAACCTGGGTCTGGTGATCAGCAGCGAGGGCGATGTGTTCAGCGCCACCGACAACGGGCGGCTGACGTTCTACCTCTATCAAGCCGGTGAAACCGGACCGGCGACGTACTCCGATCCGCTGCCTGCGCTGGACGGGTTCTACACCGCCCTCGCCGGGTTCGCGCTCGCCGACCTCACGGGCAACTTTGTGGTGGACGGCATCGTGGCGGGCGTCCGGTCGGGGCAGTCGGCCCCGGTGGGCTCGATTGCCGTCGTGCTCAACAACGGCTTCCCGTTCGTGCCGCTGGCACCCGGCGAGTTGCTCGCCGACGGCCTGCTCGATGTGCGCGTGGTGCGCCTCGCCGACCTCAGCGGGGACGGTGCGCTGGACGCGGTCGCGTTCTACACGGACGGTACAAACGTCGGCCGGGCCGTCTACTTCCCCGGCAACGGGGCAGGGAGCTTCGGCGAGGCCCGAGCCATCGCGCCCGCTGACCGGGTCCGCGACGTGCGTGGGGCAGCCATCGCCGATGTGAACGGCGACGGCGCGCTCGACGTGGCAACGGCCTCCACTTCGGCGGGTGAGGTGCTCATCTTCGTCAACACCGGAAGCGGCGGCTTCGGGGCCCCCGTGGTTGTGGACGCCGCCCTGACGGAGGCGCAGGACGTAGCGTTCGGCGACCTCAACGGTGACGGACGGCTCGACGTGGCCGCCGTGGGGCGCAGTGCGGCCCAGGTAGCCTACTACCCCGGCGACGGCGCAGGGGGCTTCGGCCCCGCGGTCGTGCTTGATGGCAGCGCGACCGATGCCGTCGCCGTGGACGTCGGCGACATCGACGAGGACGGCGACGTGGACGTGGTGACAGCGCAGGCGCGCGGCTTCGTGGTTTACCCGAACGCGGGCGACGGCACTGTCTTCGGCAGCCAACTCATCGTCGCAGGCACGGCGCCGCGCGACGTGCTCCTCGGCGACGCCGAGCAAGACGGCGACCTCGACCTGACCGTGGTGGACCGAGGGAGCGACAGCGGCTTCTACCGCAAGACGACCACAGCCTTCCCGACGGCCTCCGAGGACGCAACGCCCGAGGCGGCGGTGGCCCTCGCCGTCTTCCCCAACCCGGCTCGCGATGCCGCCACCATCCGACTCGGACGCGCTGCGACCGACGAGTCCGTTCGGGTGACGGTCCACGACCTGCTTGGGCGCACCGTGGCCATGCTCCACGACGGGCTGGCTCCGTCCGCACCACTTCGCCTCGACACGCGCACGCTGGCGCCGGGGGCCTACCTCGTCCGCGTCGCCACGACCACAACCACGACGGCGCGCGTCACCACCCGCCCGCTCATCGTCGCAAGCCGCTAAACCTTCGGCGCTCTCGTCTTCTGCACTCACTCCACCTGCCGCCCCGGCCCTCTCTCGATGCACCGCACCCTCTTTCTCCTCCTCCTGCTCGCCCTCGCCGCCCCTGTGCTCGCGCAGCCCTTCGAGCAGGAAGAAACCTTCGACCTCGGCCCTGCCGTCAAGGCGCAGTTCGTCGAACTCGACGGCCTCCCCACGCTCGACCTCGCCATCGCGACCGAGGGCAACGTCTTCAGCCCGACCGACAACGGCTTCCTCTCCTTCTTCCTCTACCAGACCGGCGAGACCGGCGCGTTGACCTACTCCGACCCCATCCCGGCACTGGTGGGCACGTACACGGCGCTCTCGAGCTTCGCCTTCGCGGACGTCAACGGCGATTTCCTCCCCGACGGCGTGGTGGTGGGCGCGCTCGCCGGGCAGGCTGGCTTCCCGACCGGCTCGGTGACGACCTACATCAACCAGGGCTTTCCCGTCGTCCCGCTCGCCGCGACGCAGACCCTCGCCGACGGCCTCTTCGACGTGCGCGTCGTGGACATCGCCGACCTCGACGGCGACACCAACCTCGACGTGGTTGCCTTCTTCTCCGACGGCACCAACACCGGCCAGGCGGTCTACTACCCCGGCGACGGGATGGGGGCCTTCGGAACGGCGGTCAGCCTTGCCCCGGCCAACACCATCCGCGACGTGCGCGGCGCGGCCATCGCCGACGTGAACGGCGACACCGCCCTCGACGTCGCCGTGGCCTCGACGAGCGGCCAGGTGCTCGTCTTCCTCAACGACGGCAGCGGCGGCTTCTCGACGGTGACGGTCGATGCGAGCCTGGGCTCGGCGCAGGACGTGGCGTTTGGCAACGTCACCGGCGACGCGAACGTTGACGTGGTGGCCGTGGGTCAGACGGACGGCATCGTGGCAGCATATGCTGGCGACGGCACGGGCGGTTTCGGCAGCCGTGTGACGATCTCCAGCAGCGAGGTCGGCGTCAACAACCTCGCTGTGGGCGATATCGACCAGGACGGCGACGACGACATCGCGACGGCGGCCTCGTTCGCGGGTGCGCGGTTCGCGTTCTTCGAGAACCTGAGCAGCAGCACGACCGCCAACGCCCGCGCCACGTTCGGGCCGGGCACGCTCATCGCCACCGGCGTCACGCCGCGCGATGTGCTCCTCGGCGACGCCGACCAGGACGCCAGCGGTGACCTCGACCTCATCACGGTGGACCGGGCGACTCTGGGCTCGGGTACCACCGGCTTCTTCCGCAAGACAGCAGCGCCGCTGCCTGTCGAACTCGTCGGTTTCGAGGCGCAGCTCGACGGCGCGGACGCGGTCCTGACTTGGGCGACGGCGTCCGAAACGAACAACGCGGGCTTCGCGATCGAGCACCGCACGCCCGAAGCTGAGGCGTTCGACGAGGTCAACTTCGTGACCGGGATGGGCTCGACAACGGAGCGGCAGACCTATGCCCACCGCGTGGATGCGCTCGTGGCTGGCACGCACACGTTCCGGCTCCGCCAGGTCGACTTCGACGGTGCGTTCGCGTACAGCCCCGAGGTCGAAGTAACGGTCGCGCTTGACGCCGTGCTGGCATTGGCGGTGTACCCGAACCCGGTCGCGAGCCAGGCGGCCGTTCGCGTGAGCGCGGCTTCCGACGTGCGCGTGGTGGTCTACGACGTGCTCGGCCGCGAGGTCGCCGTGCTCCTCGACGGCCCGCCGACCGCCGCGCCGCTGCGCCTCGACGCGCAGGAGTTGCCGACCGGCCTCTACGTCGTCCGCGCGACGACCGCCCAGGGTACCCTCACCCGCTCGCTCACGGTGACGCGGTAGGCTGCATGCGACCTAGCACCCGCTGGTACTGGCTGACTGGCCTCGTCCGCGCCTGGATCGCGGCGGGGCTGGCGGTGGTGGGGAGCAGCGAAGCCGTGGCGCAGACGACCGGACGGGTGGAAGGCCGCGTCATCGAGGCGGAGTCGGACCTGCCCGTGCCTGGGGCGAACGTGGTCCTCGACGGGACCACAGCCGGTGCCGCGACGGACACCGACGGACGCTTTGTCCTCGAAGACGTTGCTATCGGGACGGTCGTGCTCGTCGCCACCGCCGTCGGCTTCGAGCCGCTGCGGCTGCCCGTCGTCGTGGAGGCAGACGCCACGACTCGGGTCACGCTGCGGTTGCTCGCCGACGTGGCAGCACTCGCAGGCGTCGTGGTGACGGGGGAGAAGGAGCGCCGCTCGCTCCTCGACACCTACACGAGCGTGGGCGTCCTGCCCGCCGCCGACCTCGACGCGTTTGGCGTCAACGATGTGCGCGAGGCTGTCGAACTGCTCGGCAACGTGACGCTCGTGGAGGCCGACAACCGCAAGAGCATCTCGCTGCGCGGCCTCAACTCGGACGGGCTCACGCAGCCGATCAACGACGCACGGACGGTCTCGTTCGTGGTGGACGGCGTCACGCAGACGGGCGTCGCCACGACACGCGGTCTGCGTGGGCTGTGGGACGTGGCGCAGGTGGAGGTGCTGCGCGGGCCGCAGTCGACGGTCTACGGGCGCAACTCGGTCGCCGGGGCCGTCGTGGTCGAGACACGCGCGCCGAGCTACGACTGGACCGCGCGGGCGCAGGCTCTCTTCCAGGGCGCCTCCGTGCAGGGGGGGGCAGGCCGCGAGTTCGCCGTCGCTGGCGGCGGGCCCATCGTGCCGGGCCAGGTGGCGTTCCGCGTAAGCGCGCAGGTCGCCGACGAGGAGTTCGGCATTGGCTACCCGGAGCCGCTGCCCGACGTACCGTTCGACAACGACGCGCTCGACGACAGCGAGTACCGCAGCCTGCGCGCGAAGCTGCTCATCGAGCCCAAGGCGCTCGACGGCCTCAGCGTCACGCTGAGCGCCGGGCAGCGCTTCGACCAGCCTGGCAGCGCGCAGGTCACCGGCCCCGACTTCTTCGAGCGCTTCGCCGACCTGCCGCCCGGCCTCGAGTTCCGCGAGACAACGCTCGGCAGCTACGGCGCGCGCGCCGTCTACGAGGCCACGCCGTCCTGGCGCATCGAGGCGCTCAGCGCGCGTGCCACCGGCGACACGGACATCTTCACGCCGCCCGGCTCCAACTTCGTCCGCGACGAGCTGCGCGCGCAGGACAGCTTCACCCAAGAGCTGCGCGTCGCCTACCAGCCTGATGAACGCCCGGGGCTCGCGGGACGACTCTCAGGCACGGCCGGGCTGTTCTACGGCTGGTTCGGCGACGACCGCGACTCCGAGGTGCTGCTCGGCGAGTCGGTCTTCCAGGACATCGAGAGCGACGGGTTCACGGAGGAGCGCGCGGTGTTCGCGGACGCCCGCCTGCGGCTCGGGCGCGGCTGGACGCTCCTCGCCGGGGCGCGGGTGCTCGCCGCACGCGTCGAGGACACCATCGTCACCTTCCCCGGCGACGCCACACGCGGCGACACCACCGCCGTGGCAACCGACTTCACGGCGCTGCTGCCCGAGGGCGGCCTCGCGTTCGCGGTCACCCCGACCCAGCGGCTCGCCTTCACGGTCGCGCGCGGCGTCCGGGCAGGCGACCCCGACAACGAGCCGCGCGCCCGCGACGTGTTCGAGGTCGATACCCAGGCACACTGGAATGCCGACCTCGCCTACCGCTCGCAGTGGTTCGACGGGTGGCTCGCGCTCAACGCCACCGTTTTCCACTACCGCTACTACGACCAGCAGATCGCCGTCGAGGACACCACGCTGGGCGGGGCTCCGCTCACGATCACGCGCAACGCCGGGCGCTCGTCGGCATGGGGCGTCGAGGTAGAGCCGCGCCTCGTGCTCGGCCGCGACGTGACCGTCTACGGCTCGGCAGGCTGGCTGCGCACCCGCCTCGACGACTTCGTCACGGCGGAGGGCGACTTCAGCGGCAACACCTTCCCCGGTGCGCCCTCGTTCACGGCGGCGCTTGGCGCGTCGTACGTCCCCGCCGTGGGCGTGACGGCCGCCGTAACGGTGGCGCACACGGGGGCCTACTACAGCAGCCCCGGC
>JBCDFO010000152.1:0-10265 GCA_039177895.1 Bacteroidota bacterium
GCGGTGCTACTCGTTCGACCTCGCCGTGTCGCCGCACGCGCAGGCGTTCAGCTACCAGGACTACCTCGGCAACGAGGTGCACCACTTCGACATCCCCGGCTACCACGACCGGCTCACGCTGGAGGCCCGCGCGCTCGTCGAACTGCCGCCACCGGAGTCGCTACCCGACGACCTCCCGATGGACACCTGGAACACGCTCGACGCGCTCTGGGACGACGGCGCGCATCTCGACATGACGCTGCCGAGCACCTTCGTGCGGCCCTCGGCGGCGCTCCATCGCTTCATCGATGAACTCGACTGGACACGCCGCACCGACCCGCTGCGGCTCCTGCGCGAACTCAACCAGCGGATTTACGAGACGTTCGACTACAGCTCCGAGGCCACGCACGTCCACTCGCCCATCGACGACGCGCTCGCGAGCCGGGGCGGCGTCTGTCAGGACTTCGCGCACCTGTTCATCGCGCTCGCCCGGCACCTGCGGATTCCGTGTCGCTACGTGAGCGGCTACCTCTTCTACCAGCGAGACGGCTCCTCGAAGGATCGCTCCGCCGAGGACGAGTCGCATGCCTGGGTGGAGGCCTTCCTGCCTGGCCTCGACTGGGTCGGCTTCGATCCGACCAACAACATCCTCGCCGAAGAGCGACACATTCGCGTGGCGCTCGGCCGCGACTACGCCGACGTCCCGCCCACGCGCGGCGTCTACAAGGGGACCGGCGGGAGCACGCTCCACGTCGGCGTCCACGTCGCCGAGGCCACCTTCGCGGGTGCCACCGATGTTCGCCCCGAGCTTGCCCTGGTCACCCATGCCGACACGCGCGATCCGGAACCAGCGCCGCAACAGTCGCAACAGTAACAGTGATCTGAATGGACGTGCTCAAGGCCCTCTTCATTTTCGCGGTGGTCTTCTACCTCGTTTATGCCTTCGTTCTAGCGTACTCCGGACTCGCCATGATTCTGTGGGACACGTTTGGGGAAGAGGGCACACATTGGGCCGATCTGATTTACATAGCCATGTGCCTGGCCGTCTCTGCGGCAGCAACGTATGGAATAATCCGGCTGGATATTCTCTAGCTCGCAAACGTCAGCGGGACTGCGAGTCCGTGATCGGCACGTCGAAGAACGTGTCCGGGAACGGCTCGTCGCGGAGGGTGAAGTGCCACCACTCGCGCGCGTAGTTGCGGAAGCCGTGACGGTCGAGCAGCGCGCGCAGCAGCAGGCGGTTGCGCCGCGCCTCAGCCCCAGCGTCAGGATTCTCGGTGTGGGCAAGCGTGTCGAAGAAGTCGTAGCGGGTGCCCATCGGGAGCGGCTCGCCGGTGGCAGCGTCCGCGAGCGTGAGATCGACAGTGCTGCCTCAGCTATGGCCCGAGCGTGCGGCGATGTAGCCGTAGGCGAAGAGCGAGTCCTTCGGCACGGCGGGGTAGTAGCGCGCCTTCATGAGCGTGTCGGCGGGCACGGTCGCCCAGCGGACGAAGTGGTCCACGGCGCGCTACGGGCGGTAGCAGTCGAACACCACCAGCGTGAGCTCGAACGCCTCGGCCTGTGCGGCCGCGAGCGCCTCGGCGGCGGGGCGCGTGACCCAGCATGACGGCGCCTCGTAGCCGTCGATGCGCGTGCCGACGAAGTTCTCGCCCGTCGCATAGCGCACGTCGTGCACGATGCTCGGCGCGATCTCGACGAGGGGCACGAGCGGCGCATCGTCACGGGGCTCATCGTCTTGCGCCCAAGCCGGGATCGCGAGCAGGAGCGCGATGAAGAGACTAAACAGACGCATCGGTGAGTTCGTCAATCGTCTCTGGGATAGAGCAAGCTGATACGACCCGATCTACCCGGAGCGCTAGGCCGCTGAATGCTAGCGATGAAAGGAAGTGGTTGTTCAATCAGAAGCTGCTTGACCTTTGGGTAGGAGTCGATGAACGCGCGAGCTAATTCGTCCGTCTTTGCGTTGGCGCTCAGCACGAAGTAGGCAAGTTGAGCCCGAAGGACGGCCTCGCGTTGGGCAGGCCTACGGTACACGTTGCGATCGTTGGAGAGAGCCACATAGCCCTGCTCAGCCACCCATGCGAGCCACTCTTCGTCGGGAGCGGTGTCCACGAAGTGGTCGCGATGAAGCACCACGCGAATGCCTACCGTTTCGAGTGCGTTGGGAAAACGCGCTCCGAGGCAACGGTCGATGAAAAAGGTCGGCTCAGCGTCGCTCACCCTACGGCCTCTCGTAGAGGAGCGCGTCTTTGACCTGTTTGACCGTGACCTGATAGTCCTCAGCTAACTCCTCCACAGTCTCCCCAATATCGATCCGGCGCTTAACCACCTCGGTGCTAATGCCCGTTCCGGACAGCGTTGGATGCCCAAAGGCAACGCGAGGGTCAACTACCACTGACTTCGCAGCGACTCCCGCGTCCAGTAGCGGAAAGAAACGAGTCGGTAGGTTAGTCTGCTCGTCCCATTCGATGCGTTCGAGGTAGCTTTCGAGAACGTGTCGGATGGCAAGCTGACCGGACTGCGACAGGTTGATGAGTTGCCCTAGTCGATCCCAGAATAGATCCCCAGACACGCGAAGCTCTCGGCGAAGCAGGAGGTGCTTCACGCCCAACTCGGCTTCGGCGTAGGCTACCGCCTGACGGATCGCCTTCATGGGGACGCGGTGACGCTCACGAAGCGCTCGGAGTACGAACGCTTCAATAAGGTTGCTGAATGAGAGACGCGAGTCGGCTTCGTCAGGTCGACGAATTAGGGGGGGCATCGTGCTTTCGGAGTCGAACCGCTCCTGCACCCAACCTCGAAGCGTCGAGTGCGATACACCCACGATATGAGCGGCCTCTCGCTGCGCGTAGAGCGGGAGGTGCCGAGGATCGCGACCGCCGTATAGGTCAAAGGAAGGCATGAAGAGGAGCCGACTCTAGGGAGAGAGACGAAACGCGACGAGGGCTCAAAAGTGCCTCAACGTCAGCAAAATGGAGGAGGCCGTTGACCTCCGCAACAATCAAACCTATGCACTATCGGTGTCACCTGTGCGTCGCTACGTAGACACCTCAGCGGTGGTCGTGTGGGTGCGCTTCATCACGATGGGCATGCGGCGGCCGAGGCCGAACGCCTTCGTAGTGACACGGAGGCCGGGCGCGGCCTGGCGACGCTTGTACTCGTTGCGGTCCACCATGCGTAGGATGCGCCCGACGAGCGCGGCGTCGTAGCCCGTCTGCGTGACGATGGTGTCGAGCGGGAGGTGGTCCTCGATGTAGCAGCGTAGGATGTGGTCGAGGACATCGTAGGGCGGCAGGCTGTCGGAGTCCTGCTGGCCCGGCTTGAGTTCGGCGGACGGCGGCTTCGTGATTGTGTTTTCGGGAATCACCTCGCGGCCCGCGCGGTCGTTGATGTGCCGCGCGAGAGCATAGACCTCCTGCTTGAACACGTCCGAGAGCACGGCCAGCCCGCCCGACATGTCGCCGTAGAGCGTCGCGTAGCCGACGGCCATCTCCGATTTGTTGCCGGTCGTGAGGAGGAGGTAGTTGAACTTGTTCGATACCGCCATCAGCGTGAGCCCGCGCGCGCGCGCCTGGACGTTCTCCTCGGCGACGTTCTCCTCGGTGCCCGCGAACACGTCCGTGAGCATTGTCCCGAAGGCGTCCACGGCCGGGCGGATCGACACCTCGTGGAACTCGATCCCGAGCGCATCGGCGAGCGCCTGTGAATCGGAGACGGAGCCCGTCGACGAGTAGGCCGACGGCATCGTGATGCCGACCACGCGCTCCGGCCCCAGCGCGTTCGCCGCGAGCGCGCACGTCACGGCCGAGTCGATGCCGCCTGAGAGCCCGATGAGCGTCTTGGCGAAGACCGGCGTCTTCTCGAAGTAGTCCCGGATGCCGAGCACGAGCGCGTCGTGGAGGTCGGCGATGGAGGCGGTTGGGGGTGTGGGGGTGTGCGTGTTTGAGGGTGTGGATGTCGCGCCATTGACCCCCGTACGCTGCCACTCCCATACCCGATATCCTTCCTCGAAGCTCGGGAGTTGGACCTGAACCGCACTGTCCGGCCCCAGCACGCGGCTGTCGCCGTCGAAGATGATCTCGGTGTTCGCGCCGACCTGGTTGACGAAGACGAACGGCAGGCCGTGCTCGCGGCAGGCGTCGACGAGGATCTGGCGGCGCGTGGCCTGCTTCGTCATCGAGAACGGGCTCGCGCTGATGTTGACGAACAGCTCGGCCCCCTGCTGCGCGAGTTCGTCGATGGGGTTCTCGTCGTAGAGGTGGTAGGCGGCGTGCTCCTCGTTATTCCACATGTCCTCGCAGATGTGGAGGCCCAGCTTTTTGCCGCGCCAGTTCACTACGCGCCGCCGCGGTGCGGGCTCGAAGTAGCGGTACTCGTCGAACACGTCGTAGGTCGGCAGCAGCGTCTTGTTGACCCGTGCGACGATAGCGCCGCCGTCGAAGAGGAGCGCTGCGTTGTAGAGCCGCTTGCCGGTGTGATCCGTGTTGGGCACTGGCGCACCGACGATCACGCCGAGGTCGGGCGGCAGGTCCGCGGCGAGGCGATCCAGCGCGGCCTGCACGTCGGCGATGAAGCCGGGGCTGTCGAGGAGGTCGAGCGGCGGATAGCCCGTGAGGCACAGCTCGGGAAAAACGGCGAGGTCAGCCCCGTCCTCGGCGGCACACTGCGCCCAGCCGAGGATCTGCTCGACGTTGCCGTCGAGGTCGGCGACCGTGGGGTTGATCTGGCAGAGCGCGATCCGCATGGCTACGAGACGGGAAAACGAGGAAAGGAAGACAAGGTGGGGCTGCTACGTGGCAAGATCGCGCCGGTTTGGTGCGCCTCCCCATCGTTGTCATCCTGAGCAAAGGCCGTAGGCCGGAGTCGAAGGATCTCTGTCTATCTCGGTGCTCTGATCCCAACTTGGAAGCTGACCCGCAGATCCTTCGACTCGCTACGCTCGCTCAGGATGACAACGATCGCTCCCCAAGTACCTCGTTGCGGTAGACGTTGCACCGAGCCGGGCGGTTTGCAACCCGCCCCTACAGCGTGGTGCTTCGTGCGTCCTCGCTATCCCCTGGGCTTGCCGCCTTCTCGTCGTTTCCCCGTCTCTCCCGTTCGCCGTCTCGTCTACTTCCGCTTGAACGAGAGCGTCAGCGGGACGCCCTGGAAGCCGAACGCGGCGCGGAGGCGGTTTTCGAGGTAGCGCGCGTAGTCCTCCTTGATGCCCTTCGGGTCGTTGCAGAAGAACGCGAACACCGGCGGCTCGGCGCGGACCTGGCTGGCGTACTTGATCTTGACGTAGTTCCCCTTGTGGCTCGGCGGGTGATGCGCGTTGATCGCGGCGGCGACAGCCTCGTTGAGCGGCGCGGTCGGGATACGCTTGGCGCGCTCGTCGTGAACGCGGAGCGCCGTTTCGAGGACGCGGTGGGCGCGCTGGCCGGTGTAGGCCGAGATGAAGAGGATGGGGACGTAGTCGAAGAGGCCCAGTCGCTTGTGGATGGCAGCGGCGTAGTCGCGGGCCGTGTTCGTCTCCTTGTCCTCGATGAGGTCCCACTTGTTGACCGCGATCACGAGGCCCTTCTTCATCCGCTCGGCTTGTTGCAGCACCTTCGCGTCCTGCGACTCCAGCCCGTCCACGGCGTCGATGAGGAGCACGGCCACGTCGCAGCGCTGGATGGCGCGCTCGGTGCGGAGCGTGCTGTAGAACTCGACGTTCTCGCGCACGCGGGCCTTGCGGCGCAGCCCGGCGGTGTCCACGAGCACGACCTCGCGGCCGTGAAAGTCCATCCGCGCATCGACGGCGTCGCGGGTGGTCCCGGCGATCTCGGTGACGATGGAGCGCTGCGCGCCGAGGAGCTGGTTCGTGAGCGATGACTTCCCGACGTTGGGTCGGCCGATGAAGGCGATGTAGGGGGCTTCGTCCTCGGGTTCGGGCTCGTCTTCTGGAAGCGCGGCTACGAGGTCGTCGAGCAACTCGCCCGTGCCGGAGCCGTTGATCGCGCTCACCGGGTAGACCTCGCCGAGGCCGAGGCGGTAGAACTCGGCGACCTCCATACGGCGGCGGTCGTTGTCGGCCTTGTTCGCAACCACGAAGACCGGCTTCTCGGTGCGGCGCAGCACGTCCGCCATCTCCGCGTCGAGGTCGGTAATGCCGACGGTCGTGTCGAGCACAAACAGGATCGCGTCAGCCTCTTCCAGCGAGAGCAGCACCTGCTCGCGGATCGCCGCCTCGAAGCGGTCGTCCGAGCGGGCGACGTAGCCGCCGGTATCGGTGAGGTCGAACGTGCGGCCCGTCCACTCGACGTCGCCGTAGACGCGGTCGCGCGTCACGCCGGGCTCGTCGTGCGTGATGGCGTGGCGCTCCTCGGTGAACCGGTTGAAGAGCGTGGACTTGCCGACGTTGGGCCGGCCGACGATCGCGACGAGAGCCATCTGGGGGAGGTGTGGACGTGCGGTGGAAATACGCGGGCGTCGAGCTAGCTCCCCTCCTGGACAGGAGGGGTTGGGGGTGGTCGAGTGTCACAACGCGATGTTGCGTCGTGCTCGACAGGTCTACCCCCTCCCGCTTCGCGGACTCCCTCCCCGCGTGCGCGAGGACAGGACTCTGTTCAGGGGGAGAGCTTGCTGCTACCCGTTGTTACGCTCGAAGGTGCGCATGAACGCGACGAGCGCCTCGACGGAGGCTTCTTCGACGGCGTTGTAGATCGAGGCGCGGATGCCGCCGACGGAGCGGTGGCCCTTGAGCGCGAGCAGGCCGTGCTCGGCGGCCTCGGTGAGGAAGCGCGCTTCGAGGTCCTCCGACGGGAGCCGGAAGCAGACGTTCATCTGCGAGCGCGAGTCAAGGCGCGCGGTGCCGGTGTAGAAGTCCGTCGCGTCGATAGCCCCGTAGAGCATCGTGGCTTTGCGCGCGTTCACCTCGGCGATGCCGTCGATGCCACCGTGGTCCTGGAGCCACGCGAGCACCTTCTCGACGAGGTAGACGGCGTAGACCGGCGGCGTGTGGAAGAGCTTCGCCGCGTGCGTGCCGAAGTCGAGCAGCGTCGGGAGGGCGGCCTTGCGCGTCTGGAGGAAGGCGTCCTGCACGAGCACGACCGTCACGCCCGCCGGGCCAATGTTCTTCTGCGCACCCGCGTAGATGAGCCCGTAGCGGTCGAGGTCGAGCGGGCGGCTGAGGAAGTCGGACGAGGCGTCGCAGACGAGCGGTACGTCTGCGGCGGGCTCGTCGGCGAACTGGGTGCCGAAGATGGTGTTGTTGCTCGTGTAGTGCAGGTAGGCCGCGCTCGGGTCGAGCGTCCACGTGTCCGGCGTCGGGATGTACGAGTAGTTCGAATCCGCGCTCGACGCCACGACCTTGACGCCACCGCAGCGCTTCGCCTCCTTGATGGCCTTCGCCGACCACGTACCGGTGTCGAGGTAGTCCGCCGAGGCGTCCGCCCGCAGGAAGTTGAGCGGGACCTGGTAGAACTGCATCGACGCGCCGCCCTGGAGGAAGAGGATGTGCCAGTCGTCGCCGAGGCCGAGGAGCGCGCGGAGGCGGGCGCGGGCCGAGGCTGCGATCTCGGTGTAGGTCGGCGAGCGGTGCGAGATCTCCAGCACCGACGTGCCGAGGTCGCCGTAGACGGGCAACTCAGCACGGGCCGCGTCGAGGACAGCCGTAGGGAGCGCGCCAGGGCCGGCGGAGAAGTTGTGGAGGCGCGGGGCGCGCTCGCCGGAGGTGGGCGCGGCGTAGGAAACGGGCTGCATCGGGAGGACAGGAAGAGGCGCTGAGGGTCAGCGCGGGGAGAGGGAACGCATACGTCCCAAAGATACAGGGCAAGCCGCTAGGCTCTGGAGACCACACGCACTCTTCGTTCTCCCTCGGCGTCCTGCTTTGCCCCCGATTGGCGCTGCGCCGGAATCGGGCTGGCATGGCGTTTGAGGAAGTCCCTTGCGGATGCGTGTGGCTGGCCTCCACGCGCCCCGAACCCGCCTTCTCATCGTTCTTCATGTCACGTCTCTCCACTGGCGTTCCTGTTCTTGACCGTGCCTGGACCGGGCTACGGGCGGGCGAGACGTATGTCGTGACGGGCCGCACGCAGAGCGGGCTGCCGGTGCTGCTGCGCGCCGCGCAGACGGTGACAGACGGAGCACAGGCATGCGTCTACCTCTCCGGCCAGACACCCGCCGCGTTCATGGCCCAGGCAACCCCGCTCGGCTTCGATGCGCGCGCGGCAGCGCAGGCCGGGCACCTCCGGCTGCTGCGTCCCCCCGAACCGGGTGCCTCCGACAAGGCTCAGGCCCAGCAGATGGACGGGCTCGCGCACCTCGCTTCGCAGACGACGCCCGCGCTGTTGGTCGTGGAGGACTTCACCGCGTTCCTCGCCTTCCAGGACCTCGACCACCTCACGGCGAGTGTGGATCGCCTCATCACGGCGCTGCACGCGCAGCCGACCGTGCTGCTGCTCGGGATGGGCGCTCCGGCCAACGACCGCTCCGCCGCCATCACCGAGCGGCTCTGCGCGGCTGCTGCCGGAGCCATCCATGTCGAGCCCGAGAGCGACGCAGCGCTCACGCTCCGCCTCCGCCCCGGGGCCAACATCGCGCTGGCAACGGTCACGGATACCTGGACGCCTGCCCGCTACGAAGAGCCCCAAGCTCCCCACGCTGAGTCCACCGGTCCGTCCGGCGACGGGTTTGGCGACGGCTACGGCGATGGGCACGGCACCGACCGTGGAGATGGACACCCCGTGGCAGGACAGGTAGGCGACCGCCTGCTAACGAACCGCCACCCGGCCCAGCCCGCTGCGCCGCCAGCGGCTTCCTCTCCAGCACCGGGACGTCCGACGCCCACGAGTCCCGCGTCCACAAGCCCAACGGAGCTACCAGCGCCTGCCTCCACAGCGCGCGATGACGCGATGCCCTCCGTGGCAGAGATGAACGCCTCGCTCGCGGACATCTTCGGCCGTGCAGAGCCTCAGACGACTCCCGCGTCCGACCTCACCGAAGCGCCGCGCGACGACACGCCGCCCCCGGCGGAGCAGCCGACTGCTCCAGAGCCCCCCCCCGCACCGGATGCGACCCGCGAGGTCATGCCTCTGTCCACAGCGGACGCGCCGCCACCGGTCGCCCCCGACTTCGCCACGCCGCCGCCTTCCATGCCGGTCGAGGCCGACCTCGACGCGCCCACTCTGCCCACCCAGCCTTCACCCAACGCTGCCATGCCCGCTGCCCCACCCCAGATCAGCCTGCTCAACCTGACAGCGGCTGCATTCCCAGTCAACCCGCACCTGAAGTCCGACGACTTCGAGTGGGACGGCGGGGTGCTGCTGGATTCGTACCAGCCCCACAGCGGTGCCGTCAGCTTCGACGGCCGTCAGGTGTCGACGAATATGGGCGGCACCTTTGCCCAGACCGGCGCACCGGCCCCCGGCGGTGGGTTCGGAGCCCCTGCCGGATTCGGGAGCGGCGGCGACAGCGTCCCCCTCGATTTCTCCGGTGCCCCCGAGTTCGACGCGGCACCTCGGCCCCCTGCACCCCGACGCTCAGCCTCGCAGGCCCCGCCGCCACCGAGCGCGATGCCAAAGTTCACCTCGCTGGCCGCGCACACCTTCGACCAGTCGCCGCGCGGGCAGTTTGCCAAGCAGGTGCAGGCGTCCTTCGAGCGCTTCAACGCCATCGGGACGCCCTTCCTGGCGCTCGCGCTGCGGATGGACCCGGACAACCCGTTCGCGGAGGCTTTTCCGCTGGTGGAGGACGCCGTCCGCGCCGCCCTCGACGAGCGCGACCCGCTCTACGCCGAGACGGACAAGAAGCGGCTCCTCGCCCTGCTTCCGCAGCGGACGCAGCAGGCAGCCCCGGGCGTCTTCGGCGCGATCAAGAACCAGCTCCAGCTCTCGGGCGGGGCCATCGATGCCGTCTTCACCGCGATCTCCGCCGTGACGGTGCCCAACGGCGAGCCGTTCGCCAACGCCCGCGACCTCATGGCCTTCGCCTTCGACGCTGACTAACCCGCTACTGACCAACTCGCCGCTGACGAACCCCACCGGTCTTACCACTGCCTACCGGTCCAGCCTCCCGGCTGTCTCCAGGGAGCCCCCTCCCGTTTCCTACGCCGCCATGCGACTCCGACCTATCCTGTTCACCCTCCTGCTCGCGCTGAGCGCGGCGCTGGCCGTTCCCCCGGCGCAGGCCCAGAGCGCGGGCGTGCCCGCCGCCCAGACCGCCTACGACGCCGGGCGCTACGGCGAGGCGATCCGCCTGCTCACCGACGTGCTCATCCGCACGCCGGACGACGCCGCGGCCCGCCTCCTCCGGGCGCAGGCCTA
>JBCDFO010000153.1:0-10228 GCA_039177895.1 Bacteroidota bacterium
AAGGTGTACCGGAGCGAGGCCGAGGGGAGCAGGTGGTAGTTCGTCCGCGACACGGGGGCACCGAGGTCGAGGATCTCGCCGTCGAGTTGGGTGCGCTGGAGACGCGCCCCGAGGCTCAGTTGGTGATGCTCGCCGTTGTCGCGGTACGTGAAGCCGCCCCGCGTGATGTGGGTCGTCCGCTCGAACGCCGAGCTGAGAAGGTCGTCGGGCAGCGGCTCTCCAGAGAGGCGGTCCAAGACGTCAAGATCCTCGTCCTCGCTCTCGATGGTGTGGCCCAGGTTGAGCTGGAGCGCGCGGCGACGCGTGATGGGCTGCGTGAACAGAAGGGACCCCGAGCGGCTGAACGTCGTGCCCCGCCGGTCGCGAAATTGATCGATGGGCTCCAGACTGCCGCTCACGCCGCTCGTCGCGATGAGGTCGCGCGTATCCGACGCGTAGTCCCATCCCGCCTGCGCCACGGCGACGACGCTGCGTCGGCTGGGGAATCGCTTCCTGTAGGTGAGCGAGACGGTGCCGCCGGGCTCGTGGCGGTCCGTGTCCGAGGTGGTGAGCCGGTCGGCCTCCAGGAGCCCGGTCGGGCCGAGCGTTTCGCGCTGGTCGGTGGAGGTCCGGTCGGCTCCTAGGCTGCGGAGGGTCGAGCGCAGGCGGACGTCGTGCCCGTCCGCGATCTCGTGGAGCAGGTCCAGGTTCAGGCGGTGCGACTGGGTCAGGGACGTGGTCTGGCCCGTCTCCGTGGTTCGTGCAGAGAGGTCCGTGCCGAGGAGCCGTTCCCGCCGGAGGTCGCGCTGGCGGTCCGTGCCCACACTCGACCCGAAGTAGTAGCTCTGGAGCGAGGTCGCCTCGCTGAAGTCGCGGTTGAGGTTGAGGCCGCCGGAGAACGTCGTCGAGAAGCCGTCGCTGGGTCCGCCACCGAAGGGGAGGCCCATGTCGCCCGAGTTGATGCGCATAGCGCCGCCGCTCGCCAGTGCGGAGACGCCGCCGAGGAACTGGATGGTCTCGGCCACACCGAAGGCTTGTCGGTTGACGTTGTTGGCGTTGCCCAGAAACGACATCTGGGTGGCGGGGCTGAACCGGTTTACGGAGGCGCTGCCGTCGAACCGGGCGCCGTCTGCCAGCCTGCCGCCCGTGGGCACGGCCGAGCCGCCCAGGCCGCCGCTCACGTTGCCGAACACGCCCGTCCGGCGATCCTCTTTGAGCGCGAGGTTGAGCGTCCGCTCCTCGTTGCCGTCGGCGACGCCTGTGAACTCGGCGGTTTCCGAGTCCCGGTCGTAGATCTGGACGCGGTCCACGGCGTCGGCGGGGAGGTTGCGCGTGGCGATGGTCGGGTCGTCGCCGAAGAACTCCCGGCCGTCCACGAGCACCCGGTCCACCTCCTCCCCCTGCGCGCGGATCGACCCGTCGCGGTCGACCTGCACACCGGGCAGCCGTCGCAACAGATCCTCTACGCTCGATCCGTCCGGGGTCGCGAACGCGTCGGCCGTGAACTCCAGCGTGTCGCGCTTGATGACCATCGCGCCCCGGTCGGCGGTGACCACGAGCGGGTCGAGCCCGGCCAGGTCCACGTCGAGTTGAATCCGGCCCACGTCGACCGGCTCGGCACCGACCTCGACCGACATCGTGGACGGGACGTAGCCGACGTACGTGACCTGGAGCAGATAGTCGCCCCGCGGGATGCGTGCGATCCGGAATGCGCCGTCGGTCCGCGCGGTGCCGAAGCTGACGATGGTGGAGTCGCTCGGCTGGAGGAGCACGACTGTCGCGCCGGGCAGGCCGGTCTCCGTGGAGTCGGTCACCACGCCGGTGACGACGCCCGATTGGGCGGCACAGGGCAGGGCAACCGCCAGCCCGACGGCAGCGACGATCAGAACGATACGGGTGAGCGAGACGAACATGACCCGGTAGGAGGTAGACACAGAGAGGCCGCTCGCGACAGGCCCAGCCCAGCGCGTAGCCATTCAGATGGAAGTCGCCCGTCGGCCCTTGTGCCAGACTGGCATGGTGAGCGGGTAGGGGGTCTAGAACCTGAAGAAGCGTGTCCTGCCCGTACCGGACGCCTCTCGCTCCCGCGTCCGCTCCTCAACGATCCGGGCGAATTCCTCGCTCGTCACCTCCTGCCCCTCGCTCGGCTTCTCGATGGCGCCCTCCGCGAGCGGGCTCAGGTCCACCGACGTCGCCTCGAACGTCCGGTTGCCCGCGGTCAAGACCAGGATCAGACCAGGCAAGCCCCCGTACGCGTCGGGACCCGCGGACACCGGGATCTCCGGAGTGAACCAGGCCTCGTAGGTCGTCGAGTCATGCTCGGCGACCGCCTTCTGCGCGGTGTAGCCGAGAAACTCGCTCTGCTCGCCGGTCAAGCGCCAGGCCAGTGGCTCGGCCTCTCGCTGGATGCGAAACGCGCGGCCGAGGAAGTCCCGCTGCCGAACGATCTCGCCCGTGTCGAGGTCGACGTACGTCTGATCGTTAACCTGTGCCCCTCTGACGCGGATGTGGACCCGCTGCTCACCGGTTTCTGTTAGTTCGCTTGGGTCTGCGACATCGCTTTCGCGTTCGGAGGACGAGGTGCTCGTCAGAGCCTCGGTCTCCGTAAAGCGGAGCACTCGCTCGGAGCTCGTCTCGGAGGGGATCTGGTCCCGTAGCGCCTCAAACTCGGGCGGCAGATCCACGTTGTCGAGCTTGACCGTTGCGGTGTAAGTCACGGTGCCCTGCTGAGCAGAGGCAGCCAGGGTCGGCAGAGCGAGCAGGACCAGTACGGCGAGCTGGTGGAGAGAAACGCGGGTCATTGCGAGTCGGGGAAGGTGTAGATGCGAAAGAAGCGGAGCACCGTGTCGCGCTGCGCAGCCGGTGGAAGCGAGTCCCGTGGCAGATCCGAGCGTAGGTCGGCGATGATCTGGCTCAAGGAATCCGCTGCGGTCCCCGTGGGGAGGGAGTCCACATGGAAGAAGTTGGCGTCGAGGCGGTCGCGGAGTGCTCGGAGTACCTCGGGTGGTAGGCTGTCGATGGCGATCTTGACGGCCTGCCGGTCCGAAAGCGACACGGCCGCGCGTTCGGAGCGTCCGTCGCTGGTGAGGCTGTCGCTGGCGAGGCTGTCGCTGGCGACAGTGTCGCGGCGGAGCGTGAACGCCCTCGAACGGAGGGTGACCGCGCCCTGCTGCCCTTCCACGTCGAGCACGCGCTGACCGTCCGCAGACCGCCGGACGGTGAAGGTGATGGGGATGATGTCCGAGAACAGGCGGTCCAGCTCGGCCTGCAGCGCCGCGTCGGAGAGGTGCGGCGCCGAGCGGGCGCCGAGCGCGCGCCGGACGGTGACGACGCCAAACGAGCGGCGCTTGCGCACGTCGAGCTTGAGGACGCGGGCGGCTTCGGTGCCGGGCAGCGCGGTGACCGCGTCTCGCCAGCGCTCGGCGGCTTCACCGTCGGCCCCGAGGACGGTGTAGCGCAGCACCGTCCCCTCCGAACCTTGGTCGCCGACGCGCGCGACCTCGACGAAGTGCTGGTGCTCGTCGGGCACGAGCCGGTCTAGCGCCACGAGCGTCGGGTGCCCCGCCCCGATGCGGTCAGCGCTGAGGATCTCGATCACCGACCCCTCCGCGACCGTGGTGCGGACGGGCCACGACCACGCACCGATGACAAGGGCGACGGCGACGAGCGTCGCCACAGGGACGCGGCGCGTGCGGGGCGGCGGCGTCTCGCGGAGCCACGCCGCCGTCCGCTCGAACGAGTCGGGCAGCGGAGTAGAACGGAGGGGATCGAACTCAGAGCGCATGGCTTAGACGATCACGTGGATGGGCAGGGTCTCAGGCCCGGCGCCGAGGCGGTCTGCGATCTCGCGGGACCGGGTGCGCGCTCGGCTCAGGCGTGACTTCACGGCCGAGGCGCTGCGGTCGCCCTGGATCTCGGCGACTTCGTCGATGGAGAACCCTGCCAGTTCGTAGAGCAGCAACGCCGCGCGCTCCTTGGACTTGAGGCGCCCCAGCACGGCGAGCGTGTCCGTGAGGGATCCTGGCTCCGGCGTGTCGGCATAGAGACCCAGGGGCTCGGCTTCGGCGTCCGTGGGCAGCGGCAGCACCCGGCGGACGGCGTGACGGCGGACGGCAGCGTAGAACGTCCGCGTCAGGATCTGGAAGAACCAGGACCGGAAGCGGTCGGGCTGGCGGAGCGTGGCGTGTTTCTCAAGGGCGCGGAGCAGCGCCGTCTGGAACACGTCCTCGGCCTCCTGCGGCGACCACCGGGCGCACAGCGCGCGGCAGTATCGCAGCGCGTCGTCGTAGTGCGGGCGAAGCGCGGCCAGGAAGGCGTCGGGATTGCGGGGGGCAGAGGTACTCACATCAACTGGATGCCTGACGCAGCCAATCGGTCGCATCGGTTCCGAAAAAAAGTCGAAACCGTCTGCTCGCGGCATGGGCCTGTTGGCTCGGTGCCTCTGTGGGGTCTCTTGCCAGAGTGGGTCGCATCCCTCTCAAGAATTGGTAAGGGCAGGCCTTCACAAGAACGATGTCATTCTGAGCGAGCGCAGCGAGTCAAACCGCAGGTTCACGCAGTAAAGAATCTCCAGCCCAGCATCCAAGCCTCTTCTTGTCATGGAGATACGACGTAGATCCCCCGTGTCCGCGAGGGCAGGCTCCTCGACTCCATGCGCTACGCGCATTCCGCTCGGGATGACAAGAAGACCACATTCTGTGAAAACCTACCCCTGTCAGCTCTCAAGAACGAATGCACAACCATCCTCGGCTACTGAGGTGCGGGTCGAGGTTGGGTCAGATGGAGGCACTGCCTGCGGCGCACAAGTTCGTGTGCGACATCGTCGCCAGCAGGATGCTCCACGCAGGTCGCGGACGTGATCCGAGACGGATAGGCGGGCACGCGACGGGTGGCACGCCTACCTTTCGCGCGCTTCTTGCCTGTTACCACCCCGCCTGCCGATGCAATTCACCGCCCTCGACTGGTCGATCCTGGTCGCCTTCTTCGCTCTCTCGCTCGGGATCGGAGCGGTCGCGGCGCGGCGGGCGAGCCAGGGCTTCGCCGCGTTCTTCCTCGGCAACCGCGCGATGCCGTGGTGGCTGCTCGGCGTCTCGATGGTCGCGACGACCTTCGCCACCGACACGCCCAACCTCGTCGCCGACATCGTGCGCTCGGACGGCGTCGTGGGCAACTGGGTGTGGTGGGCGTTCCTCCTCACCGGGATGCTGACGGTGTTCTTCTACGCGCGGCTCTGGCGGCGCTCCGAGGTGCTCACCGACATCGAGTTCTACGAGCTGCGCTACTCCGGCAAGCCCGCGGCCTTCCTGCGCGGCTTTCGCGCGGTCTACCTCGGCGTCGTGTTCAACACCATCATCATGGCGAACGTGACGCTCGCCGCGATCAAGATCGGTGGGGTGATGATGCAGTGGACGCCGCTCGAAACGGTCCTCATCGCCGCGTCGGTGACGATGGTCTACAGCGCGCTCGGCGGCCTCACGGGCGTCCTCATCACCGACTTCCTCCAGTTCGGCCTCGCGATGGTCGGCGCGATTGCCGCCGCCTACGTGGCCGTGAACCTTCCTGAAGTCGGTGGCCTAGCCGGGCTCGTGAGCCATCCGAACGTCGCGCCCGCGACGGCCTTCTTGCCCGACTTCAGCACGATGGGGTGGGACGTGCTCGTGCCCATCTTCGTGATCCCGCTCGCGGTCCAGTGGTGGGCGTCGTACTACCCCGGCGCGGAGCCGGGCGGCGGCGGCCACATGGCGCAGCGGATGCTCGCGGCCAAGGACGAGCGCCATGCGACCGGCGCGGCGCTGCTCTTCAACGCGCTCTTCATCGCGCTCCGGCCGTGGCCGTGGATCCTCGTCGCGCTCGCCTCGCTGGTCGTCTTCCCCGACCTCGCCTCGCTGCGCGCCGCGTTCCCGCACCTCGCCGAGAACGTCGTCCAGAACGACCTCGCCTACCCGGCGATGCTGACCTACCTCCCGGCCGGGCTCCTCGGCGTCGCCGTGACCTCGCTCGCGGCGGCGTACATGTCCACGATGTCGACGCAGGTCAACTGGGGGGCGTCCGTGCTGGTGAACGACGTCTATCGCCGCTTCCTCGCGCCCACCGCTTCAGACCGCCAGCAGGTGTGGGTCGGCCGGCTCGCAACGGTCGGGCTGATGGTGCTCGCGAGCGCGCTGGCGCTGCTCCTGGAGAGCGCGCTCCAGGGCTTCAACCTGCTGCTCCAGATCGGGGCGGGGACCGGGCTCCTGATGCTCCTACGCTGGTTCTGGTGGCGCGTCAACGCCGCCGCCGAGATCACCGGGATGGTCGTGTCGTTCGCCGTCGCGGCGCTGCTGTTTGTGAACGACGGCTTCGGCATGGCGGGCTGGCAGCAGTTCCTGCTCATCGTCGGCGTCACAACGGCGGCGTGGGTCGTTGTGATGCTGGTGACGCCGCCGACGGAGGCCAGTACGCTGCGGACGTTCTACGCCAAGGTGCGCCCGCTCGGGCCGGGCTGGCACCTCGTGCGCCGCCGCGCTGAGGCCGACGGCCAGCCGCTCCCTGCCCCGCCGAAGTCGGACGCCACGGCCGCCCTCGCCGGGTTCCTCGCCGCCGTCGTAGGCGTCTACACGCTGCTCTTCGCGACGGGCTTCTTCCTCTACGGCGACACCGCCAAGGGCGTTGTCTGTGCCGCGCTCGCCGCTGGGGCCATCATCGTACTGCTCCGCGTGTGGCCGCGCCTGTCGTGGGGCTAAGCCCAAAACAAACGCGCCCTCGATCCAGGTCGGACCGGGGGCGCGTCAGTCGAGACTAGCTGCGTCGTAGTGTAGCGACTACGCGCGTGGCAGCTTCAACCTCACGGGGAGTACGGGAGCGAGCTGTGGTGGAGGATGATCTCCAGGTCGCCATTCCGGTCCTTCGCGTAGGCGAAGGTGTACTCGACCTTGACTTCGTTGCCTTCGGTGGTCGTGAAGAAGTAGTTGCCCATCGCAACGGCCATGTCGCCGTCCTCGGAGATGACGGTGCCTTCGTTCTCCCAGCGCACGTTGGTGTACGGTGCGATGGCGAAGCCGCCGTCCTCGGTGCCTTCGGTACCGACGAAGTAGCTCAGCGCCCCGCCGAAGTCGCCGCGGAACTGGTCCTCGGCAGCGAGGGTCGGCTTGAAGAGGATGGTCTGGTTGGCCCCGTAGGCGTAGTGCTGCAGGATGTGCTCCGTGGCACGGGCCGTGTAGTCACCGCCGTTGGTGTAGACCTGGCCGATGGAGACGATGCCCTGGCCCCAGGCTTGCTGGGCGGCTTCGACCTCGGCCGTGGTGATCGCGTCAGACGACATCTGAGCGGTGGCGGGGACGGCGAAAGCCAGTCCGAGGAAAAGCGCGGGAATGAGGAAAAGCTTCTTCATGGTATGAAGTGAGGCTTGAGCACAAGGACGCAGCTGAAAGTGAGGAGCGCCCACTGTTCTCGTGAAAGGGTAAGAGGTGATAGCTTGTAAAAAGTGCACGATATTAGTGCACCTTTTTACTTGCTAATTAGGACCAGTGTCGCCGGTGTAGCTGCGCGCGTGATCAGCTATGGTTGCCGTACAAGTTTGGGCCTAGTCAAATTTTATCTACGTTCATTTGAAGCGGTTCCCGGCGCTCTGCGACTTTCCCCGGAGGCGAGGGGCGGGTTTGCAGCGGGTTCACAAATCCGGAGGATCCCTACACCGAGATACATGGCAGAGCGACGGAGTCGAGGAATTCAGAGAAGAGAAGGGCTTTTATCCGAGCGAGAAGAGCGTGATCTCGTCTACACAGGTATGCAGGCTAGGCTGGCGTCGGCCTGCTGTGTTGTTCTGCGGATCTTGATGCACGTGAGACATTGTCCTACAATGCCTTAGGGGATACCGAGAGCATTGTAGGACGATGTAGTTCTATTGTCGGCCTAAATCGGACAATAAATCCTGTGCGTTAATGAAATCGGCTTCACAGCATCAAAATCGAGAGGGGACTGGCAACCCGGGGCTGTTTCGGTCGGTTGTGAGGGCCACCTCGTGGGCGAAGTGCGCCCGCGCGTTCTTTCACTTCTACCCCCTTTCCATCATGACGACGCTATTCACGCGCAGCGCCGCCATCCTGGTCTGTGCCCTTCTCCTCGTCCCGGCATCCTTTGCCCAGGAGACGGCTATCACCCAGACTGCTGAGACTCAGTCTGCGCTCACGCCTGCCGAAGCCCTCCAGATGCTCAAGGACGGCAACGAGCGCTTCCGCTCTGGCAACGCCCTCGAGCGCGACTACTCCGCCCAGAAAGCCATCACGTCGGAGGGCCAGTTCCCCTTCGCCGCCATTGTCACCTGTCTCGACTCCCGCATCCCCGTTGAGGTCGTCTTCGACCAAGGCATCGGCGACGTCTTCGTCGGCCGTGTCGCGGGCAACTTCGTGGACACGGAGATGCTCGGCAGCCTCGAGTTCGCCACCGCCGCTGCAGGCGCCAAGGTGATCGTGGTCATGGGCCACACCGAGTGCGGGGCCGTCAAGGGTGCCTGCGACAACGTTGAACTCGGCAACCTCACCACCACGCTCAGCCACATCATGCCTGCGGTCTACATGACCACCGACGTTGAGGGCGAGCGCGCCTCCAGCAACCCGGCCTTCGTCCAGCAGGTCGCGGACCACAACGTGGACCTCAACGTCGAGAACATCGTCCAGCGCAGTGAGGTCATCGAAGGCCTCGTTGAGGAGGGCAAGGTGCTCGTCATCGGCGCGATGTACGACATCTCCAACGGCATGGTCACCTTCCACGACGCGAAGATGATCGACGCTGAGATGGAGGAGGCGATGGACTAAGCGTCTGACGCCTGTCTGGTACCAGACAGCCCGCGTGCATGGAAGGCCGGGAGCGACGTGCTCCTGGCCTTCGTGCGTTTTGGAGGCGTCGGTCCGAAGTACCGTGCTCCGCTACCTCGCGCGTGCGGCCGAGGTGCCGCTACCCTTCGCTAAGGTCGCGATGGTCGAAGTAGAACAGGCAGTGCTTGAGCTTCGTCGCCTTCATCGGGCCAAACCCGGGGAGCTTGCGCACGCGCTTCTCGACCTCGGCGTTGGTGCCCTCGGCCCACAGGTTCGCGGCCGTGCCGTCGTACTCGTCGGCGAGGATGCCAGCGATCTGCTGGGTCGTGTCCACCATCTTGTTTGTGAACCGATGCACGGCGGGCGACTCGCTGAAGACGGCGAGGAACGCGTCCCGGTCCATGTCCGCGATGCGGCGCATGTCGAGGTGGCCGAGGCGTTGGAAGAGCTTGTAGGGGCCCGTGAAGGCCGTCTCGGCGAGGACGCGCTGGTCGTAGAGGAGCCCGAGCAGGACGGCGTTGGGCTCGTCGCGGAGGTACTGGTCGGCGGCGGGGTCTTTCGTCGCGGTGCCCTCGGCCTGGAGGCGGTCGAGCATGCGGACGAGGCCGCCGTCGAGGTAGGAGTAGTCGGAAGCGTCGAGCATGGCGGGAGCGTAGGTCGTAGACGGAGGAGAGAGAAGATCGTCCCCCGTCATGGAACGTCGCTGTCGTCGATCTGCTGGAGGGCGCGGAGCCGCTGGGCGGCCGCAAGCTGAAGCCGTTCCGTCTCGCCTGCGCCCCCCTCGATGCGGGCGTAGCTGGCCTCCAAGAGCGGACGTGCCTCGGCCGCGCGGTCCAGCGCCAGCAGCGCCTCGCCCAACGCGCCCTGCGCCTCCGCGATACGCCAGTGCTGGCCCGTCGCGGCCTCGCGGATGGCGAGCGCTTCCTCCAGGAACGGGATGGCCTGCCGAGGCCGCCCCAGCGCCGTCAGTGCCTCGCCGAGCCCGGTGAGCGGGTAGGCGCGCGCGGTGTGCGAGCCGGGAATCTGCGCCGCGTCGTGGAAGCGCAGCGCCGCGTCGAAGTCGGCCTCGGCGGCGGCGTACTGCTCACGGGCCAGCGCCAGCATGCCGATGTGCGCCCGCGAGTGCCCGACGCGCAGGTGGGCGTCGCCGTAGAGCGCCCGGTACATCGCGTGGGCCTCGCGGAGGAAGGGCTCGGCCTCAGCATAGTGCGCGGGGTTCTGCTCGACGAGGCCGCGGTCTTTGAGCAGCACGCCGAGGTTGGCGAGCGCGTAGGCGCGGCGCGGGTGCGAGGGGCCGTAGATCTGCGCGAAGGCATCGAGCGCGTCGCGGTAGTACGGCTCCGCATCGGCGTAGCGGCCCTGGTTTTTGATGACGACGCCGAGTTCGTTGACGGCGGTCGCGGTGCGGACGTGGAGCGGGCCGAGCGTGGGGCGGTAGCGGTCGAGCGCCTGCTGGT
>JBCDFO010000154.1:0-10192 GCA_039177895.1 Bacteroidota bacterium
CGCCGAGTAGAGGCCGTTGAGGTCGGTGTTGCCAAACGGGTTGCCGCGCAGCCCGTAGCGCCCCTGCGGGAGCGTGTAGGCCTGGCCGGTCTGGTAGACACCCGCGAGCGTGAACGTCCATTTGCGCCCGAGCCCGACCTCGACGACGGCCGTGAAGTCGTGCAGGCGGTCGTACTTCGGCGGATAGAACAGGAACTCGCCCGTGTCGAAGTCCTGGTTGACGCCGGGGTAGTTACCACGCGCCGGGAAGCGGCGGCGCGTCGTGGCGAGCGTGTAGCTGAGGAGCCCGGTGATGCGCCCCACCTGCTTCTCCGCGAGCAGTTCGAGGCCGTAGGCATAGCCGTCGCCGACGCGGAAGAGGTCTTCGTAGGGCAGCCCCGTCGCGTCTTGCAAAAACGGAATCAGCTCGAAGAGGTTGTCCATCGTCCGGTAGTAGAGCTCCACGTCGAGCGCATACCCGCGCGCGGGCTTCGTCTTCAAGCCGAGCACCACCTGGTCCGACGACTGCGGCCCGAGGCCGGTGTCGGTCATCACCCACACGTCGAAGCCGGAGAACGACTCGTTGGAGACGAGCGAGAGAAACTGCGTGTAGCGCCCGTAGGCGAACTGGATCACCGCCCGGTCGCCGAACGTGCGCTCGAGTTGCGCGCGCGGTTCGAGGCGGACGTACTCGCCGGAGCCGTGGTAGGACAGCCGGAGGCCCGTCGTCAGAATCCAGTCGGCGAAGGGGCGGTAGACCGTCTGGACGTAGCTCTGGAGGTAGTTCGAGCCAATCTTCGACGTGAACGACTCCTGCTGGTCGAACGTGTCTTCGAGGAGGAGATCGAGGTGCCCGCCCCAGACGCCGACCTGCGCCTCGAAGCGTGCGCTCGGCAGCCACTCCACGTCGGCGCGCAGCGAGAAGTCGGTCGCCGTGTTGTCACGGGTGAACTCGGTCCCGGCAAACTCGCCCACGGGGAAGTTGAAATACTGCGAGGCGGTCGCGCTCGTGTTCACGAAGACGTTGTCCGAGAGGATGCGCGTGTAGCCGAGGCTAAACGTCCGGTTGCCGTAATCGAGGATGAAGCGCGCGTCGTCGAAGATGGGCACGTCGACGCGGTCCTGGCCGAGGTAGGTCGAGATCGAGAGCTTGTCCCTCGTCGAGAGGTCGAGCGCGAGGCGGGCGTTGACGTCGTAGAAGTAGTAGCTGTCCGGGATGCCCGTGATGTCCGTCTCCCGGAGCGCCGCCAGCACCGGCTCCAGCGTCGAGCGCCGCGCGGCGACGAGCCACGAGCCCCGCACGCCGCCGATGTTGACCGGTCCTTCGAGCCCCACGCGCGAGGCGAGCAGGCCGATGCCGAGGCTCGCGTCGAACTCGTTGCGGTTGCCCTCGCGGTTGTAGATGTCGATCACCGAGCCGAGCCGTCCGCCGTAGGTCGCCGGGTAGCCCCCCTTGTAGAGCCGCACGTCCTTGATGGCGTCCGTGTTGAAGATGGAAAAGAAGCCGAAGAAGTGCGTCGGGTTGTAGACGGTCGTGTTGTCGAGGAGGATGAGCGTCTGGTCGGGCGCCCCGCCCCGGATGTAGAGCTTCGAGGAGAAGTCGTTGGCCGACTTCACGCCCGGCAAGAGCTGGATCGAGCGGAAGAGATCGTTCTCGAACGCGGACGGGATGCGCTCCACGAGATCGATGGACACCTGCGTGACGCCCACGGCGCGCTCCTCTTCGATGGGCTGGTCGGCCTCCACGGTCACGCCCTCAGCGTCGAGCAAGGTCGACTCGAGGTCCACGTCGAGGCGCAGCGTGCCGGGCGCGAGGTCGAGCGTGCGCTCCTGGTCCGCGTATCCTATGAACGAGAAGCGGAGCGTGACCTCACCGGGCGTGAGGCCCGAAAGCGTGTAGAAGCCCGACGTGTTGGTCGTCGTCCCGCGCGTCGTCCCGGCGATGGTGATGGTGGCCTGGATGAGCGTCTCGCCCGTCTGGGCGTCGCGGACGTAGCCGTTGACCGTCGCCCGCTCGGGGGCCGTCTGGGCGTGCAGGGGGCCTGCGAGGAGGCTGAGAAGCACGACGAAGGCGAAGCGGCACGACGAGCGCCAGGAAGAGTCAGGCACGAGGCAGCGGGTCGGGAGGGACGAAGGGCAGGAAGAGACGAGACGGGCGCGGCGCTGTTGACGGAGTATCACCCTATCGGTTAGCGTGTCCGCGTGAAGTTTTGGGGACGATATGAAATACGTCACGCTCGGCACCCCTGGTGGTGGCCCTAGACGGACGAACGGGCGAAAGAACCGGACGGGCGGGCGGAACCAACGAGTCAGTCGCGTAGATCATGCGGGCATTTCGCCGTACCGGTACCCTCCCGCTATCTTCGGCCTCCTCCCGCCGCCGCTTCCTGCCCGTGCCTTTCCACCGCTTCTACCACGCCTTTCGTACCGGGGCCCTCGTGCTGACCGTGGCGCTCGCTGTGGCGCTCGCCGTCGGGTGTGGGGCCGATACCGAGACTAGCCCGACGGATCCGGCCGCTGTCGACTCGGCGGCGGTGGCTGATAGCGTACAGGCGGCTGCGACCGACGCAGCCCAGCGCTCCGCCTTGGCCGCCGATTCGCTCGCGCAGGCTGACCTCGACTCGATGCTGGCGTCGCTGGACGCGCCCGAGGAGGCTGCGTCCGAGGAGGCTACGCCTGAGCCGGTCGCGGACACGATGGCGGTGCCCGTTGCTGCAGACTCGGCAAACGCTGCCCCCCCAACGGACGCGCAGGTCGCAGAACAACTCGCCGAGCTCCGTGGCCAAATCGAAGCGCTCACGGGCGTCCTCGGGCAGTCGCTCGCCGCGCGCGAGCAGGACGAAGCAGCGGCAGCAGACACAGCAAGCGTCGGAGAGCGAACGCTTGACAAGCTCGAGGCAGCCCGCAACACCGCCGGCCAGCTTGGATGGCGTGTGTTCCTCGCCTTTGTCGTAGGGATCACGGCGTTCTATCTCATCCGCTCGCTCACCTTCGTCCTCGACACACTCGCAGCGCGTACGGCCGAGCGGCGACTCTTCTACAAGCGCCTCATCCCGATCATGCGCATCGGGATCTGGATCTTCACGGCCTACATCATCAGCCGGACGATCTTTGAGCTCGATGGGCAGGACCTCATTGCAGCAGGGGCGGCGCTCGGCGTCGCCATCGGCTTTGCGGCACAGGACGCGCTCAAAAACGTCTTCGGCGGGCTCATCATCGTCTTCGACCAGCCGTTCCAGGTCGGCGACAAGATTGCCGTCGGTGGGACCTACGGCGAGGTCGTCGAGATCGGCCTCCGCTCGACGCGCATCGTGACGCCGGACGACAACCTCGTCTCCGTTCCGAACGCGCAGGTCGCCGACGGCCAGGTGTCGAATGCCAACGCGGGCGCGCTCGACTGCCAGGTCGTCACCGACCTCTACCTCCCCGGGTGGGTCGACGTCCACCTCGCCAAGCAAATCGCCTACGAGGCCGCCGCGACGTCGCGCTACGTCTATCTCGACAAGCCCGTCGTAGTCATCTGTAAGGACACGTTCAAGGAGACGTTCCTGCTGCACCTGAAAGTGAAAGCCTACGTCCTCGACACGCGCTACGAGTTCCTCCTCATGAGCGATGTCACGGAGGCGGCCAAGGCGGGCTTCCGCAAAGCTGGCTTGCTCGAGCCGATGCCCGTGCGCTCCTACCTCGTCGAACCCAAGGCGGCGGGGAACGGAGCGGGCGGAGGCAAGAACGCTGGCGACGGTGCCGCGGGCGACGGCGCTGCCCCCACCCCCACGCCGACACCGCGCTCCTCATGACCACGGTCACCCCTCCTGCTGACGCCGCGCGCACGGACACGCTCCCTGCGCCGTCGCCGGACGACCCACTCGCCCAGGCAGCCCAGCATCTTGACGCGTGGCTGGATGCCACGGCGGGCGCCGCACAGCAGCACCTCAGCCAAGTCGGTGCGGATCTGGACACCGAAGCCGTCGCCCCGCTGCGTACGGCTGTCCAGGCGCTCGCCGAGGCACACCAGGCGCTCCTCGCCCCGCTCCCGCTCAACGAGTCCGAAGCGCTGCCCCCCCGCGCGGTGCTGTGGGAGGCACTCGTGGCCTACCGCACCGCCGCCGAGCGCGAGATCGTCCTGCCGCTCCAGCGCACGCTCGACACCGTTTCGGTCGGCGACGCCATCGATGCGGCGGCGCTGCGACCGTTCACGGCCCTCGAAACGTTTTCCAGTGACGCGCCGGGCCGCCTGACGCGCCTCGAGCCTGCAGGCTTGCTCGACCCGATGCCCGCCGACTCGCGGGGGATTCGCCTGCGCAAGGCGACGGCACGCTTCCAGCGCGGGCTGTCCGCCCAGCGCCGGGCGGGCCGCGACCGACTCCGCTCGCTCGTCGGCAAAGAGCCGATCCCGGCCGCGCCTCAGACGCAGACCGTCTACCTGCAGGCGCTCCTCGACTATCACGCGCAGGTACGGCTGGGAGCTGTCTTCGCGGACCTGCACGAAGCCGCCCACCAGCGGATCGCGCAGACGCTCTCGGACCTCGTGCAGGCGCTCGACTCGTGGCTGCACGCCCTTCTCCGCGCCGAGGCCGCGCTCGACCGCGCCGCCCTCCACGACCTCGACGCGCTGGTCTGGCCCGACGAGGCCCTACCAGGCCACCTGACGACGTCGGTTCACCCAACGACCGGCGACGCGGACGCGGGCGCCGATGCTCCGTCGCCCCTCCCGCCCCTGACCGAGGATGAGCGGGGCCTCGTGCGTGCGGCCTTCGACGCCGCGCTGGTGCTCCAGCGAGCCCTCGATGATGCGACTACACTTTCGCTGACGGCCCTGCGCGCCGACGCTACGGCTACGCTCGACGCCGCCCATGCCATGCTCTGGGAGGACGTGGACCGGAGTGCACGCCTCCAGCTACGCCCCACGCGGATGCTCCCGGCCCCTTCGGAGCGACCGGCCGCCCGAGCCCGCGCACGTGCGACCTCGTGGCAGGCCTGGCATCCCGCACTAGCGGAGCGGCTCGTGCTGATGGTGCAGCTACTCGCCTTGCGAGCGCTGCTGCTGCAGGAGCTGAACGGGCTGATCGACCGCGTCGGCAAAGGCGGCCTCAGACCCGTTCTCGTGGCCGTGCAGTCGGTCGTGGACGAGCTGCTCGAACTCAGTCAGGCGGCGGAGCAGGCGTGCCGGACAGCGGCCGTACAAGACGATGTAGCTGGGCTAACCGAGGCACTACGGGTCCTGCTCCAAGATGCAGTGCGAAAGACTGAAGGGCAGCTGGTGCGCCGCCTCCAGACGAGCAGCCTCTCCACCGCGCTCGAGCGCGGCCTGAGCGCCGCGCAAGACCGCATCGCCGAGGCCGTCGAGGCGCTCCCCGAAGTCCTGCGCGTCGCGACCGACCTCGAAACGCGTCCGGTGAACCCAGCCACCAAGCCAGAGCGCACGCCCGTCCGGGCCGTCACGCGCGGCGTGCTGGACCAGAGTTTCCTTGAACGCCTCGGCGAAGGCGGCGATGCGCTACGGCAGCCCCTTTTCCGTGTGCTTGCGAAAGCCGAGGAGGTGCAATCGGCTGTCCACTACAACCTCGACGCGGCACTGGAGGAGTTGGGTGTCACGCTCCCGGGCGAGAGCGACGCGGCTTCAGTCACCACCAACGACGCAGCGGCGCTCGAAGCAGAAGCCCAGCTTCTCGCCGTCGACGCCCCCGCGTCGATCGCGGCCGAGACCGAAGCCCGTGAGGATGCTGACGGTGCTGGCTCTGAGGACAACTCCTCGGAGGACGCCGACTCTGACGACAGCGCCACTGCGGACTACGCCGCAGCGCAAGCCACGTCGGAATCGGTATCCGCCCCGCGTGCTCCGGGCGAGGACAGTGCCACGACGACCCGACGGGAAACGGTGCAGCTGCACGAAGACGATTTGTTGGACGAGGACGAGGCGGCGCCTGAGGTGACGCCCGCCGAGCGCATTGCTTCTGCGCGCGAGCTGACCGTGACCGGGCTGGCCCGCTCGGCCGAGCGCCTCGCTGGCATCGTAGAGCCGATGCACGCCCCGTGGAACGCGTTCCTGGGCCAGGCGACGCAGGCGTTCGAGCGCCGTTGGGGCATGGTCCACCAACGCCTCGAAGCGGCAGGCGTGGAAGGGCAGTTCCTCGACATGCGGCTGCGCATGGCCGACGAGGGCGCCCGGATGGGCCGGGCGGCGCAGGACCGGGCGCAGTCGCTCTGGCGCACCACGCAGCGGCTGGCGAAGGCTGGCTGGAAGCGCGTCCGGTCGCTCATCCGCAAAGGCCAGAGCGCGGCGGGGCTGATGCAGAACACCTCCGCGAAGGAGGCTACGCTGGACGCGCTCGGCTCCGTGGCGACCCTGCGCGAGCACCTCCCGCTCGTCTACCGCCGCCTGTTCTCCTTCGACCCCATCGCCGACCCGCTGCTGCTCCAAGGCCGCGACGCGGCGCTGCAGTCCCTCGGGCATGTCGTCACCCGCTGGCAGTCGCGGCAGCCGTCGAGCGCCGTAGTCGTGACCGCGCCGATGGGCGGCGGCGCGACGTCGTTCCTGCGGGTGGCCGCGGGGACGCTGCTTACCGGCCTGCAGGTGCAACGCGTTGACCTCACGGACCGCTTCGACGATCCGGACATGCTCGCGGACGCGCTTGCGCAGGCGTTCGAGATCGACCTCGGCGAGCCGAGCGCGGAGGCCGGCGCCCCGTCGCGGCTGGCGCTGCTCGAACGCCACCTCCTCGCCCAGAAGGACGGCCCGCGCCGCGTCTGCCTGCTCGAACACCTCGAACACCTCATGCTGCGCACGGGCGGCGGCCTTGCCCCGCTCGAAACCGTCCTCACGTTCCTCAGCCGGACCGACCACCGCGTGCTGTGGATCGCGACGATGAATGAGTCGGCGTGGCGCTTCGTCGCGAAGACGGCTCCGGCCCTCACCGGCCTCGTGATGCCGCTGCCGCTGCCCGCGCTCGACCGCGCCGCGCTCGAAGCCGTCGTGCTCAAACGCCACGCCCGCAGCGGGCTCCCGCTCGTCTTCCAGGAGCCTGCCACGCCAGCTCCGCTGCTCGTGCGTCGCCTGCGCGCCGCCAAGACCGAGGCGGACCGGCAAGACCTCCTCCGCGCCGACTACTTCGACCGCCTCGCACGCAACTCGGGGCGCTCGGTCGGGCTCGCGCTATTCTACTGGCTGCGCAGCATTGACTTCGAGGCGGACGGGGACCGGCTCACGGTGCGCTCGCTCCCGGGCCTCGACTTCGGCTTCCTGGCGACCTACGACCTGCCGCGCACGTTCGCGCTGAAGGCGCTGCTCCAGCATGGCACTCTCACGCTGCCGGAATACCAACGCGTCTTCCGCGCTACCAGCCGCGAGAGCTACCTCCTCTTCGAGTCGCTGGCGAACGAGCTCCTCATCACGCGGGCCACCGTCACGTCGGGCGCGCACGGCACGCCCGCCACCCCGCTCGCCATTCGCCTGAGCGACCGCTACCGCATCCACCCGCTGCTCACGCATCCGGTTACGGAGGCGCTACGGAGTCGGAACATGGTGTAGGAGGCTGTCGGCTGTCGAAAGGTGTCGTGCAGGCCTCTTTTGGGGTCGGTCGATTGAGGTAATTCCGTGCGAAGGGATGGGTGCGCTTCAGGCGAGGGTCGCGCAGGTCGATACGGAGTCGTAGTTTTGGAAGCGCTTCCGAACCGAACGACCTCGGTTCGGCGCGTCCGTCCCGCTGCGGTTCCCTCCCCTGCCGACGAAGCCTCGCGGCTCGCTATCTTATGCCCACGACCTTCTCCCTCTCGCACGCTCCGCGTACCTCTATGCCCTTCAAACGCGACGTCTACAAACGCGCCGTCTACCAAGAGCCGACCCCCCACGTCGACAAGAACAACCCGTTCCAGTCGATGATGGAGCGGTTCGACTACGCCGCCGAAATCCTCGAGCTCGACACCGGGCTCTACGAGTACCTCCGCTCCTCGTCACGCATACACATCACGTCGGTGCCGGTGATGATGGACGACGGCCACCTCGAAGTCTTCGAGGGCTACCGCGTGATCCACAACGAGGTGCTCGGCCCCTCGAAGGGCGGCATCCGCTACGCCCCGGACGTGCACCTCGACGAGGTCAAGGCGCTCGCGGCGTGGATGACCTGGAAGTGCGCCGTCGTAGCCGTCCCGTTCGGCGGCGCGAAGGGCGCGATCAAGTGCGACCCCCGCTCGATGAGCCCCGGCGAACTGGAGCGGCTCACGCGCCGCTACACGGCCAACCTGATGGACGTGTTCGGCCCGGACAAGGATATCCCGGCGCCGGACATGAACACCAATGAGCAGATCATGGCCTGGCTGCTCGACACCTACTCGATGCACGTCCGGCGGACGGAGCCTGCCGTTGTGACGGGCAAACCGATCCTGCTCGGCGGCAGCCAGGGCCGCCGCGAGGCAACCGGGCGGGGCGTCATGACGTGTACGCTCGCCGCGATGGACAAGCTCGGACTTCGCCCCGGACAGTGCCGCGTGGCGGTGCAGGGCTTCGGGAACGTCGGCTCGGTGGCGGCGCTGCTCCTCCACGAGCAGGGCTGCCAGGTCGTTGCCATCTCCGACGTGTCGGGAGGCTACTACAACCCCGATGGCATCAACATCCAGGCCGCCATCGACTATGCCGATGCGCACGGTCGCTCCCTCGCGGGCTTCGACGGGGCCGACCCGATCACGAACGACGAACTCCTCACCCTCGACGTGGAGGTCCTCGCCCCCTGCGCGAAGGAGAACCAGATCACGGAGGAGAACGCCGCCGACGTCAAGGCCAAGATCATCGCCGAGGGCGCCAACGGCCCAACGACCGCCGAGGCCGACGCGATCCTCAACGAGCACGGCGTCCTGGTGGTACCCGACATCCTCGCCAACGCGGGCGGTGTCACGGTGTCCTACTTCGAGTGGGTACAGGACCGCCAGGGCTACTTCTGGAGCCTGGAGCGCGTCAACCGCCGCCTCGACCGCATGATGCGCAAGGCGTTCAACGACGTGTACGCCGCGCACGAGAAGTATGACATCCCGATGCGCATCGGGGCCTACGTGATCGCCATCGACAAGGTGGCGAGCGCTCTTCGTACACGCGGCATCTATGCGTGATGGCCTGGGGGTACATACGCGTATGAAGAGGCCTGGCTATAGCCGTGCGCTTCTGCCCGTGGTCTTCGCTCTCGTATGCCCCCTCGCCCTGGTCTTCCTCGGTGGCTGTGCCACTCCCATCGCGCCATCGGGGGGGCCGACCGACCAGACACCGCCCCGCCTCGTGGCATCGCTGCCGGAGGCGGGTGCGCTCCGGGTCGAGGCCGACGAAATGCGGCTAGCCTTCTCCGAGGACGTGGACGCGAGCTCCGTCCAGCGCGCCCTGTCCATCGTGCCGGGCTTCGCGGAGCCGTTCTTCGTCGATGTGAACCGTGACGAGGTGCGCGTCCGGTTCCCTGAGCCCCTGCGCGACTCGACGACCTACGTGGTGACGCTCGGCACGGACCTACAGGACCTCCGCAACGTCAAGCTCTCGGCCCCGATCACCCTCGCCTTCTCGACCGGCGACCAGCTCGACGCCGCGCGGATCGAGGGGACGTTGCGCGATCCGGTGACGGGCCAGGGCGTCGCGGACGTGAACGTGTTCGCCTATGCCATCGACACGACAAACAGGGATACTGCGGACGCGGGTCGGGCGGATGCGCTCGTCCTGCCGGATCCCCGCGAGGCGTTGCCCAGCTACCAGACGCAGACAGGCTCCGACGGGCGCTTCGCGTTCGAGTACCTGCGCCCGGGTCCGTTCTTCGTGGCTGCGATCGCTGACCAGAATCGCTCGCTGACCGCCGATGCGGGCGAAGCCTTTGCCGTTCCACCAGACTCGGTGACCCGAGCCGACACCGTCAACGTAGTCGCACTCGACCTGTATCTCGCGCAGCGCGACTCCGTGGGTCCGGCGATCCGGAGCGTGCGTTCGGCCTCGAACCGGCGCTTTGCGGTCCGCTTCGACGAGGCCGTGCGCCTCACCACGCGCGCAGCGACGGCCTGGAGCGTCGCCGACACCACGACTGGGTCGCCTGCCACCGTAGAGGACGTATACCAGACGCCGGACGTGCCCCAGCAGGTTTGGCTCGTCACCGACCCGCGCTCGGCACGCCCGCATCGCGTCACGCTCCTCGACTCGGCGGCCGTTGTGGACTCCACCGGGAATCCCGGACAGGGCGGCTCTGTCTTCACG
>JBCDFO010000155.1:0-10170 GCA_039177895.1 Bacteroidota bacterium
CCGTCCCAAGCTGTAACATTCCCCTGAGCCCATCCGTCAACCCCGACCGTTTCTGCCGAACCTGACCCCACCCCATGCACCTCCGCCTCCTCGTCATCGCGGTTCTGCTAGCCGCCCCCGCCGCCTTCGCCCAAGAGGCGCGCACCATCTCGTTCGACGAAGCCGTTCGCATCGCGCTCGACCAGAACGTGCGCCTCCAGCAGGCCGAACTCACCACCGAGACCGCCGACCTCGACGTCACCCGGCAGCGCGCACGGATGTTCTTGCCCACCATCGACGCGTCGATGCGGCCCTCGCAGCAGTACGGTCTTGCCTTCAACCAGACAACAGGCGCGTTGGAGAACCAGACGACCAACGTCCTGTCTGCCGACATCTCGGGCAACGTGAACCTATTCAATGGCTTCGCGGACCAGGCCGGGCTCGCGGCAGCGCGGCTCCGCGCCCGCTCTGGCGCGCTCTCCGAGGAGCGCACGCGCCAGGACGTGGTCTTCGAGGTCGCCTCGCGCTACCTCCAGGTGCTCCTCGATGAGCAACTCGTGGCAATCCAGGAAGAGGCTGTTGAGGCGGAGCGGGTGCAGGTCGAGCGCATCCAGAGCCTCGTGGACGCGGGGGCCCGCCCGGCCGTGGACGTGTTGCGGCAGGAGGCGCTGGCCGCCGAGCGTGAACTGGCCTTGCTCCGTGCACAGAACGCGGCCACGGTGTCGGCGACCCAACTCGTGCAGACGCTGCAGCTCGATCCCTTCGGAGACTACACCTTCACCGCGCCGCCGCTCGAAGCGCTCGAGACCACCTTCCAGGCATTCGACTTGGACGAACTCCTCCGCGGCGCGCTCGACGCCCGCGACGACCTCCGTGCGCAGGAACTGGAGATTCAGGCGCTCGGCCAGGACATCAAGCAGGCTCGAGCCGGCTACCTCCCGTCGGTGACGCTCTTCGCAGGCTACGGCTCCAGCTACGCCAGTTCGGCCCAGCGGACCGCTACTGATGCCGACGGAAATGCCATCGTGACGCGGCCACCTGCTCGTGTGCTCACCGAGAGCGGAGAGCCCGTCGTGATCGTCGATGAGGATGTCACCCAGGAGTTCCTAGTGGGTGGGTCGTTCGCTATTGAGGACACGCCGTTCTCCGACCAGTTCTTCGACACCAACCGCGGCGGCAACATCGGCCTCTCGATCAACATCCCGATCTTCGACCGCTTCCAGACACGGACGCAGGTGCAGCAGGCCCGCATCCGCGCCGACAACGCCCGCCTCGTGCTGGAGGGGCTGGAGCAGAGCGTTGCGCTGGAGGTCCGCCAGGCCTACCTCGACTACGAGAACGCCGACCGGGCGCTCGCCGTGTCGGCCGTCCAGGTCGAGTCCGCCGAGGCGGCTCTGGAGGTGGAGCAGGAGCGCTACGAGTTCGGTGCGTCGACCTTCGCCGACCTCGCGCAGGCGCGCGCCGCCGCCGTGCAGGCGCAGTCCGACCGCGCCCAGGCCGTCTACACGTTCTTCTTCCGCCGCCGCCTCCTCGACTACGCCCTCGGCTCGCTCGACTTCACGCAGCCGCTGTTTGAATGAGTGCGGCCGTTTGACCGTGTTCCCGTGTTGCTGTGGGTTGCTAGCGCCTGCGCAGGTGCTTCATTAAGCCACTGAGCATCCTGGCAATGTCATGCGCCTCAGCATGCAGCTCTTCAAACATCGCTTCATCGATATAGCCCGCGTCTTTAGCGACGTACAGCTGTGCTCTCAGTTCGCCCGCAGAGCCTCGGGCGATCCCAAGAAACTGGTGAAATTCCTTCCGGCTGTGCCGCTCAAATCCTTCTGCAATGTTCGACATCACGGATACGCTCGCCCTTCGCATTTGACGAACGAGATCGCGGTCAGCGGCAAAGCGAGCGCGCTTTGAGACCGTGTAGATCTGACTTGTCAAGGCACGTGCTTTCTGCCAAGCCCGTATATCCTCGAAGGAGGTAAACGTCGCCATAGTCGATGCTGAGTTTGGTCGATAGGCTCTCTAGACACATGCGCCTCCCTTGATGTAACCCACGGCAACACAGCCGCACTGCAACACGGAAACACTTCCCACCCCACGAGCCCCACTCGTACTTCCTCCATCCGCCCTATGGCATCCTCATCGAGTCCCACCAAGAAAATCCTCATCGGCCTCGGCGTGTTGCTCGTGCTGGTCGTCCTCCTGATGGTCATCGGCAACGCGACGGGGGCGCTAGGCGGCGGGCCGGGCGGCATGGAGGTCGAGACAGCTGAGGCGCAGGTGCGCACGGTCACGCAGACCGTCACAGCGTCCGGCAAGGTGCAGCCGGAGATCGAGGTCAAGATCGCCTCCGATGTCTCGGGCGAGATCATCCGCCTCACCGTGGAGGAGGGCGACCGCGTCGAGCGCGGGCAACTCCTCGTGCAGGTGCAGCCGGAGGTCTACATCACGCAGCGCGACCAGGCGCGCGCCGGCCTCCTCCAGGCGCAGGCCGATAGCGCCCGCGCCGCCGCCGAACTGATCCGCGCCCGCACCGAACTCGACCGCCAGCAGGCCCTCTTCGAGCGGCAGGCCGTCTCCGACGCCGACCTCGTCGCGGCTCGCGCCTCCGCCGATGTGGCGAAGGCCAACCTCGACGCCGCGAGCTTCCGCACCGAGAGCAGCCGCGCGATCTTGGAGCAGGCGGCTACCGAGCTCCGCCGGACGAGCATCTACGCCCCGATGAGCGGGACCGTGAGCCAGCTCAACGTGGAGGAGGGCGAACGCGTCGTCGGAACGGCGCAGTTCGACGGGACGGAGCTGATGCGCATCGCCGAGCTGACCCAGATGCTCCTCGAAGTGGACATCAACGAGAACGACATCGTGAACATCGCGCTCGCGGACACGGCGCGCGTGGAGATCGATGCCTACCCGGAGCAGCCGTTCCACGGTGTCGTCACGCAGATCGCCAACTCGGCGCGTGTGGAGGGAGCCGGTACCCAGGAGCAGATCACCAACTTCCCCGTCGAGGTCCGCATCGTCAGCGACGAGGACAGTCCGCTTGTGGCGAGCCAGCCTGGCGAGATCCCGACGGCCCCCACGGCGCAGCTCCGCCCCGGCATGAGCGGCACCGTGGACGTGTTCACGGAGACCGTCCCGAATGCGATCGTGGTGCCGATCCAGGCCGTCACCGTTCGCGACTTCAACAACCTCGAGCGCGCCGACGAGGAGGGCGGGGACGACGGCGACGAGTCGGAGGACGGTGCTGAAGGCGAGGCCACGCCCGTTAACACCTTCGAAGTCGTCGAGGAAGACCTCCGCCGGATCGTGTTCGTCGTCCGGGACGGCAAGGCCGAGATCGCCGAGGTCGTCACGGGCATCGCCGACGACACCTACATCGAGATCCGCTCAGGTCTCCAGGCGGGCGATCAGGTCATCACTGGCCCCTTCCGCGCGCTCCGCACTGAACTCAAGCCTGGCCAGACCGTCGAGATCGGCGGCGGCGACAGCGACCGCCGAGGCCGCCGCAGCTAAGCGAGGTGAGCCCGTGTAGCCGTATCCCTGTGCGGCCGTGAGGGCTCACTTTCTGTCCACTTTTCCTGTTCTGCTTCAGCCACGGCAGCACAGCACAACCGAAACACGGCAGCACGTCTATGGACCCCGTCATTCGCATCGAAGACGTCTGGAAGACCTACCAGATGGGTACGCAGGAGGTGCACGCGCTGCGCGGCCTCTCGCTGGAGGTGCACCCCAACGAGTATGTCGCCATCATGGGCCCGTCCGGCTCGGGCAAGTCGACGCTGATGAACATCATCGGCTGCCTCGACGTGCCGACCTCCGGCAGCTACGTCCTCGACGGCCGCGACGTGAGTCGCCTCTCGGACGACGCCCTCGCCGACGTGCGCAACCGCGAAATCGGCTTCGTCTTCCAGACGTTCAACCTGCTCGCGCGCCAGACGTGCCTGCAGAACGTCGAGTTGCCGCTCATTTACGCGGGCGTCTCGAAGCGCGAGCGTCGCGAGCGTGCCGCCGAGGTCCTCACCGACGTGGGCCTCGGCGACCGCATCGAGCACAAGCCGAACGAACTCTCCGGCGGCCAGCGTCAGCGCGTGGCTGTGGCGCGGGCGCTCATCAACCGCCCGGCGATCCTCCTCGCCGACGAGCCGACAGGCAACCTCGACACCGCGACGAGCGAGGACATTATGCGGCTCTTCGAGACGCTCTACCGGCAGGGCAACACGCTGCTCGTGGTCACGCACGAGGAGGACATCGCGCAGCACGCGCGCCGCGTCGTCCGCCTGCGCGACGGCCTCGTGGAGTCGGACACGCCCGTGACCAACCCGACGCTCGCCGACGCAGTGGCAGTCTAGGCCTACTTGACGCTCTTGCCCGTCTCGAAGCCAACGGCACCTGACTCCTCGGCCTCGCGCACTTTCTCCGGATCGGGTGCGATGATCGTCTTCTCGACGCTCGGCTCGGCAGTGGTCATCGGGTCCGTGCCGATACTGGGCTGAATATCGGGGTCGCCCGTGCCGCTCCGGTCATTGCGGACGTAGTCGGGCATGGAGGTGTCGGGGGTAGCCATGGGGAAGCGCGCTGATCGGAAAGAAGGGCAGACCTTCTACGCCCAGCGTTGCTCGCCGTTCGCCAGCCCCGCTGTGGACCTACGCCATCTCGGCGTCCTCCATGTCCTGGG
This sequence comes from Bacteroidota bacterium, assembly GCA_039177895.1. Classification (GTDB taxonomy): domain Bacteria; phylum Bacteroidota; class Rhodothermia; order Rhodothermales; family Rubricoccaceae; genus JBCBEX01. Next base: position 4,649 of record JBCDFO010000155.1, read on the forward strand.
CTGCAGGGACGTACTCCGCGAGCGGCAACTCGAAGTAGAACCGGGAGCCGCGGCCCGTGATGCTCTCGACGTGGATCTGCTCACCGTGGGCTTGGAGAATCTGCTTTACGATGCTCAGGCCGAGGCCCGTGCCGCCCTCCTTGCGGCTGCGCGCCGTGTCCACGCGGTAGAACCGCTCGAAGATGCGGTCGAGCGCCTCCTCGGGGATCCCCCGTCCGGTGTCGAGGACCTCGACGCGGACCTTCTCCTTGCGCTGGCGGAGGCGGGCCCGCACGCTGCCCGTCTCGGAGTAGTTGACCGCGTTCTCGATCAGGTTGGTGAGCACCTGGCGGATGCGGGCCCGGTCGGCCCAGACCTCGGCAGCGGGGTTGTCGAAGGCGAGGTCGAGTCCCTTCGTGTGTGCTTTCGGCACCACCGTCTCCGAGACTTCCTCGACGAGCTCCTGGAGGTCGAAGCGCTCGGGGTGGATCAGGTCCTCGCGGTACTCCAGTTTGGCGATCTCGATGAGGTCGCTGAAGAGGTTGTTGAGGCGTTCGAGGTTGGCGAGGCCCTTCGTGGCGTAGCGCTGGCGGAGGTTGGGCGGGAGGTCGGACGAGCCGAGCGCTTCGAGGTAGCCTGAGACGGCGAAAATAGGGTTCTTGACCTCGTGGCTGACGTTGCCGATGAACTCGTTCTGGATCTGCTGCATCCGCTGGAGCTCGTCCACCTCGCCGCGGAAGCGTTCAGCCATCGAGTTGAGGCTGCGTGCGAGGTCTTGGATCTCGGAGGCGCGCGTGAGCACGCGGATCTGCTTGTCGGTCTCGCCCGCATCGATGCGCTGGGCGATGCGGCTGATCGCGGAGAGCGGCCCGACGATTTTCTGCGCGGCGAGCCAGGCGGCCACGAGCGCGAGGACGAGCGCGAGCGCCATCCCGAGCACGAGCGTCGCCTGCATCTTGCGGACGACCTCGAAGAGCGGACTGCGCGCTTCGCCGAGCCGAACGAGCAGCCCGCTCGTAGGCCGCCATACGGCCACGTAGAGGGTTTGGTCGGACACGCTGCCGCCCACGGTACGGCGCTCGTGAAACCCGACACCAGGCTCCGACGCGTCGCCCCCCAGCGCCGCTTCCACCTCGGGGCGGTCGTAGAAGTCGGGCTCGTCCACGGTGCCCTCGTCGGCGGCGTTGGCGAGGACGGCGTCGCGCGTGGCGAGAGCGACGTCGAGCCGGTTGGCCGCCGCGATCTCGCGCACGACGAGCGCCCGCTGCGTCGCCGGGACGGCCTCGATCTGCGCCGCGATGCGCTCGGCCTGGAGCCGCACCGTCTCGCGGGCGGCATCGCGCACCTGCACGCGGAGCACGAGCAGCACGTAGAGCCCGATGCCCACCGCGCTCGCGCCCACGAAGAGCGCGAACGTGAGCATCATCCACGTCTGCGTCGACGCCCGCCGCGGCACGAGCGCCCGGTGCAGCCGGGTCCAGAGACGGCGGAGGTTCATAGCGGAGGGGGCTGTCAGCTATCGGCTGTCGGCCTGCAGGACACCGACAGCCGACAGCCGTGAGCCGATAGCCTTACGCTTCCGCTGCCTCCTCCTCGACGAAGCGGTAGCCGACGCCGCGCACGGTCTGGATGTGCTTGGCGAAGTCGCCGAGCTTCTCGCGCAGGTTCTTGATGTGCGCGTCCACGGTGCGCTCGGTGACCATCATGGCATCCTTCCAGATCGTCTCCAGGAGTTGCTGGCGGGTGAACGCCTTGCGCGGGTGGCGGACGAGGTAGCGCAGGAGCTCGAACTCCGTGAGCGTGAGGCCGAGGTCCTTGCCGCCCAGCGTGGCGCGGTACTCGTCCTCGTAGATCATCAGGTCGCGGACGTTGAGCGTGCGGCTCTCCTCCGAGCCCGAGCGGCGCAGGATCGCACGCACGTTGGCGAGCACGACGCTCGGCGAGACGGGCTTCACGAGGTAGCCGTCGGCCCCAATCATGAGGCCTTCGACCTGGTCCTTCTCCTCGGCCTTGGCGGTGAGGAAGAGGATCGGGATCGTCTCCGTCTCGACGCGGCTGCGCAGCTGGCGGCACACCTCGAACCCGCTCATCCCGGGCAGCATCACGTCGAGCACGATCGCGTCGACATCCTGCTGGGCCTTCTCGAGGGCCTCCTCGCCGTCGTGGGCGGTGAGCACGTTGAAGCCTTCCTGCGTGAGGAAGTGGCTGACGACTTCGACAACGTCTTCTTCGTCGTCAACGACCAGGAGGGTGATCTCGTCGGGGGTGAAGGTAGCCATGAGCAGCGCGGTCTGGGGAGTTGAAACGGCGGCGGAAACGGTGGCGCAGGCGGGTCGCGCCCTGCGCCGCGCCCATGCACCTTAACGAAGCTTGCACGGACTCTTCAAGATACGCGTTCCCACGATTCCCCGACGCTCGCTCGCCCCACCCCTACCTCGTTCCTGTGTAGACGCGCGGGACGCGTGCGGTGAGTCCAGCCGTAACGGCGTACGAGATCGTCCCTGCCCGCTCTGCTACCTCCAGCGCCGATGGGCCACCATGTCCGAAGAGCACGGCCTCGTCGCCGACGCGTACGGCAGCCCCAGCGCCGCCAGGCAGCCCGAGGTCGAGCATCGTGAGGTCCATGCACACGCGTCCGGCGATGGGATACCGCCGCTCGTGGATCGCAGCCTCGCCGACGTTCGAGAGGCTGCGGGGGAAGCCGTCGCCGTAGCCCACCGCTAGCGTAGCGATGCGGGTCGGGGCGGAGGCCGTCCACGTCTGGCCATAGGACACGCTCTCGCCCGCCGCGATGGTCTGCACGTGAACGACGCGCGCAACGAGCCGCATCACCGGCTCCAGCCCGAGCCGGTCCGCCGCCGCTGCGAGGTCGGGCGAGGACGGCAGCCCGTAGGCGAGCCCCCCGACGCGGGCCAGTGCCGCGGTGCCGGCCGGTAGCTGGAGCGGCTCGCGGAGAAGCGCCGCGCCGCTGTTGGCGACGTGCAGCAGCGGAGGTGCCGGCACGCCTGCGCGTGCGAGATCGGCGCGGAGCGAGGCGAAGCGTTCCGCCTGCGTCGCGGCGAACGGCGAGGCGGCTTCGTCGGCGGTGGCGAAGTGCGTCCAGAGGCCAGCCACCTTGGCTCCGTCGGCGGCGTAGAGCCGAGCCAGCACGTCCGGGACGGCCTCGGGCGCGATGCCCAGCCGGTGCATCCCGGTGTCGGCCTTGACGTGGACGCGCAACGGTCGGCCCGTTGCCTGTGCTGCCTTCCGGGCTTGTGCCGCCAGCATCGCCGCGACGGGCTCGGAGGTCACGGTGGCATCAAGACGGTGCGCCGCGTAGGTGGCTACCTCGTCCGCAAACGGCGTCCCGAGGACGAGCACGTGGCCGCCGATGCCGCCCTCGCGCAGCGCTACCCCCTCGTCCAGCCGCGCGACACACAACCAGTCGACGCCCTCCTCCGTCATCGTCCGCGCAATGGGCAGTGCACCGTGTCCATAGGCGTCTGCCTTCACGGTCCCCGCCAGCGCAGCCGGGGCGACGTGCGCCCGCAGTCGCCGCACATTCCGTCGCAGCGCCCCTAGGTCGATCTCCGCCCGCAGGGGTGAGTGTGGCGTGTCGTGGGCGTTTGAAGCGCGCACAGGTGAGTCAGTTGGGGGATGGAGGAAGCCGCGTCGAAGATCGGATCCGTGGAAGCGGTCCGTGAACTGTTCCGAGGTGACGTGTGTCACCAGGCGGGTTACTGGCGGGCCAGCAGCAGGCCGACGCCGGGCACGGTGCGGTAGGCGACCGGTCGGAGCGGCGTCAGTCCGGCATCGCGCTGCCAGCGCTGGACGGCCTCGATGCACCAGGCACCGGAGCGACTCGTGAACGCGAAGTAGAGCTGCGCCAGCGCCGGGAGCGGACCGGGACGCTCGGTGCGTAGCACGTCCTGGACCGCGAGCACGCCGCCGGGCCGCAGCACTGCTGCTGCCTCCGAAACGAGCCGGGTGCACGTGGCCTCCGCGACATGGTGGAGGAGGTGCGAGGCGAAGACGAGGTCGCAGGGACCAGGCGCGAGCGTCGTGAGGGCTGCACACCGGAGGTCGGCCGCGACGAAGCGAAGGCGGCCCGTGAGGTCGTCCGGTACCGTGGCTTGGGCGACGGGCTGGGGCAGATCCACGACGGTCACGTGCAGGTCGGGGCGGGCGCGGCAGAACGCCGCGGCGTAGGTGCCCGACGCCCCGCCGAGGTCGAGCACATGGCGCGGCGTGCCGTCCGGCTTGGGGAGGTGCTTCTGGAGGTGCCGCCAACAGTGGGGGACGCAGAGCCGCGCGAGGTCGTCCATCGCCGCCTGGTAGCGCGCCCACGCCGCGGCACCCATTGTCGCATGGAAATCGAGGGGCTCGCCGGTGCGGACGAAGTCGGTGAGGTGGCCGAGCCAGGCCCACTCGTCGCGGCGGAAGGCGAGGCTTCGGGTCAGCGAAGTCGGGCTGTCGGTGGTCAGCCAGCGCCGCGCCCGGCGTGTGAGCGCGACCGTCGTGCCATCGCGGCGGAGGTAGCGCATCGCCACGAGCACGTCTGTGAGCGCGGCGGTCGCGCCTCGGTCGGTGCCGAGCCTGGCGGCCAGCGTAGGCACGGAGACGGGTTCTGCCGCGAGCGCGTCGAAGAGCCCGAGTTCGCAGGCAGTCATGAGCGCGTGGGCCTGCACGAGCGCGGGATGGGTGAGCAGGAATGGCTCGGGGACGTAGCCCAGCCGTGCGGCCAGCCAGTCGAGAGGGCGACGCGCGAGGACGCCGATGCGCATAGTGGGAAGGTGGTGCAGTGCGGCGGTGTTGCGGTGTTGCCGTGAAGAGAGATAACCTACTCCCCCCTCGGCGATCGGGCGAGGCGGTGCAGGGCAAGACCGGAGCGTAAGACCTTACCCACTCGCCGTGTCAGTCGCCAACCACTCCTCGTCGCCCCCCGGCTCTGCTCATGCTTGACCTCCTCCTGCACGCTGCGCTCCTGCAGGCCGACCCTTCCTGGTTCGATGGCCTTCGCGACTGGTTTTTTGGTCTCGGCGAGCAATACGGCGTCAACCCGCTCGTCTTCGGCGCGATCTACGTCGGCGCGATTCCCTTCTTCACCCTCTCGGTGGCGTGGCTCGTCCGCAACGTGCGACGCGGCAAGTCGCCCGTCGCCCCTGCGCTCGCCGCGACGTTCTTCTTCATCTCGGCCTACCTCTACCTCATCGTCGCTGGGCAGAACGTGCCCGCGTGGGTCTACGCCGTCGTCGTCGGCCTCGTGGTGGTCGGCGGCTACTCGACCTTCAAGAGCGTGCGCGCCAAGGTCATGGCGGCGATGGCCGAGAAAGAGGCGGCCTCCGAAGCGCCCTCTGAATCGGCGCCTGAGACGACCTCGTCCTGAGCAGTCTGACTATCGAACCCTGACCATCGACCGTTCCCCCTGATCCACGACACCCCCATGGCTTCCTACGACTACGACCTCATTGTCATCGGCGGCGGTGCGGCGGGCCTCACGGCCTCCGGCATCGCGGCCAACCTCGGCGCGAAGACGCTCATGATCGAGCGCCACCGGCTCGGCG
>JBCDFO010000156.1:0-10166 GCA_039177895.1 Bacteroidota bacterium
CGCGACGGATGCGGACGGGCGGTTCGTCCTCTCGTCGGTGCCGCTCGGACGCCTCGTGCTCCAGGTGAGCTACCTCGGGTATACCCCGCGTGTCCTCCCGAACGTGCTCATGCGCGCTGCCCAGGAGACCGTGCTGGAGATTGCCCTCGCCGAGCAGGTGGTGGAAGGCAGCGAGGTCGTCGTCATGGCCGAGGCCCGCGACGGGCAGCCGCTCGACGACTTCGCGGTGACGAGTGCACGCTCGTTTTCGGTAGAGGAAGCGCAACGCTACGCCGGGGCCGTCGATGACCCGGCGCGTCTCATCGCCACGTTCCCGGGCGTAGCGACGTCGGGGAGTGGTACGCAGGACAACGCCGTGACCATCCGGGGCAACGCGCCCAAAGGCGTGGGCTGGCGGCTCGAAGGCGTGCCGATCCCGACGCCGAGCCACTTCGCCGGGCTGAGCGTGGCGGGCGGCGGCGGCGTGACGCTCTTCAGCGGACGGCTGCTCTCGGACTCGGACGTGTTCACCGGAGCCTTTCCCGCAGAGTACGGCAACGCGCTCGGCGGCGTGTTCGACATGCGCTTCCGCACTGGCAACCCGGCCACGCGCGAGCACACGGCGCAGGTAAGCGTACTCGGCGTCGAAGCGGCCTCGGAGGGACCGTTCCGACGCGGCGGCGCGGCCACCTACCTCGTGAACTACCGCTACTCCACCCTCGGCCTCCTGATGCCGCTGCTTCCGACGGAGGGCTCGATCACCTACCAGGATCTCTCGTTCAAGCTCGCCTTTCCCACCCGTCAGTTCGGGCGCTTCGAGGTCTGGGGCATCGGCGGCCTCGACGGGCAAACCGATGTCGCCAACACGGACTCGACCGAATGGACATACGAGTTCCAGGACCGCACGCGCGCCGAACTCGACCTGGGCGTGGGCGCGGGGGGCGTGACGCACCACCTGACGCTCGGCAGCGACGCCTACCTCCGCACGAGCGCCGCCGTCACCGCGCAGCACACCGACTGGAACCAGCGCCGCCTCGATGACGCTCTGACGCTGCAGCCCGAGTTGTCCCTCCGCAGCACGGACGGGCGGGTAATCCTGGGCAGCGTGCTGACGCGCAAGTTCGGCGCACGGCACCTCAACCGGACGGGCGTGATGGCGCAGGGGCTGTTCTACGACCTCGACGTGCGCTCGGCGACAGACAACCAGCCGCCCCTCGTTCCGGTCGCGGTGGGCGATGGGCAGAGCCTCCTCGCCCAAGCGTTCACACAGTCGCGCCTCACCCCCACCATCGGCCTCGACGTCAACCTCGGGGTTCACCTGCAGCACCTTGCGCTCACGGGGGCAACGTCGGTGGAGCCTCGCCTGGGCGTGACGTGGGCGTTCGCGGCAGGCCAGTCAGTGAATCTCGCCTACGGCCTCCACAGCCAGGCCGAGGACCTGCGCATCTACCTTGCGCAGTTGCCGGATGGCACCCAGCCAAATCGCGACCTAGGCTTTGCCCGCGCCCACCATGTCGTCCTCGGGTACCGACGGGCGCTCAGCGAGGCGATGTCCCTGCAGATCGAGGGCTACGCCCAGCGGCTCTTCGACGTGCCGGTCATCGCCGACAGCAGCTTCTCGCTCCTGAACCTGCGCCAGGACTGGACCTTCGCCGAGGCGCTCGTCAACGACGGAGCAGGCACGAACGTGGGCGTCGAGGTGACGCTGGAGCGCGCGCTGCGCAACGGGCTCTACGGCCTCGTGACGGCGTCGCTCTTCCAATCGCGCTACCGGGGCGGCGACGGCGTCTGGCGCGCCACGCGGTTCGACCAGCGCTATGCCTTCAACGCGCTCGCGGGCCGCGAATTCCAGATCGGAAGAACGAACCTCCTCGGCGTCAACGTGCGCGTGGCGGCCCTCGGCGGCGAGCGCCGCAGCCCTGTCGACCCGATGGCCTCGGTGCAAGCCGAAGACGTGCTCTTTGACGAGCAGCGCGCCTTCTCCGAATCGATGCCCGCGCTCTGGCTACTCGACCTCACGGCGACGTACCGCATCAACGGCCAGCGCCGCTCGCACGTCCTGGCGCTCCAACTCAAGAACGCCCTCGCTGCGAGCGACACGGCGCTCCTCTACAACTATCGTCTCAACGCCGTGGAGGAAGTGCAGGAAGGCACGCCGCTGCCGGTGCTGAGCTATACGCTCGAGTTCTGATCCCTGTCAGACAAGCGTGAACGGCATGACATTTAAAGTCACCTACACCCCTCTACATACGCCAGTGTTAAAGATATGACTCATATCAATAATCATATATTTTAAGTATTAATCCTAAATCGAAGAAAGATAACTATTCGCCAATCGGAAATGGAGTGTTGATCAAGTTATAAGCTCTATCTTCGCTTATATCGTCCCAAGGATCGATAAAGTTTACAGATCGAATTACCCATTTACTATCACTACCCATGATAGACTTAATTTCAAAAATATATGCATCTCTGTTTGTAAAGAATCTTATATATATAACTACTGCATTTCTATAGCCAAGAGAGCTTGGAGATTGAACTCCTATCATCTCCAGGTCTCTAACACGATCGTCTATATCTAATAAGATCGAAATAGAGCGTTCAGATTCATCGTCGTTTATAGCAAGAACGACACCAGCATCGTTTGCAGCCTGCTCAGCCCCATAGCTACCTAACAGACACTGGTACACAAAGCGACCCGAGGCCTCGGCACCAGGGAATGGCCTAAACTCTTGAGATGACGAAGTAGGGATCATTACAAATAGTGCAAAAATAAATGAAAAGTATTTATTTCTAAATACCCTCTGTAGACAGCCACTCGAATGGATAAACACCCACTCCCCCATCGATGTCCAACCTAACAGTTTCGTTAGCATAGTCAATCTTTACAATTGAGGATAGAGCTCCCAACAGATGGTCGTTCTCTGGGTTCCAGGTTATCACAAAAGGAGGTCTTTCGCAGTCTACAGGTCGCTCCGGAGGCAGCCGAACTAGATCGCCCACAATCAACACGCGGGACATGCCCACAGGTTTCACTTGTGTGATTCCCCAAACAAGTCTTTGGATACCTTCGCTACTTATCCCATCACGAAAGTCAACCCAGCCAAACTGCCTGAGGAAAATAGGCAAGGATGGCTTTTGTGGGGCTCCTGGAAGGAGAACTGGGATCACAGGCATTTTCCGACGAACGAACTCGTCGAGTAAACCTCTCATTTCCATAATCTCCCATGGGCCCAACCCATCACTACCAACCATCACCGTTGCACTAGCACACTCCGCTATGATTTTCTCAAGATGATCTTGCCAAAGGGAGCCAGGAGGAAGCTCCCATTCATCAAGCCACACATCTAGCCCCTCTCGACTCAATGAGTGTCCGAGACCCTTCACCACAGGCTTGTCGCTGCTGTTATGACTCAAGAACACGTCGAACATAGGAGCATCGAGGCCAGGCTACCGGACGAACAAAAGCCAAGGAATACACGAGAACTGCGCTAAATTAGCTCAGCGTAACAACATCAAAATACAAACCGTAACAATATAGTGCCACAGTATGTTTTGACCGACACAGCGCCTTAAAGTGCACAAGGACCAAACATACCCTTTGATAACTCAGCACTCTGTAATGCGCACCGACACGTTGACGGCGAGGCCGCCCTGCGAGGTCTCCTTGTAGCGCTCGCTCATGTCGGCCGCCGTCTGCCGCATCGTCTCAATCACCTCGTCCAGTGTCACCTTCGCCTGCGTGGGGTCGCCCTCCACGGCCAGTTCGGCGGCGTTGATCGCCTTCACCGCGCCCATCGTGTTGCGCTCGATGCAGGGCACCTGGACGAGTCCGCCGATGGGGTCGCACGTGAGCCCGAGGTGGTGCTCCATCGCAATCTCGGCGGCCATGAGCGCCTGCCCCACCGTCGCGCCGCGCGCCTCAGCGAGCGCCGCTGCTGCCATCGCGCTCGATACGCCGACCTCGGCCTGGCAGCCCCCCATCGCGGCGGAGATAGTCGCGCCCTTCTTGAAGAGCGTCCCGATCTCGCCCGCCACCAGCAGGAAGTCAAACACCTCGCGCTCGCTCACTGGGTCGTCGGCGAAGCAGACGTGGTAGAGGAGCACCGCTGGGATGACGCCCGCCGCGCCGTTCGTGGGGGCCGTGACCACGCGGCCGAGGTTGGCGTTCTCCTCATTGATCGCCAGCGCGAAGGCGCTCACCCACTTCAGCACGTCCTTGAAGCGCCACGCCCGTTCCCGTATCGCCTCGATCCAGCCGTCGGCGTCGGCGTAGGGCAGCGGGTCGCCAGGGGTGAGGCTGAAGAGCGCCCGGTTGAGCTTGGCGGCGCGGCGCTGCACGTTTAGGCCGCCCGGCAGAACGCCGTCGGTGTGGCAGCCGCGGTAGGCCCCGTCGCGCATCACGGTCCAGATCGCGCGCAGCCCGGCCTCGGTGTCGGCGTCGGAGCGCCAGGCGCGCTCGTTGGCGCGGACCATGTCGGCGAGACGTAGCCCGTCGCGGACGCAGTGGCCGAGCACGTCGAGCGGGCGGCGGCCGGGGTACGGGAGTGTCACGTCCGGCCCGCCGTCCTCCATCTCGCCGTCCCTAAGGACGAAGCCGCCGCCCACGGAATAGTACACGCTCGCAAACGTCCGGTCGTCCACCGACGCCGTGCAGCGCATCCCGTTGGCGTGGCCGGGTAGCCGCTCACCTTTATGGTAGGCGATATCCGACACCGGATCGAACGGGATCGCTGGGGCCCCATCGAGGCTGACGCGCCGGTGCGCATGCAGGTCGGCGATGTACGTCGGAATCTGCTCGACGGGGATCGTCTCCGGTTCGAAACCGAGGAGCGCTAGGCAGAGCGCCTGGTCGGTGCAGTGGCCGCGCCCCGTGAGCGCGAGCGAGCCGTAGAGGTCGAGGTGGACGCGCTCGACGGAGGCCAGCGGTACCTCGGCGGCGAGTTCGCGTAGCCAGCGCTGGACGGCCCGCCACGGCCCCAACGTGTGCGAGCTCGACGGCCCGACGCCGACCTTGAGCATGTCGAAGACGCTGAGTGCGGGCATGGCAAGGAGTGCACGAGGAAAGCAGGAGACGGACAACGTACGGCGCGCATCCGAACCGACGCGGTTGGCCCTATCGAACGCGAGCCCCCGGCGCCGATGCACCGAGGGCTCGCTCTGCTATCTGTCGGACCGCGACGCAGGCGTGCAGCTAGGCCGTTTCCACTTTGGGCTGACCCACCGCGCTGCCATCGCCCTGCGCGCCCTGGATAGCGGTCGGGTCGCCGGGGAACTGGCGGACGTTGGCTGTTGGGACCTCCTTGCCCTGGCCCTGAGCAACGGGCGACGACTCGGGGAGGTAGAACCGGTCGTTCGGGAGCGTGTCGCTGTGGCGGATGGCCGCCTCGGCTGCGCGGTGCATCGCACCGTCGATGTTATCGGTGAGCGCCTTCACGTTCGCGCGGATCTGCTGGTCGGCGTACTCCATGAAGTAGAGCGCCGCGTGCAGGTCGCGCTCCCAGGCAGCGCCGCGCGCGCCCTGCATCATCTGCTGGTCGAGCTTCGCGAGGCACGCCGTCCAGGCGTACATGAAGACCGCGTTGTCGGCCAGCCGCGCCTGCGTCGCCTGCGCCGTGACTACCTTCTCCTCCAAGCGCTTCGACGTGAGCTTGAACTGGCGCGTGTGCTCCTGAATGTGCTGCGTGAGCTTGCGGCCCCACGCCCCGAGCGACGGGTGCAGCGCCACGAACTCCGGCTGCGCGACCTTCTTGCCGAGGAAGATCTCCGTCGCGAGTGGCACGCCCTTCTTGACGATGCTCGGGCTGAATGCGCCCGCGAGGATGCGTGTCACGTTTGACTGGAAGCCCGCCTCGTTGTCCCACTCGACGGCGTTGAGCACGCCGAGCATGTACTCCGCGAGTTGCTTGCCGCCGTACGCGAAGATGAACGACTGCATGACCTCGTTCGAGCCCTCCACGATGCGGTGGATGCGGTTGTCGCGCCAGAGGCGGTCGTACTCGTTCTCGGTCATGTAGCCTTCGCCGCCCATGAGCTGCAGGCCGTCGTCGATGACCTTCCAGCCGTACTCCGAGCAGAAGTACTTGCACGCCGCCGTCTCGACCATGATGTCTTTGTCGTGGCGGTCGAGGAAGCCGCACGTCATGTAGAGCATCGCGTCCATCGCGAACGAGAACGCGGCCATGCGGGCGATGCGCTCCTTGACGAGTTCGAAGTCGGAGAGCGGGCGGTTGAACTGGTATCGTGTGCGGGTCCACTTCGTCGCCTGGTCGCGGGCAGCCTTCGCGGCGCCGGTGATGCCCGCCGAGAGCGTGCAGCGGCCGTAGTTGAGGCACGTCAGCGCGACCTTCAGGCCGCCGCCTTCACGGCTCATGCGGTTCTTGACCGGCACCTTCACGTCGGTGAAGCGGATGCGCGCCTGCCACGTCCCGCGGATGCCCGTCTTGGAGCGGTTCTTCTCGAAGATGTCGACGCCCTCCATGTCCGGCGTGACGATGAGCGCCGTCACGACCTTCTTCTGCTTCCCGGGCCGCTTCGGATCGGCGATCATCTGATTCGCCATCACCGTGAACATACCCGAGAGCGCGCCCGAGGTGGACCACTTCTTCTCGCCGTTGAGGATGTAGTGCGTGCCGTCGTCCGAGAGGCGGCAGTTGGTGCGCTGGCCGGCGGCGTCGGAACCCACGTCCGGCTCGGAGAGACAGAACGCCGAGAGGTACTCGCGCGCCACCTTCGGGAGGAAGCGCTGCTTTTGCTCCTCCGAGCCAAAGAGCATGAGCGCCTTGCAGCCAATCGACTGGTGCGCGGAGACGATCACGCCCGTCGAGCCGCAGTTGGCCCCGATGCATTCGAGGATGCGGTTGTAGGACGCCACGCCGAGGCCGAGGCCACCGTACTCCTCCGGGATCGTCATGCCCATCACGCCCATCTCGAAAAGGCGCGTCAGGCACCACTCGGGGACGTATTCTTCCTGATCGATGAGGATGCTCGGGTGCTCGTTGTCGAAGTAGGCCTGGAGCTCGTCGAGGAGCGCGTCGCACTTCGCCTTCTCGGCGGCCGACACCTCCGGGTAGGGCAGCACGAGGTCCTCGCGCAGGCGGCCCCAGAAGAGGTTTTTGATGAAGCCCATCTCCTCCGGCTCCGGCCCCATCATGACCTCGGCCTGTTGGATCATCGTTTGATCCTTGGCGGACACACCCTTCATGTTGCTGAGAATGGACATAGGTCGGAGTCGGTCGGTTGGATACGGAGGGGAAAGGAGAACGAGGAGCGGTCCGAATTACCACGCAAGTGTGCGTGATTGGCTCCCATCTACCTCAAACTCGGAAGCGCTTTCGGGGGCCGCAATCTACGGGCCGAACGAGGGCAGGCTCCCCGGGTTTTTTGACTTCACGATGGATTGGCGGTTTGCTCCTGGCCGCATGTCCTTCGCCCTTCGGTTTCTTTGAGCGCCTCTGCGCGGTTTGCTCGCCGTGCCGTTGCTTGGACGTGCCGTCGCAGCAGGACGGTTTGCAAACCGCCTACGGTTCGCGCGTCGGTTTGCTCGTCTCGCCGCTTCGCCGTCTCACGCCTATCTGCCTCCCCCACCCCTCGAACTCGTGTCCTTTCTTGACAAACTCCGCGTAGCTCAGTCGTCCACCGGTGCCGCGCTCTGCGTCGGCCTCGACCCGGATCCCGCTCGGCTGCCCGCCCCGCTCGCTGACCTCCCCGTCGCCGAGGCTGTCGTGCGCTTCAACCGCGCCATCATCGAGGCGACGAGCGATGTTGCGTGCGCCTACAAGCCGAACCTGGCGTTCTACGAGGCGCTCGGCACCGACGGCTGGCGCGCGCTCGAAGCCACGCTGGAGGCGATCCCCGACGACCGGCTCACCATCGCCGACGGCAAGCGCGGCGACATCGGCAACACGGCGAAGCGCTACGCCGCCGCGTTCTTCGACACGCTCGGCGTGGACGCCGTCACGGTGACGCCCTACATGGGCCGCGACGCCATCCGCCCCTTCCTCGACGCCCCGCACGGCTGCGCGTTTGTGCTCGTGGCGACCTCCAACCCGAGCGGCGTCGATATCCAGGACATCGTCTTCGAGAGCCGTCCCGTCCACGCACACGTCGCGGACTTGGCGGTGGAGACGGCGGCCGATGCGCCGGGCTCGGTCGGCTTCGTGGTGGGCGCGACACGGCCCGAGATTCTTACGGCGCTCCGCTGGGCGCATCCCGACGTGCCGTTCCTCGTCCCCGGCGTCGGTGCGCAGGGCGGCTCAGCCGAGGCCGTCCTCGACGCCAACGCGGGCGGGCCGCTGCTCGTGAACAGCAGCCGCGGGATCCTCTACGCCTCCGCTGGCGACGACTTCGCCGAGGCGGCCCGCGCCGCCGCTGAGACGCTGGCCGGGCAGCTTCCCGCCTAACTATTCGGCAGAGGTTATGTGAAGGTGCGTCGCGTGTCTGAGGGGGCTCAGCCTCTCGGACCCACGCCGCCGTCATGCTTACGCTCCCTGCGCCGCCCGAACTCCGCGCCGCCCTTCTCGACCGACTCGGCCCGCCCGTTGCCGTTGGTGAACCCGTCACGTTGTATGACTGGATCGACGCGCCCGTGCGGATCGACCTGCACGAGCCGGACGCCCGCGTGGCGCACGTGCCAGAAGCAGTCATCCAGGACGTATGGCACCATCGCCGCTTCGACGCAGAGGGGCTGCGCACGACCGATGGAGCGCTGGTGACGATCCTCGATCCGGGTATCCTGAACACCGACGGCGGCCCTGACTTTCGCGCCGCTCACCTCCGCATCACGACGCCAGACGGCCTCGTGCTCGACTGGCGCGGCGACGTGGAGGTGCACCGGACGTCAGGCGAGTGGCTCGTCCACCGGCACCACGAGGACCCGCGCTACGACCGCACCGTGCTCCACGTCGTCCTCTGCGACGACGCCCACACGGGCACGCTGAGACGCCATGACGGGACACCGCTGCCGGAGGTCGTCCTCTACCCCCGCCTCCAGACATCGCTGCGCCGCCTCTTGCACGCGTTCTACGCCCAGCCGCACCCCGACTTCCCCTGTGCTCCGACCGTACCGGGCGTGCCGGAGGCAGTCAAGCGGGATACGCTGCATCGTCTCGGCGTCGAGCGCATTCGGGAGAAGGTCGCCCGCCTCGCGCAGGCCTACACGACCACGCCCGACCTCGACACGCTACTCTACCGCCAGACGATGCGGGCGCTTGGCTACAGCCCCAACGCCGACGCCATGCACAACCTCGCGCTGCGGGTCCCGCTGCAGCGTCTCCGCGCCTGCCGCGACCCGCGCGACGCCGAGGCGCTGCTGCTCGGCACCGCTGGCCTCCTCCCCACCCCGCGCGAGCTCGTCCCTGCCGACGCACACACGGCAGCCTACGCGCTCGACCTACGGGCGCGCTTTGCGGTGGCGGACGAGCGGCAGCCGGTGCGCCGCATGAGCGCGGTCGAATGGCAGTTCTTCCGCCTGCGTCCGGCCAACTTCCCGCCGCGGCGGGTCGCGCAGGCGGCGGTGCTCGCGCAGCCCGGCGGCCTCCTGCACCACGATCCGCTCGGGAGGCTGCTCGACGCTCTG
This sequence comes from Bacteroidota bacterium, assembly GCA_039177895.1. GTDB lineage: Bacteria > Bacteroidota > Rhodothermia > Rhodothermales > Rubricoccaceae > JBCBEX01. The sequence goes on from JBCDFO010000156.1 coordinate 9,557, forward strand.
CACGCATCGAAGCCGGAACGGGCTCTCCGCGACCTCATCCGGCATGCTACGCCGGGTCCTCATTGGGACGCCCATGTCCGCCTCGACCGGCGGCTGGCGAAGGAACTCCCGGCCGGCCTCGGCCACGCCCGCGCCGACGTGCTGCTCACCAACGCGGTCCTCCCGCTCCTGCTGCTCCACGCCGAGCAGGCTGGCGACGCGGCACTCGACGCGCGGGTGCTCGACGTCTACACCGTCCTTCCCGCTCGGCGCGATGCGCTGCTGCGTACCTACCGCCAGCACGGCATCCGCGCAGCAAACGCACTCGACGCACAGGGTGTGCAGCAGTTGCACCGGACGCGCTGCACCGAGGGGGGCTGCCTTGACTGCGGCATCGGGCAGGCGGTGCTCAGCCGGTAGGCCGTCGGGGGCGCTACCTTTCCTGCTCGCCTCCCCCCACGTCCTCCTGGTCCCCCCGTGCGCGTCCGAATCCACCCTGCTGGCCCTGAGCTGTGCCGCATCGTTCCTGGCCTCATGAACCTCGCCGCGTGGGACCTCACGCCGCCGCAGCGCCTCGGCTGGATCGAGGCCGCGCTGGATCTTGGCCTGACCACGTTCGACCACGCGGACA
>JBCDFO010000157.1:0-10127 GCA_039177895.1 Bacteroidota bacterium
GGCGTCATCGCAGGCTCCCACGTGATGCGCGTCGGTCTCCCGGGCGTCGTCGCCTCGACGAGCAACTCGACCGTGCCCTCGTTGAAGTTGAGGCCACTCACCTCGGCGGCGTAGTAGAATGGGAGGTCGTCCCACGACCACGACGGCCCGAGCACGGTCTCGTCGAACACGTCATCGTCGCCGAGGACGTGACCGGTGATGCGGGTGATGCCTTGCGCCCGGAGCGCCTCAGCCCAGGCGCGGAAGGTGGCCGTCTTGTCGCCGTCGGTGTAGCGACCTCCGATGGTTGGGTCGCCCGTCCCCTCGACGATCAGGTTGCCGGTGAGCACGCCACCCTCCACGCGGCCATCATGGTAGAGGCGTGTTTCGTACGCAAAGCCGGGGCCGAGGAGGTCGAGCGCCGCCGCCGTGGTGAGCAGCTTCTGCGTAGAGGCCGGGATGAAGAGCTTCTCCGCGTTGCGGCGGTAGAGCGTCTGCCCGGTGTCGAGGTTGACGAGGTGTACCCCCCAGTGCGCGTCCACGAAGGCGCTGTCGTTCAGAATGGCGTCGACCTGTGTGGTGAGGCTGGGCTGGGCCGCTGCCGGAGTTGAGAGTGAGGAGTAAAGGGTAAAGAGCAGGGCAAGCCCCAACGCGGCATACGGTCTAGGTAGAGCTCCTACGTCAAACTTCATACGTCTAACTGCTAGCTTCCCTCGGCTTCGAGGGCGGCGCGTTCGGGGTCGGGGGCGCGGAGGATGACGTAGACGTAGTCCACCGTGCTGATCGGGGCGGCGGGCTCGACGTAGAGCACGAAGTCGTTGCGCCCGCCCGCCACCAACACCGAGTCGATCCGGCCAACGGGGATCCCGGGGGGGAAGACGTCGCTGAAGCCGCTCGTTACCACACGCTGGCCGACCGCGACGGGCTCCGTACGCACGACGTAGTCCATCGTGAGGCGGTCGAAGGTGGTGCCATCCCACCGCACGAGGCCGTCGCGTCCCAACTCGTCGATGCGGGCGGGTACGGCGAAGTTGGTGTTCTGGTGCGGCAGCACGAGGCTAAAGTGGTCGCTCACGAGGCTCACCTTGCCCACGATGCCGCGATCGTCCACGACGGGCATGTCGAGCACGACGCCGTCCTCCGCGCCGACGTTGAGCGTGAGTTGGTTGCTCTGCCGCGTGAGGTCCTTGCCGACGACCCGCGCTGGCATCATGCGGTATGCCGAGGAGTCACGCAGCGCGAGCAGCGCCCGGAGCCGTCGGTTCTCGGCACGGGCCTCGCGGAGCAGCGCTGCCTCGGCCGCCAACTCGATGGTGGACTGCCGGAGCCGCTCGTTCTCCTGGAGCGCGGCCGTGTAGCGCCCGGCCCACGAGAACACGCCCTCGACGCGTGCGGTTAGGTCGAGCGCCGCCGCCCGAGCCGAGCGCAGCGCGGGGCCGTTCTGCCGCAGCAGGATGAGCACGCTGGCGAGCAGGAGCACCGCGACCAGCACATAGTCGCGGCTGCGTTCCCAGAGCCGACCGGCGAGGGTCATGGATGAGGAGCTATCGGCTGTCGGCTATCAGCGTTCAGCAGTGAGAGGGCTGTGACCCGATCAACATACCAAAGGGCGGCTGCAGGCTGGACAGTACCGCATTCTCTTGATAAGCGGACCTACACTGGTTTGCTTCTCAGCCGACAGCCGACAGCCTTGCCCTACTTGCTCAGCACCTTGTCGAAGCGCTCGATGTCTTCCAGCACTTCGCCGGTGCCGCGCACGACGGCGGTGAGCGGGTCCTCGGCGACGAAGACGGGCATCTCGGTGCGCTCGCGGAGGTGGCGGTCGAGACCCTTCAGCAGCGCGCCGCCGCCGGTGAGCATGATGCCGCGCTCCAGCACGTCGCCGCCCAACTCCGGGGGCGTCCGCTCCAGCGCCCGCATAACGGCTTGGACGATCTGCTGGACCGGAGCGCGCAGCGCCTCGCGTACGTCCTCGCTCGTGATCTCGCGGGTCTTCGGGACGCCCGACACGAGGTCTCGGCCCTTCACCGAGAGGACGAGCTCCGGGTCGAGGTCTGCGGCGCTGCCGATCTCACACTTGATGCGCTCGGCCGTGCGCTGCCCGATCAGCAGGTTGTGATGCTTGCGGAAATACTGCAGGATCGCTGCGTCGAGTTCGTTGCCGCCCACGCGGATAGACTCATCCACGACGATACCGGAGAGCGCGATCACGGCGATCTCGGTCGTGCCGCCGCCGATATCCACGATCATGTTGCCAATCGGGGCCTGTACGTCGAGGCCGATGCCGATGGCGGCAGCCATAGGCTCGTCGATAAGGCCGACTTGCTTGGCTCCAGCGTTCACGGCCGAGTCGCGTACGGCGCGGCGCTCGACCTCGGTGATGCCGCTCGGCACGCAGATCACCATGCGGCGTGGGTTCGTGAACCGCTTCTTGACCGCCCGGCGGATGAGCCCCTTGATGAGCACCTCGGCGACCTCGAAGTTGGCGATCACGCCGTCGTTTAGCGGCCAGATCGTCTCGATGTCCTTGTGCGTGCGCTCGTGCATCTGGAGCGCGTCGTAGCCAATCGCCTCGGGCTGCCCCGTCTTGCGGTTGAGCGCGACCACGCTCGGCTCGTTGAGGATGATGCCCTGGTCCTGGATGTGGATCAGCGTGTTGGCTGTGCCCAGGTCGATGGCGACGTCGGTGGAGAAAAACAAGGGAGCGCTACGGGCTGCAGGGGATGGGGAGGGGAGCCTGAAAAGGTACGTGCACAAACGCCGCCCCAAGCCACGTCTAGGTGCGTGCTCCTTGATTTTTCGTCGGAATCAAAGGGCAGAGCTGGCAAAGCGGGGGGCGGTGAAGCGAAGCCCCGACCTGGAGGGGCGGTTTGCCAACCGCCCGGCGATGCCACGCCTGCCTCTGCTGCTCCACGCTCAGTGCCGGAAGTGACGACGACCCGTGAACACCATCGCTATCCCGCGCTCATTGGCCGCCTCAATGACCTCGGCATCCCGGACGGAGCCGCCAGGCTGGATCGCGGCCACGGCCCCGGCGTCGGCAGCAGCAAGGAGACCGTCCGCGAAGGGGAAGAAGGCATCCGACGCCACCACGCAGCCGCTAAAGTCAAGTTCGGACTTGGCCCCCTTGGCCACGGCGATTTCGCTTGCGTCGATGCGGCTCATCTGCCCGGCCCCAATGCCGAGCGTGGCCCCGTCGCGTGCGTAGACGATGGCGTTCGATTTGACGTGCTTACACACCTTCCACGCAAACGCGAGGTCCGTCCATTCTTGCTCGTTGGGTGGGCGTTCGGTCGCCACGGACCAATCGGCACGCGAACCCACGGCTACGTCGCGGCCCTGCACGAGCAGCCCGCCCACGACGGCACGCAGGTCGGCGACCGGGTCCTCGCTCGCCCGGGCGCGCCGCTCGATGAGCCGTCGGTTCTTCTTCTGCTGAAGGAACGCGAGCACGCCCTCCTCGAAGTCCGGCGCGATGATGAGCTCCGTAAACACCGCGTTGATCGCCTCCGCTGTTGCTTGATCGAGCGGGCGATTCACGACCACGATGCCTCCAAACGGGCTCTGGCGGTCCGTCGCGAACGCCTTGGTATACGCGGCCTCCAGGGTCTCTGCCTGCCCGACGCCGCAGGGGTTGGTGTGCTTCAGGATCGCAACCGTCGGCGCGTCGCCCTCAAACTCGTCGATGAGCCGGAGCGCGGCGTCGAGGTCGAGGAGGTTGTTGTACGAGAGCGCCTTGCCGTGGAGCGTGCGGTAGAAATGCGACGCGTCGCCGACGAGTGCGGCGGTCTGGTGCGGGTTCTCGCCGTAGCGCAGCGGCGCAATCGGTGCTTCGAGTAGCAGCGGCACTTCGTCAAGGAGGTCGATGAGGGCGTCGTCAGCGTCGGCTTCCACAACGCGTTGGGCGGCGCCGAGACTGGTCTGCTCGAAGTAGGTCGCGATGGACGCATCGTACGCCGCCGTGTGGGCAAAGGCGCAGTGGGCCAGACGGCGGCGCGTCGTCATCGAGAGCGCCCCGTCGTGCTCCTCCAGTTCCTCCGCGATGAAGTCGTAGTCGTCCGGATCCGTCACCACGCCGACGAAGAAAAAGTTTTTCGCCGCCGCCCGCACCATGGTCGGACCACCGATGTCGATGTTTTCGACAGCAAAGGCGTCGTCCACCTCCTCAGAGGCGACCGCCTCGCCGAACGGGTAGAGGTTGACCACGACGAGATCGATGGACGCGATGCCGTGCTCGTCGAGTTGCGCGAGGTCGTCGGGGTCGGTGCGCCGGTGGAGGATACCGCCGTGGACGACGGGATGGAGCGTCTTCACGCGCCCGTCCAGCATCTCGGGCGAGCCGGTGAGGTCAGCCACGTCCCGCACGGTGAGGCCCGCCTCACGGAGCGCCCGCGCCGTGCCGCCGGTCGAGACGAGCTCGACGCCGAGCTCGGCGAGCCGCCGCCCCAAAACAGCGATGCCGGTCTTGTCGCTCACGGAGAGCAGCGCACGCCGGACCGGATAGCGGTCGGCAGGGGCAGGGAGGTCTTTTTTCTGGATCACGGCGTCGGGAGGCGGGCGTCGAGGAGAGCCCTGCAAGCTACCAGAGCGACACCGGCGCGTCCCGCGAAGACGAAACCAAACCCGCCCGTTCTATCGCCCTTCTCCTGTCAGCGATCAATGGCATGGACGCGCCGCCCGTCGATGCGGAGCCGGTCGCCAGCCACCAGGCGTAGCGCTTCGGGAAAGAGCCGATGCTCAGTCGCCAGGACGCGCGCCGCGAGCGTCTTCGCCGTGTCGCCCGATTCCACAGGGACGGGCTCCTGGAGAATGATCGGGCCCGTGTCGTAGTCCTCGTCAACGAAATGCACGGTTGCGCCGGTCCACTTCGCGCCGTGGTCGAGGACGGCCTGATGCACACGCTGGCCGTACATCCCCGGTCCGCCAAACGCGGGCAGCAGCGACGGGTGCACGTTCAGCATCCGATGCCGAAACGCGCGCACGACAGGCGCCGGGATATGCCGGAGGTAGCCCGCGAGCGCGACCGTGTCCACGCGATAGCCGCGCAGCACCTCCAGCAGCGCCTCGCCAAACGTACCGTTGGGCGTGGTCGCGTCCTCGCGCGGCCGGTAGTCTTGCGGGCGCACGACGGCGGTCGGCAACCCCTGCCGCTCCGCCCGGTCGAGCGCGCCGATGCCTGGTCGGTCCGTCACGACAACCGCAGGCGTCGCGTCAAGGGCGCCCGCCGCGATGGCATCGAGGATAGCCTGCATGTTCGAGCCGCCGCCGGAGACGAAGAACGCGAGACGCATGAGGGAAGGAGCGAGCGTTGAAGGACCAAAGCTGAAGTATCCCGACCGCGACAGCGCGGTATCAACTTCTCACGCCGAACTTCACCCTTCCAGTTTCGCCAGGTTGTCTTGCAGGACGGCTCCGGAGCGCTGGATTCCGTCGAGCTCCGTGTCGGAGAGCGAGGGGGGGAGGTGGGCCTCCACGCCGCCGATGCCAACCACGCACGGGATGCTCAGGCAGACGTCGGCGAGGCCGTACGCGCCGTCCATCGGGACGCTGATGGGGTGGACGCTGCGCTCGTCGGCGAGGACGGCCCGGACGAGACGCGCGATCACCACGCCGATGGCCGTGTTGGTGTAACTCTTCTTCGCGATGATGTGGTACGCCGCCCGCCGCGCGTCGTCGAAGAGGGCATCCATGGCATGCTGGTCCCACGGGCGGCCAAGCACGGTGCGCTTGTAGATCGGCTCCGTCCCGATGGTGACGCTGCTCCAGATCGGCACCTCGGAGTCGCCGTGCTCGCCGAGGATGTAGCCGTGCACCGAGCGCGGATCGACGCCATAGTGCTTCCCGAGGAGCGCACGGAAGCGGGCCGAGTCGAGCGTGGTGCCCGTCCCAAAGACGCGGCGCGGATCCCGGCTCGACTGCGCGATGGTGACCGCCGTGAGCACGTCGACCGGGTTCGTCGCGATGACGAGGATCGCGTTGGGCGCGTGGCGGTCGAGGTCGGCCACGATGGAAGCGAACACGTCGGCGTTGCGGCGCAGCAGCGCCAGGCGCGACTCGGACGGGTCTTTCTGGCTCACGCCCGCCGTCACGACGATCACCTGCGCGTCGGCGAGGTCTTCGTAGGACCCGGCGCGGACGGTCACGCGGCCCACGAGGGCCTGCGCGTGCATAAGGTCCATCGCTTCGCCCTCAGCGCGGTCGCGGTTAAGGTCCACGAGCACGAGGTCGCTGGCGAGGCGCTGTAGGAAAAGGGCATACGCGGCGGCCATCCCGACGTGGCCGGTGCCGACGATACCCACGGAGCGACGCTGAATCATGGCGGTGTGATTTGGGATTCGTGATTCGAGGTGTAGGAGGGGGGGCTCAATCGAACATCGCCAAGCCAAGGGGGCCCATCATCCATCCTCAGAGCTTGCCGACGAGTTGCCGCATCCGCAGTTCCCACACCTTCCAGGCCGCCTCGCGGACGATGGCCTTGCTCATTTTGCTCTGACCCTCCGTGCGCTCGGTGAACACGATGGGCACCTCGGCGATCTTGAAGCCCTGCCGCCACGCCCGGTACGTCAGCTCGATCTGGAACGAGTAGCCGTTCGACTTCACCCGGTCGAGGTCGATGGCCTCCAGCACGCAGCGGTGGAAGCACTTGAAGCCCGCGGTCACGTCGAGGACCGGGAGGCCGGTGATGGCGCGGGTGTAGACGCCTGCCCCGTAGCTAAGCACGAGGCGCGAGAGCGGCCAGTTCATGATCCGCACGCCGCCAACGTAGCGGCTCCCGATAGCAACGTGCGCGCCGCCTTGGATCGCGCCGATGAGCTTCGGCAGGTCGTCCGGATTGTGCGAGAAGTCGGCGTCCATCTCGCAGACGTAGTCGTAGCCGTGCGCGAGAGCGTACCGGAACCCCCGTACGTACGCGGTGCCGAGTCCGAGCTTCCCTGCGCGCTGGACGAGGTGCACCTGGTCTGGAAAACGGCGCTGCACGCGGCGCACCAGGTCGGCGGTGCCGTCAGGCGACCCGTCGTCCACCACGAGCACTTCAAACGTCACGGGCCGGGCGAGGGCGGGGCCGTACGCCGTCGCCTCTGAAGACGCGCTGGACTCGAGCATCTCCAGCGAGCAGACGTGCGTGAGCAGCCGCTCGATGTTCTCCGCCTCGTTGTAGGTGGGTACGACCACGAGGGCCCGCTCGCCTGAGGTGTCGGAGGGCGACGGCGGGCTGGGAGTCGAGATGGACGGGGCGGTGGAGGGCACAGGGCGCAGGTGCGCAGAGCGGGGCAGGAGATGAGAACCTGCAAAATAGGCAGGAGGGACGGTACGGGTTACATGGAAACGGTTCCGGAAGCACGCCCGGTATGTGGGACCGGGTTGCCGAGCCGGGCGAAAGCGAAGCGCCGCGCCGCGTATATTTAGACTTCGCTGTGAGCGAACATCTCGGGCACGGCTGCGTGTGCTCCTTCGCGTGCACTGCGCGCTTGTCCCCCTCGTCCCGGTTTCCACCTAGCGCCGCCCCTCGATGGCAGAGAAGAAGACGACCTCCACGGCAAAGAAGGCCGCCCCGACCAAAGCGACGACGTCCAAATCAGCGACGACCAAGTCGACGGCCAAGAAGACCACGGCGCGCAAGGCGTCGTCCCGGAAGGCTCCCGCCAAGCGTACGACTGCCAAGCGCACGACCGCGAAGCAGGCTCCTGTGGCGTCCCAGGCAGGCGGTGACGGAGCGCCGAGTCCCATCGACCCGAGCCCCATCGAGGGGCAGAGCCTCAATCTCGGGCATGCGGAAGTCATGAACGCGCCCGGCGATGCCGACTTCCGCTTCTACACGGAGGTCGACGCCTACACGCACGAGGAACTGGGCCTGGAGGTCGATACGCTGCTCGACATGTACCGCAACATGCTGCTGCAACGCCGCTTCGAGGAGCGCGCGGCGCAGATGTACGGGCGGCAAAAGATCTCGGGCTTCCTCCACCTCTACATCGGGCAGGAGGCCGTTTCCACCGGCTCCGTGTGGGCGACACGCCCTGACGACCCAATCATCACCGCCTACCGTGACCACGGCCTCGGCCTCGCGCGTGGCATGAGCCCGAACGCCTGCATGGCCGAGCTCTTCGGCAAGATCGACGGCTCGTCGCGCGGCAAGGGCGGCTCGATGCACTTCTTCGATGTCTCGAAGCACTTCTACGGCGGCCACGGCATCGTCGGCGGGCAGATCCCCGTCGGCGTCGGCCTCGCGTTCGCGTGCAAGTACAAGGAGACGGGCGGCGTCAGCCTGACCTACTTCGGCGACGGCGCGATCAACCAGGGCAGCTTCCACGAGGCCGCCAACCTCGCCGCGCTCTACGAACTCCCGGTGCTCCTCATCTGCGAGAACAACCAGTACGCGATGGGCACCTCCGTCGAGCGCTCGCGTGGCAGCGTAGACCTCTACAAGCAGGGCTACCCCTACGACATGGCGGGCGTCCTCATCAACGGCATGGACGTCTTCACGGTCTACAAGGCTATGAAGGACATCACCGAGGAGGCGCGCGCCGAAGACGGCCGCCCCGGCAAGCCGTTCATGGTCGACATGCGGACCTACCGCTACCGCGGCCACTCGATGTCGGACCCGCAGAAGTACCGCACCAAGGAAGAGATGGAGGCCAAGAAGGACGAGGACCCCATCGTCCGCCTCAAAGCGTACATGCTGGAGCACAAGCTCGCCGACAACGACGCGCTCGACACCATCGACGAGGAGGTGAAGAAGGAGGTGATGGCCTCGGTCGAGTTCGCTGAGAACAGCCCGTACCCGCCTGTCGAGACGATGTACGAAGACGTGTACGTGCAGGAGGACTATCCTTTCATCTCCTAGCGGCGATGGCTCTTGGCCGATAGCTGCTGGCTACTGGCTCCGAGCGCGCATTTCAATCTTCAAATCCAACAGCTAAGAGCCAACAGCCAATGGCCGAATTACAATTCCGCGAGGCGCTCCGGGCGGCGATGACCGAGGAGATGGAGCGCGACGAGAACGTCTTCCTCATGGGTGAGGAGGTCGCTGAGTACAACGGCGCGTACAAGGTGTCGCAGGGCATGCTCGACCAGTTCGGGCCGAAGCGCATCATCGACACGCCGATCTCGGAGAACGGCTTCTCGGGCCTCGGCATCGGCGCGGCGATGATGGGCCTGCGTCCCATCGTTGAGTTCATGACGTGGAACTTCGCCTTCGTGGCATTCGACCAGATCGTCTCGAACGCCGCCAAGATGCGCTACATGTCGGGCGGCCAACTCAAGGTGCCGATTGTGTTCCGAGGGGGCAACGGCGCGGCCGGTCAGCTTGCTGCCACGCACTCGAACTCGACCGAGCCGTTCTATGCCAACGTGCCCGGCCTCAAGATCGTCGCGCCGTCCAACCCCGACGATGCGAAGGGCCTCCTGAAATCCGCCATCCGCGACGACGACCCCGTGCTGTTCATGGAGTCGGAGCTGATGTTCGGCATGAAGGGCGAGGTCTCCGACGCCGCCGACTACACGATCCCCATCGGCGAGGCACGCATCGCCCGCGAGGGCGACGACCTCACCATCGTGGCGCACTCGAAGTCATACTGGCTCGCGATGGAGGCCGCCGAAGAACTCAGCAAGCAGGGCTACGAGGCGACGGTCATCGACCCGCGCACCATCCGCCCGTTCCCGTTCGACGCCGTCATCGACTCGGTCAAGAAGACCAACCGGCTCGTGATCGTGGACGAGAGCCAGCCCTTCGGCGGCATCGCCTCGGAGGTCGGCTTCCAGATCCAGCAGCGCGCCTTCGATTACCTCGATGCCCCCATCGAGCGCGTCACGGCGAAAGACGTCCCTGCGCCCTACGCGAAGAACCTCATCGAGGCTTGGATGCCGTCGGTGGACGACACCATCGCAGCGGCCAAGCGCGTGCTGTATGTGAACTGAGAAGGGAGACGTAGGAAGTGAGAAGTACGTTGCAGTCTCGCACTTCCACTCCTGCATCCACTGCTCAGCCCACCTCTACACTTCTAACCTCTACACTTCTGACTTCCCATGGCCATTGCCGTAGAAATGCCCAAGATGAGCGACACGATGGAGGAGGGCGTCCTCGTCGCGTGGCTTGCTGAAGAGGGCGACAGCGTCTCCGCAGGCGACGTGATCGCACAGGTCGAGACGGA
>JBCDFO010000158.1:0-10107 GCA_039177895.1 Bacteroidota bacterium
AGCGGCAGGAGGCGTTGTAGTGGTCGGCGGGCAGCGCCTCCTCGGGGCGATGCGGATCGTGGCAGGTCGTGCACGTCATCCCCGGCGTCCCCTCGGCAGCAGCCGTGGCCTGCGTCTCCGTGAAGCAGGCGCTCAGCCGCAACCGGACCACGTGCGAGGCGATGCCGAACGCCTCAGGCTGGTCCAGACTGTTCGCCGTGGCGAAGACCGTTCGGTGCGCGCGCAGCGGCGTGCCGGGGCGGTAGCTCAGCGGGTCCTCGCCCGGCTGGAAGACGGTCGTCCCTTCGAGGTGGCACTGCTGGCAGACGTCCAACTGCAGGTCCACGCTCAGGTGCGCCGGGTTGACGATGGTCGGATCTGGCCCAGCAGCTTGTCCGGTCGGGTCGGCCTGCCACGCTGCGATGTGGTCGGAGGCGGGGCCGTGGCAGCGCTCGCACGAGATGCCGCCGTCGGTGTCGGTGAAGTGGTTGATCGTGAAGTCCGAGGGCGCGGGCATGCCCGCGTGGCAGGCGATGCACTCCGTCGTGATGGCACGGTTGAAGCGGTTGTTCACGTTCGTGTAGCCTGGGCTCATCGCCCAGAGCTCCCGCTCGACGTACCACGTGAGCGGCATCTCGGTGAGGTAGCCGCCCCCTGCCGCGTCGTCTGTCTTGACGGTCATGAGGTAGGACCGCGTCGCGTGGCCGGAGCCGATGACGTGGCTGGCGGCGTAGGTGAGGTCGTGCGAGATCGTGCCGTCGGGGTCGCGGCGGAACTCGCGCTGGTAGAGCGTGTCGCCGCGCACGAAGGCTTGGTAGGACAGGTCGAACGTCGCGTTGTAGACGACAGGGCTACGGCCGTCCGCGTCGAAGCGCTCGGGGGCCGTCGCAGCGTCGAAGCGGGTGAGCGCGTGCGTCTTGTTGGTGGCGGCGTAGTCGGCGGCGATGTCGGCGTGGCACGAAGCGCAGGCGGCGTCGCCGACGTAGGTCGCTGTGGTCATGGGCAGAGCCTCGCCCGTCGCGGGCTGCCCGCGCTCGGAGTCGGAGGGGCCGCATCCCGACAAGGCCCCGGCCGCGCCGAGCACGACCAAGAGAACGACCGTCCGCACGGCCGCCGACCACACCTGTCGAGGGTGCCGCCGTAACGGAGCTAGGACTATGTGGCGAGGCGGGGCGGGCACGACGGAAGAGGTCCGTGCAACGAGAACCAGGGACGGGCGCGGAGCAGACCACCTCGCGGGCGCGGAGCAGACCATTTCGGCGCGGGACCGAAGATACAGGCCCGTTGCGCCGCTCGCTGCCCGATTGGAACAGGTCTTGCTCCCCCCGCTGCTATCCCTGCGGCCGGGTGCTGCCGAGGAGGGCCGCTGCCCTCGCTGTCGCCCCGGTTACGGTTATGCCCTGCCCCGCTTCGTTCCGACCCATGCTGTCGAGCCGTGCCATCCTACTCATCGGAGCCCTGAGCGTCGCGCTGCTCGTGGCGCTGGCGATGCTGGCGGTGCAGCTCACGACCGCGCCGCCGACGCCCGCGACGGCCACCGCGACGGCCTACGCACCTGACTACCTCACGCTTGTCGACGACCTGGACGCCTACCCGCTCAACGAGGCCACGGCTCGCTTCCTCGACGCCGTCCAGCAGCAGTATCCCACGCCCGAGTCCCCGACCATCGACGAGACGCTTGCCCCGGCTGCCGTCGCGCTGGCCGAGCGCCTCAGCGCCGCCCAGGAGCCGCTCGATCTCGTCATTACCGCGCCGTCGGCCTCGGTGGCTCGCACACGCGCCGACCTCCTCCACGCCCTCCTCGAAAGCGCGGGCCTGCCGTCCGACCTCCTCCGCATCGAGTCCACGGCCGGCCCGGCTGCCCTCGTCCGCCGGGCCTCCGTGCCCGCCGACACACAGCCGGTGTCCTAGCCCGCGCACCCTCACGTTCTAGCCTCTAGCGTTCCAGCCTCGCGGCTTCTCGTTTCACCCTCGCGTCCGCCCACGCTTACCATGCCCGCCCTCAACTCGACCTTCCTCATCCTCATTGCCGTGATCGTGCTGGCCGTTGCGCTCGGCGGCGTGATCGCGTTCCTCTACGTCCGGGCTCGCCGCGCGGAAGAGGCCGGAGGTGCCACTTCGGCTGCGCCCGTCTCGCAGAAAGAGGTCCTGCGCCAGAAAGAAGAGCAGGTGACCAAGATCCGCCAGCGGATCGAGGAGCTCTACCAGCAGCAGCAGCAGGAGCAGCGCATCCAGCACGCGCAGCTCTCTCAGCAGATGGACGACGTGAAGCTGCACATCGAGACGAACGACCGCAAGGTGGACGGCCTCCGCAGCGAACTGCACCACGAGATCGAGCGGCGCAACCAGGAACTGGACGAGTTGCGCCACCAGCTTGCGGGCGCGCTCGACTCGTTCTGGAAGACCCACGACGCGCTGCCCGAAGGCCAGAGCGCCGGGCCGCGCATGCTCACGGCAGGCTCCGCTCCGCAGGCTGCCGCTCCCGCTGAGCCCGCGCCCATCACGCCCATCGCGGATTCGGCACCGGCCGCGCCGGAGCCCGCAGATGCCACGTTTGTAGACACGACGCCGGTCGCCGAGCCCGAGGCTCCGGCCAGCAGCGGGCTCGAGTGGCAGTCCTTCGACTTCGCTGCCGATGTCAGCAGCGCCGACGTCACCGGAGCCGAGGTTACGCCTGAGGATCCCACGCCGGTTGACGCGGCGTCCTTCGACGGCCCCTCCGGCGACTCCTCCACGCCCGACGCGCCGCTGCCCACGTTCGCCTCGTTCGCCAGCCTCACGAGCACGCCCCCGCCCGCCGCGCCTGCGACCCCAGCGCCGAGTCCGTCAGCCTCCGAGCCTGCGGCGCCGGTGCCCAGTGTCTCTGTGCCCAGTGCCCCCGCGCCGCCGGAGCCTGCGCCCAGCGTGCCCGCAGCCAGCGTACCTGCGCCGGAGCCCCAGGCTCCCGCGCGCCCCGACGGGGCCGACGACCTCACCGTGATCTCGGGCATCGACGAGGATGTCCAGCAGCAGCTCTACGCGCTCGACGTGATCAAGCTCGACCAGGTCGCCCGGTGGAGCCGCACCGAGGCGCGCCGCGTCGCGCAGGAGCTCGGTCTGCGTCCGCAGGTGGTCATGGACCAGTGGGTGTTCGAGGCGCAGTCTGTGCTCTTCGATCAGTACCAGCAACAACTCGCGTAGCGGCCTGTCGGCTGTCGGCGAAGAAGCACGTCGAGGAGTCCCTGTAGTGTCAAGAGGCTCCGCGCTCGTTGCTTGCCTCAGCGGTACGTCCGTTCGCGGTCGAGGGCCTGCATGAGGTCGGTGACGCCGACGGGACCGTGGCGGTAGAGCAGCGGCTCGCCGTAGGTCGCGCCGATGCGGTAGCCGTAGACGCGCGCCCGTGCCTCCACCCAGCGGAAGAAGCCGGGATTTGAGACGAACGTCTCCGGCTCGTCGTCCTCGGCCTCATAGTTGGGGTTGTGGAACTGCGAGGCGAACGCCTGGAGCGCCGCCCTGCGCTGGTCCCACACGCTCGTTACGTCCACCACAAAGGTTGGCGTGAACTCGATGGCCTGCATGTAGTGCAGAACGTGGTGCGGACGCCAGGGCTCTTGGTTCTCTCCCGTCTCTGGGTCTGTCGTTTCCAGCTTGCGGAGCCCGCTGTAGAAGAGTGCGTCGATGCTCAGCTGGGCGGCGTCGCCGTGGTCGGGGTGGCGGACGTGGCCGGGTGGCGAGTTGAGCAGGACGATCTTCGGGCGGTAGCAGCGGACGTAGCGCGCGATCTCAGTCTGGTTGGCCTTCGTGTTCTGGATATCGCCGTCGGGCAGGCCGAGGTTGTGCCGGGCACTCAAGCCTAGGATCTCGCCTGCGCGCGTGGCTTCTTCAAGCCGTAGCTCCGGCGTGCCTCGCGAGCCGAGCTCGCCGCGCGTGAAGTCGACGATGCCGGTCCGGTAGCCCTGCTGCGCGAGCACGCACATCGTCCCGCCCGCGCACAGCTCGACGTCGTCGGGATGGGCCGCGAGGGCGAGAACGTCGAGCGGCTCGGCAGGGCTCTCTGGTGGCATGAGGCTCAGGGCAGGCGGCGAAGCGTGAGGGTGCCGACGATGCGGCGGTCGTCGGCGAAGTAGGCGTGGTCGCTCTCGGAGATGGCTTCGCGGGGCGACGTAGGGTCGTTGGCGGCGCGGTAGCTCTGGCCGCTGTCGGTGCCGGCGTCGTAGACCACCAACTCCACGGTCGCCGTGTCGATCCATTGGCTGTTCTCGACGAGGGCCAGCCCGTCCACCCCGATGAACCAGTCGGGACTCGGCGCGACCATCGAGACGAGCGTGAGGGCGATGTGGCCCGCGTCCCCGTCCGCCGTGAAGGTGAGCATGTCCTCGTCCGGCGAGTCCGCGAGCGCCGGGCCGCTGATGAACGTGACGTTCCCGCTGAGCGCTTCCACCTCGCCCTGAAGCACGGCATTCTGCCCTTTCTCCGCCATCAGCCGGATGCCCTCAGTGGCCGTTGCGCCGACTTCGAAGAGCGCCACGTCGGGCGCGTGCGCGGCTCCGACAAGTTGCGAGAAGTGCGCGTTCGAGGGAAAGTCAGCGGGGTGGGTCGCAGCGCTCCAGGTAGACACGAACGTCACCTCGTAGGTGGCGACCCCGAGCGCGGGCGGCTCGCCGACGGTCACGGTGCGCGTCGCCGCCGCTGCGTTGCCCGCTGCGTCGGTCACGCTGTAGCGAACGGTATAGGTGCCTTCGACAAGCGCATCGACCTCCATGGCGTCGATCTCGATGGCGGCGGTGAGGTCGCCGTCGGTGTCGTCCTGGGCCGTGGCTCCGGGCTCCACGTAGGCCGTGCCGAAGTCCAGCATGAGCGGGTTGGCCCCGACCAGCGTGATCACCGGTGCGGTGGTATCGCTCGGCTCCTCCGCGTCGGAGTAGGACGAATCGCAGCCAACGAGGAGGAGAGCGAGCGTAAGCGTGAGTAGGCGCATGGATCTCAAATCAAAGGGCCAGGAAAGCGGAGAACCGGGGAGGAGGTCACCAACGCGAGGCTTACGCTCCGATCTCGGATTTCTTGCGGCGAATGTAGATCACCTTCTCCACCTCCGCATGCACGGTACCGTCGCCATCGACGAGGTCCACGGTGAACGTCGCGTCGTACGGCTCGCCGGAGGCCGTCGCGTCACGGATGGCATCGAGATCGGTGTCCGTGAGGCGGAACGTGGCGTGGAGGGTCGTCCGCCCTGGCTTGCGGAAGCGGATCGTGGCGGCCTTGTCCCAGACGACGTACTCCGTCCCGAGCACGTTGATGAGCATCACCATGTAGATCGGATCGACGGCAGCATACATGCTCCCGCCGAAGATCGACCCGACGTAGTTGCGCGTTCGCCACGAGAGCGGCAGCCGGATGTGGACCTCGCGCCAGTCGTCGTCGAGGTAGGCGAAGCGTGCGCCGGTGCCCCGGTAGGCGGGGAAGAAGTTGAACGCCCACCGGCGCAGGCGGCTGCGCCATGACTCGACGTGCATCCTACGACTCGTCTCGGGTGAGCCATTGCTCCACGATGGGCGCATCGGCCACGGTGAGCTTGTCGAGCAGCGACTCGGGGCGGGTGGCGTCCACGAGGAGCACGCGCTGGCGGGGCCGCACGAAGCCGTCGGCGAGGCTGCGGTGGACGAACGCGAGGAGGTCGTCGTAGTAGCCCGCGGCGTTGAGCAGCCCGATGGGCTTGGTGCGTCCGGTCTCGTCGGCGTTGATGCCGAGCGCCGACCACGTCCACGCCTCGAACAGTTCCTCCAGCGTCCCGATGCCGCCCGGTAGTGCCACGAAGGCATCTACGAGGTCGGCCATCTTGGCTTTGCGCTCGTGCATCGAGTTGACCACGACGAGGTCGGTCAGCCCCTCGTGCGCCACCTCGCGGACGACCAGCCCGTGCGGGATCACACCGATCACCTCGCCGCCTGCCGCGAGCGCCGCGTCCGCCACCACGCCCATCAGCCCGACGTGCCCGCCGCCCGTCACGAGGCCAATGCCACGCTCCGCCGCGAGTCGTCCGAAGACGTGCGCGGCCTTGGCGTACGCCGGGTCGCTCCCAGACTTAGAGCCACAAAAGACAGCGATACGGCGAATACGCATGGCAGGAGGAGGGGTCACAGGAGGGAAGCGGACGCCCGCAAGTTCGTCAACCCGGCGACCCAGCGTCACACCGCTCCTTCCAGATGGTCGCGGACGATGCCCTGCACGAGCGTGTCTACCTCCTCGAACGCCGTCTTCGAGCGCAGCGGCGAGTCGGCGATGGCACGGATCTCGTCCTCGATGGCCGTGGCGCGTGCCTCGATCTCGGGCATCGTGAGTCCGCCCTCGCGGATGGCGCGCAACTCGTCGGCGTAGGCGAGCGGGAAGACGAGCGTGCCCGTCTGCACGAGTTCGCGGCACTCCAGGAGCAGCCGGATGAGATGGCTGGCGAATTTCACATCGAAGCCGTGGCGCTCGAAGAGCACCGTGCGGTTGGTCGCAGAGGCGAGGCGCGCGCCGACCTTCTTGCGGACGTTCTTGACCTTCTCGTGGTAGCCGTACGACTGGTCGCCGACCTGCGCGTGGCTGGCCTTCCAGGCAAAGCCGGGCGGCGGCTTCTGGTGGAGCGCGTCGCGGTGGCCCTTCACCTCGGCGAGCGAGATCGACGGGTTGGCGGCGTGCTGCTCGTCGAGCCAGGCAAGGGCATCGGTGAGCGCGCTGTAGTGCTGGACGCGGATGCGCATCTTGTGACGCTGGCTCGTGGCGTAGCCGACGAAGCGCTTCACGAGGCCGCGGTGCGGGAAGAGGCCGTGCGCGTCGAGGAGCCGCTGCCCGAGCGGCGTCACGTGGACGACGTTGGGCGCGTCGGCGAAGAGCAGTTCGAGGACGTTGGGGTTGTTGTCGAGCGCGAGGCGGGCAAACTTGCGCACCTCGTAGGCCGTGAAGTCGACGGCCTCGGCGGTGTTCTTGCCCGCGGCGTCCTTCGCGACGTGCCCGCAGTCAACTTGCTCGACGCGGCGCATCCCGTAGACCCATGGTCCGAGCGGCGCAAAGACGCCCGCGAAGTCTTCGTCGGAGTCGGGCCGCGCGGTACCGTAGAGCTGCGAGCCCGTGCGGATTTTGAGCAGGAGGTTGGCCTGAGCTTGAGCGCGGTCCATGGGAAGGCAGAAGTTCGAAGCGAGAAGTAGGAAGTGGTAGCCTTGGAGTATTGAAGCCGGTACCGTTGCCGGTCCAGACTGTTAGGCTGCGCTAGCCTCTACGCACCCCCCGTCCTACGTCGCCTCCGTTCTATCGAACTCCGCTCCTCGGACTGTCCCCCTCAGGCCTGAGGGGGACAGTTTGACCGCCGTCCAGGCGCGTCAAACGGGGGGTGCCCTGGGTGCCGCCCTGAGCTACTTCACCACGAAGTTCACCAGCCGACCGGCCACCACGATCTCCTTGCGGACGGTGCCCTCGTCGAGGTAGCGCTGGACGTTCTCCACGGCGCGGGCGGCGGCGAGGACCTCGTCCTTCGAGGCGTCCTTTGCGACGGTCGCGGTGCCGCGCACCTTGCCGTTGACCTGGATCGCGATCTCGACCTCGTCCTCCACGAGCGCGGCGGGGTCATATTCCGGCCACGGCGCATACGTCAGGCTCTCGGCGTGCCCGAGCGCGGCCCACAGCTCCTCGCCGAGGTGCGGCGCGAAGGGAGCCAGCAGCAGCGTGAACGCCTCGGCGGCCTCGCGCGGGACCGTGTCCCACTTGTTGGCCGCGTTGACGAACTCCATCATCGCCGCGATGGCCGTGTTGAAGCGCAGGCCGTCCACGTCATCCGTGACGCGCTGGATGGTGCTGTGCAGCGTCCGCTTCTCGTCCTTGGTGAGGGCGCGGTCGACCACGGAGTTGTCGAGGGCACCCGTCTCTTCGTTAAGCAGCAGACGATAGGCGCGCGCGAGGAAGCGGTGGACGCCCTCGACGCCGCGCGTGCTCCAGGGCTTGACCTGCTCCAGCGGGCCCATAAACATCTCATAGAGCCGCAGCGAGTCCGCGCCGTAGGCCTGCACGATGTCGTCGGGGTTGACCACGTTGCCGCGCGACTTCGACATCTTGTGCGAGCGCGCCTCGACGGAGATCGACGGGTCGGCGGCGAGGACAAACTCGCTGCCTTGCTTCGTGACTTGGTCGTCGGTGAGCTTGACGGCCTCGAACTTGGGCAGCGCGCCATCGCCGGAGGCGTCCACGGCCCGGTCGCCGGGCGACACCCAGTTCCCAGCGCTGTCGCGGTAGGCGGTGTACTCCATCTCGCCGAGGATCATGCCCTGGTTGACGAGCCGCTGGAACGGCTCCTTCGTGGACACGACGCCCGCGTCGTAGAGCACCTTATGCCAGAAGCGCGCATAGAGCAGGTGCAGCACCGCATGCTCTGCGCCGCCCACATACAGGTCGACCGGCATCCAGTAGTTCTCCTTCGCCTGGTCGACGAGCGCTTCGGGGTTGTCGGGGTCGAGGTAGCGGAGGTAGTACCAGCACGACCCCGCCCACTGCGGCATCGTGTTCGTCTCGCGCATCGCGGGCTGGCCGTCGTAGGTCGTCTCGACCCAGTCGGTGATGGCCGCAAGCGGGCTGAGGCCTGTACCGGTCGGCTGGTAGGACTCGACCTCGGGGAGTGTCAGCGGGAGGTCGGCGGGCGTGAGCGGGTGCGGGCGGCCGACGCCGTCCGCGCCAACGTCGGTGAAGACGACCGGGAACGGCTCGCCCCAGTAGCGCTGGCGGCTGAAGAGCCAGTCGCGCAGCTTGTAGTTGGTCTGCGCGCGCCCGACGCCGTTGTCTTCGAGCCACGCCGTGATCGTGGCGATGGCCTCGACCTTGTCGAGCCCGTTGATGTTGACGCCGCGCTTGGCGATGCGGCTCACGGGGCGGTCCGACGAGTCGGAGTTGACGTGCTTGCCGTCGCCGGTGTAGGCTTCGGCGAGGAGGCCGCGCTCGTCCTTCGTCCCGCCTGCGACCACCTCACGGATGGGCAGTTGGAAGGTCTGCGCGAACTCGAAGTCGCGCTCGTCGTGCGCGGGGACGGCCATGATCGCGCCAGTGCCGTAGGACGCCAGCACGTAGTCAGCGATCCAGATCGGGACGTGCGTGCCGCTGACGGGGTTGACCGCGTGGCCGCCCGTGAAGACGCCCGTCTTCTGCTTCGCCTCCATGCGGTCGCGCTCGGACTTGCGCTTCGTCTCAGCGATGTAGGCCTCGACGGCCGTCTGCTGGTCTTTCGAGGTGACCTCGTCCACGAGCGGGTGCTCGGGCGCGAGGACCATGTACGTCGCGCCAAAGAGCGTGTCGGGACGGGTCGTGTAGACACGCAGCACCTTGTCGGGCGCACCCGCGACGCGGAAGTCGACCTCCGCGCCCTCGGACTTGCCGATCCAGTCGCGCTGCATCTTCTTGATGTGCTCGGGCCAGTCGAGGTCCTCCAGGTCTGCAAGCAGGCGGTCGGCGTACTCGGTGATCTTGAGCATCCACTGCCGCATCGGCCGCTGGATGACCGGATAGCCGCCCACTTCGCTCTTGCCGTCGATCACCTCCTCATTCGCCAGCACCGTGCCGAGCTCGGGGCACCAGTTGACCGGCACCTCGGCCTGGTAGGCCAGCCCGCGCTCGTAGAGCTTCAGAAAGATCCACTGCGTCCACTTGTAGTAGTCCGGGTCCGTCGTGTCGACCTCGCGGGACCAGTCGTACGAGAAGCCGAGCGACTTCAGCTGCTCGCGGAAGCGCGCGACGTTCTGCTCGGTCGTCTGCCGGGGGTGCGTGCCCGTCTTGATGGCATACTGCTCGGCGGGCAGCCCGAACGCGTCCCAGCCGATGGGATGGAGCACGTTGAAGCCCTGCATCCGCCGCACGCGCGCGAGGATGTCGGTGGCCGTGTAGCCCTCCGGGTGGCCGACGTGCAGCCCCGCGCCCGAGGGGTAGGGAAACATGTCGAGGACATAGTACTTCGGCTTCGTGGCGTCGAAGCCGGGGTCGCCAGGGCCGGGGGTGCGGTACGTCTCGTGGGCGTCCCAGTACGCCTGCCATTTCGGTTCGATGGCGTCGAAGGGGTAGCCTGCCATGGTGCGGCTGGGGAGAGGGTGGACAGAGCAGAGCAAAAAGCTACGCGAGGGCCTAGCGAAGGTTCAG
>JBCDFO010000159.1:0-10106 GCA_039177895.1 Bacteroidota bacterium
CGAGTACGAAGAGCAGCGGCGTGATGAAATCCACAGCGCGGCACAGGGCGGGTGAACGGGGACGTTGGGGCGAATCTACGGGCCAACGCGCCA
Organism: Bacteroidota bacterium; assembly: GCA_039177895.1. Taxonomy (GTDB): domain Bacteria; phylum Bacteroidota; class Rhodothermia; order Rhodothermales; family Rubricoccaceae; genus JBCBEX01. Next base: position 94 of record JBCDFO010000159.1, read on the forward strand.
ACAGATGCAGCAGATGCTGCGCAGTGGGAACGATTCCCGGCGCGGAGGTAGCCGAACATGCCCGTCGAGCCTGTGGAGGGGCGGCGCCTGCTTCGTCTTACCGCGCTACCACAGAGGCCTCCCTTGCGCGTCTTCCCGACCCACGCAGCGCGTCTGCGCAGCCATCGTATCCTGGGCCACCTATCGGAGGAAGACAGTGAGGCCGCCGCGCACGCCGAGCGTGTTCGTCTCGATCCGGTCGCCCTCGTCGGGATTGACCTGCTCGCCGAGGTAGTAGCCTTCCGCCGTGATGCCCACGCTGGGGGTGAGCATGTAGGTGAGGCCCCCAGCTACCTGGAACGCCGTGCCGTTGATGGAGTCGCTCTGGCCGTCCTGGGCAGCGCTCACGTTCACGAGCAGCCCCGCGGCGGAGATGAACGGGTAGACGTCCTTGTTACCGATGGGCAGGAAGAGCGTCACCTCGGGGCCGATCCCGAACGTCGAGATCGTCAGGCCGTCCTGGTTATCGCTGCGCCCGAGAAAGATGCCACCGAGCGAGACACCGCTCGCGACAAAGTAGCCACCGCTGAGGTCGATGATCGTGGTGTTGAGGCGGCCAACCTCGTCGTCGTCGAAGGCCGTGCCGCCTACGCTGGCGAAGCTGGCGGTGCCGGTGAATTGAGAGCCGCCCTTGGTCGTGGGCAACGTGGAGGCGGAGCCTGCAGGCGCGGCGTTCTGCGCGAGGGCGGTGACGGGAAGCGCGAGCAGCGCCAGGACAAGGATGCGTCGAAGCATGGAGGAGGGAATGGGTGGATAGCGAGACGCCCGAGGCGTCGGAGCGACGCGAGAGTAGAGGGTGTTCGTTAGGACGGCAAGCGAAGATTCTGCGGACTGAACGTGAGCCCTGCCGGGGTGCGGGTGCGCATCCGAAGGGGGGCGGCTCCGTAGATTGAGCCGTGCCACCCCGTCTGGCATGGCTACACACGGCCAGATTGCCGGATCGCTCTCGTCCACCGACCCCCCTCTCCAGCCTTCCGACCCATGCGTAGCACCGGAGCCATCGTCCTTCTCGTGATCGTTCTCATCCTCGGCTTCGGCGGCTGCGTCGGCTGCGGGGCCTACAACTCGCTCGTGGGTGCCGACGAAGGCGTCAACGAGGCGTGGGCGAACGTCGAAAGCCAGTATCAGCGCCGCGCCGACCTCATTCCCAATCTGGTCGCCACGGTCGAGGGCGCGGCTGATTTCGAGCAGGAGACGCTCACGCAGGTCACCGAGGCCCGCACTCGCGCCGTCAACGTGACGCTCACCGCTGAGGATCTCAACAACCCGCAGGCCGTCGAGGCCTACCTCGGCGCGCAGCAGCAACTCGGGGCCGCCACGGGCGCGCTCATCAACGCGGTCCGCGAGGACTACCCCGAACTCGGCGCCACGGAGGCCTTCCGCGACCTCCAGGTGCAGCTCGAAGGCACCGAGAACCGCATCTCGGTCGCCCGCCAGCGCTACAACGAGGTCGTCACCGACTACAACCAGCAGGTCCGCCGTATGCCAACGGCGATCATCGCGGGCATCTTCAATTTCGACCGCCGAACGCCGTTCGAGGCGGACGCCGGGGCCGAGGACGCGCCCGAGGTGAGCTTCGACTAGCGCGGCAAGCCGCGCGTCCTCTGTTTTTGGTCCTTTGTCCTTGGTGGGTGCGCTCGCCGGGCGTATTCGCTGACGGGTAGCTCTGTGCGCGTCCGAGTTTTCTGCTGGCTGGTGCTGCTTCTCGTCCCTATGGGGACGCACGCCCAAGCCCTCGATGTGATCGCGCCGACGGGGCAGTGGGTGACGGACCAGGCGAGCCTCCTCAGCCCTGCCGAGCGGCGGGCGCTCAGCCAGGACCTCGCGGCGTACGCCCAGCGCACCTCGACGCAGATCGTGGTCGTGATCCTGCCCGACATCGGGGGGGGGGACCCGGGGATGTACGCCACCGAGCTGGGTCAGGCGTGGGGCGTCGGGCGCGGCGACGTGGACAACGGCGCGGTGCTGCTCGTCGTGCAGGACACACGGCAGGTCTTTATCGCGACGGGCTTCGGGCTCGAAGGGCTTGTTCCAGACGCGCTCGCCGGGCGCATCGTACGGGGCGTCATCCTCCCCGCGTTCCGGCAGGGCGACTTCTACGGCGGGCTCCAGCAGGCCGTCGATGCGATCCAGGCGACGGCCGAGGGCGAGTTTGAGCCGCTGCCGCAGGCCCCGGCCAACGACGGCGTCAACGAGGCGCTGATCTACCTCGTCGTGATCCTGCTCTACTTCATCATCAGCGCGTTGCTCAACAAGTCAGGGGGCGGCTCGTCGGGCGGGCGTCGGCGGCGGTCGCGCGGCGGGGTGGTCTTCATCCCCGGCGGCTGGGGCGGCGGTGGCTACGGCGGTGGCGGATTCGGCGGCGGTGGCTTTGGCGGCTTCGGTGGGGGCGGCGGTGGCTTCGGCGGCGGCGGCGCAGGCGGAAGCTGGTAGGTGAGAGGACCGCCACGAGGCCGCGCACGTACCTTTCCATCTCCCTCGAATGCTGCCCCCTTCATGCCTGTGCCCGCTTCCATTCCTGACGATCTCGCCGCAGTCCGCGACGCGCTGCTCGCCGCCGAGCGGGTCGTGATCACCTCCCACCTGCGCCCCGACGGCGACGCGCTGGGCTCGACGCTCGGGCTCGCCCTCTTCCTGCGCGGCCTCGGCAAGACCGTCCACTGCTTCAACCCCGACGTGCCCCCGAGCAACATGGGCTGGCTACTCGACGAACTCGGCGAGGTCGTCCAGTTCGACACGGGCGACATGGCGCACGCGGCGGCGGTCGCCGAGGCGGACGTGATCGCGGTCGTGGACGCCAACGCCAAGCAGCGGCTCGGCTGGATGGGCAACAGCGTCCAGGGCGCGACGGCCACGAAGGTGCTCATCGACCATCACCCGAAGCCGGAGCGCTGGTTCGACCACACCTACGTCCGCACCGAGTCAGCCTCGACGGCGGAGCTGATCTACGACCTCATCGCGGCGCACGACGCGAGCGCCATCGACACCGGCATCGCGACGGCGCTCTACACGGGCATCGTGACTGACACGGGCTCCTTCCGCTATGGAGCTACACGGCCGAGCACGCACCGCATCGTGGCCGAGCTGATGGAGCGCGGCCAGATCGGCTCTGAGCCCATCCACATCGCCATCTTCGACGGCTACCAGCGGGAGGACCTGCGCCTGCTCAGCCTCGCGCTCAAGACCATCCGCACGCACTACGACGGCCGCCTGGCCACGCTCTACGTCGCTCAGCAGATGCTCGACGAGACGGGCGCGCCGATGGAGGCATCCGAGCCGTTCGTGCAGTACGCGCTCGGCCTCGACGGCGTGCAGGCGGCGGTCATCTTCCGCGAGGTGAAGGGCGGCGTGAAGGCGTCGTTCCGCTCGAAGGGCGACTGCCCGATCAACGGCTGGGCGGGGCGCTTCGGTGGCGGCGGCCACCCCAACGCGGCGGGGGCGTTCGTCCGGCACGGCGAACTGCACGCAACGATCAAGCGCGTCGTGAACGCCGCCCCCCAGCACCTCACCGGAGCACCCGAGCAGTTCGAAGCCTCGGACACGCTCTCGGCCGATGCCATGGCGCTGCTCCAGGCGATGCGCGGCGACGACTAGCAGGAGCCGGCGAGACGGGGAAGTGACGAGACGGCGAGGTCTCGTGCTCCGCTCGCCCTCTCCGTTTCTTCTTCTCCCCGTTTTCCCGTCTCTTGCTATGACCCTCACCGTCGTTCACGCCGACCCGGCCACGCTCGAAGCCGACCTCCTCATCGTCCCCGACGACCCGGCCGAGGCCGAGCTGCCGCTGCGCGCGGCCTTCGGGGACGCCTACGCCCGCGCCGCCGAGGACGCCGACCGGGGCACCGACCCCGTCGTGTTCTACCCACCCGCGCGTTCCGCCGACCGATTTGCGCTCTGCGGCCTCGGCCAGCCCGGTAGCACCGGTACCGGGCCCGACGACGAAGACGAGCGGCTGCGCCGTGCGGCGGGGCGGGGCGGAGCACTGGCGCGAAAGCTCAAGGCGACGCGCGTCGGGATCGTGCTGCCGCCGGGGCGCGGCTCCGACGCGGCGGCGGCCCTCGTTGAGGGTTTCGTGCTGGGGAGCTACCGCTACGAACGCTACCGCACCTCCGGCGAGCCTGTCCCTGAGATCGAGACGCTCACGCTCGTCACGGAGCGCGAGGACGAGCCGGTGCGCCACGCCGCCGAGCGCGCCCTCGTCACCGCCGAGGCGGCGTGCGTCGCCCGCGACCTCGTCAACACGGTCGCGGCCGACCTCACCGCCGAGACGCTCGGGGCCGAGGCGAAGGCGCTCGGGAAGGCCTACGGGTTTAAGGTCGATGTGTGGTCGAAGAAGCAGATCGAGAAGGAGGGCATGGGCGGGCTCCTTGCCGTCAACCGCGGCAGCCTCGACCCGCCCGCGTTCATCGTGATGGAGCACAAGCCGAAGGATGCGCACAACGAGAAGCCGATCGTGCTCGTGGGCAAGGCGGTCACGTTCGACACCGGCGGGCTCTCGCTCAAGCCGACGAAGGACTCGATGGACAAGATGAAGGCCGACATGGCGGGCGGCGGGGCCGTCGTCGGCACGATGGCGGCGGTGGCGCGGCTCGGGCTGCCGCTGCACGTCATCGGCCTCGTGCCCTCGACGGACAATCGCCCCGGTGGCCGCGCCTACGTCCCCGGCGATGTGGTGACGATGCACGACGGCTCGACCGTGGAGGTGCTCAACACTGACGCCGAGGGCCGCATGCTGCTCGCCGACGCGCTCAGCTACGCCAAGCGCTACGACCCCGCGTTCTGCGTCTCGGTCGCCACGCTCACCGGCGCGGCCGTCGTGGCGCTCGGCACGAAGGTCGGGGCCGTCCTCACGAGCGCCACCGACGGGGCCGCCGACCGCCTCGACGCGTTCCTCGAAGCGGGCCGCCGCACCGGCGACCTCGTCGCGCCGCTGCCGATGTACGACTTCTTCGCCGAGCAGCTCCGGAGCGACGTCGCCGACCGCAAGAACGTCGGAGGCCGCGAGGCGGGGACCGTCACGGCTGCGAAGTTCCTCGAGCACTTCACCGGCTACCCGGACGGCTACCCGTGGGTCCATCTCGACATCGCGGGCCCGGCCTTCATCGGCGAGACGCGCCCGTATGCCCCGAAGGGCGGCACCGGCTTCGGCGTGCGCCTCCTCGTGGACGTACTCCGGCACTATGACCCGTCGCTGGGTTTCGAGTTGTAGGCGAGGTATGGTCGCACGAGCTGTGTTACGTGTTGCGTGTTGCGTATTGGATCGAGCCCAACAGGCAACACGCAACACGCACTACGTCCTCTGTCTCGGTGTTGCGCTTTGGCTGGCACGTCCCGCGCCAGCCCAGGACGCTGCCGGGTGGGCCTTCGCGCCGCCGCCGGTGCAGCACGAGACGCTCGCCGTCCCAGCGAGCAACGGTACGGCGTTGCTGTTTGCCGTAAGCGTGCCGTATCCGCGCCTCGCCTTCGCGCAGCGCGCCGACGGGCGCTACGAGGCCGACGCCAAAGCCATCGCCACCGTCGAGGGCAACGTGGCGACCGTGGCGGCCGGGCAGCTCTACACGACCGCGCTCGCCGACGACTACGCAGCGACGCAGGACGCCACGCGGCGCGCGGTCCTGCTCTTCGGCGTGCCGTGGGGCGCGGGCGACTTCCCGCGCTATTTCCTCGCGCTCCAGACCGCGCGCGGCAGCGTGAACGCCGAACTCGGAGGCACGCTCGGGCACGTCCCGGATTACGAGCAGCCCGGCATCGGCCGACCGTTCGTGGTGGAGCAGCCCACGGCGCAGGAGCGCGCGGCGCTCTCATTCCGGCTCGTCGCGCAGGGCGGCGCGGTGCCCTTCGACCGACCGGCTACGCTCGTGGTGCCGCTCCACGCCCCGGCCGGAGCCACCACGGTGCAGTTCACGATTCGCAACGAGGCTGGACACGCCGTGCGGTCCGACACGCAGCCGCTAGCCGCGCTCCCCGCGACGCTGGGTCTCGACCCGGCTCGGTTCGGCGTGGAGCCTGGGCAGCTCGCTTTCCAGGCGGCTCCGGCCGACCATCCGGTGCGGCTCGGCACGTTCAGCATGACCGCGTTCGAGGAAGGGACCTACACCATCGAGGTCGCGCTGCCTGGAACGGACGTGCCGCCGCTGGCCTACCCCGTTGATGTGGTGTGGCCGCGCCGACCGGCGTCGATGCAGGACGAGCGCGTGGCGGTGGATGCGCTACGAGCCATCGCCGTTGAGGACGAGGTGCGGCCGCTGGAGCGGGCGCGGGGGGCGCGGAAGTGGGAGCAGCTCGCGGCCTTCTGGGCGGAGCGCGACCCGTCGCCAGGGACGCCCTTCAACGAGCTCATGGCCGAGTTCTACGCCCGCGTGGACGAGGCCGCCGTCCGCTTCCGCACGACCCCCAACGGGCTCCTCGACGGCTACCAGACCGACCGAGGCCGCCTCTGGGTGCGGCAGGGCCCGCCTGCCGACATCGCGCGCGAGCTACCGCCCGGCGGCGGGCAGCGTGAGGTGTGGACCTACGCCGATGGCCGCCGCTACACCTTCGCTGCGGCGGTCGACGGAGAGCCGCTGCGCCGCGTCGAATAGGCGCATCCGCAGGCGAGGCGGAGCGCCAACAATCAGGTACCGCAAGGCGAGCGGGTAGGGGGTGCATTCGGCCTGCGTGCGGCGGCCTACGCGTCTGCTGGATGGCGGTCTTGGTACAACACAGGCCCGCGCGTTCCAAAGCGCTACGGTGGTCCGGTTTCACCCTGAGACGGCTTCAGAGACTTCTCAGATCACGTCTCATTCAGGGAACGCTGGCGTGCTGTGGCTCGCGTCTAGTCTCACTCCGGGTCTCGTTTGGCCGGGCCTTTGCCTGTGGTAGTGGAACGATAGCCTTCCCCGTATCCAGGTCGCCCCGCCGTTACGATCTGAACGGACAACCACCCCGATCCTCCCATGAACAAAGTAGCCTTCCTCGCCGTTGCCGCCGCAGGCGTGCTCTTCGCGACCTTCGCGGCGGGCACGTACAGCGCCGGTAGCGAGATCGCCGCCGACTCCCGCCTCACCGAGCAGGAACAGCTGGCGCAACGCGTAGCCAACAACGGCCTCGAACTGGCCATCAGCCAGGTCCACCGCGACTTCGACGGCTGGCGCAGCAGCATCGCGCCCGCCGCGGTCGATGGAGCCTCCTTCAAGGCGGCGGCGGGGGGTGCCCCCGCAGGTCCGGTCGTCGTCGCCTCAACGGGCACCGTCGATACGACCTCGTTCGACGTGTACCGCATGATGGCGCGGCTGGCGACGCTTCCGGCGGCGCTGACGCTCAACGCCGACGTGGCCGACGTGAAGCTCACCGGGACGGACTGGCTCATCTCCGGGCGGGACACGCCGTCGTTCTCGGAGGACGCACGCAACGAGGGGTACGGCCTCGCTGGGTCGCGCGTGCCTGCGGTGTGGGCGCAGGCAGCGGGGACGGAGACGGCCTTCCGCGACGCGCTCACCAACAACACACGCACGCTTGTGCGCGGCGTCAGCGATGACACGGACATCGTGCAGAGCCTCAACGGCTCCATGGACGCGCTCGTGACGGAGGCCAAGGGCGCGATCACCAACGACTACGCGCAGCCGCAGACCTTCGCCAACGCGTCGTTCGGCAGCGTGGGCAACCCCGTCATCGTGCGCGTCCAGGGTGATGCGTCCTTCTCGGGCACGTCCACGGGGTACGGCGTGCTCATCGTCGAGGGCGACTTCCAGGTGCGCGGGGACTTCGAGTGGCACGGCCTGCTCGTCATCGAGGGCGAGGACGAGATGAAGGTAGACCTCGGCGGCGAGGCGACCATCTACGGGGCCGTCTACGTGGACCACACCACCACAGGGGCCGGGGCAGCGCCGTCCTGCGTGACCGTGGATGCACACCAGGCCCTAATCAGCAGCGCGGTTGCACCGCTCGCCAGCTTCCCGAGCCGCTCAGGCCAGGGTACCAAGACGCGCACGATTGCCTGGCCGGGACACCCGTCGGTCGCGGTGCGGACCCAGCTCTCGAAGAGCGGAGGGCGGTACCGCCAGGCCAAGGTGCAAGGCCGTACCCTCCAGGGCGCCGCGCAGAACGCCACCGTTGGCGGCGTGAGCACGGGCAACACCGACATCAACAACCCCGACTACACGGGCCCGCGCGACCTTCAGTTGCTGAGCTTCGACCCAGGTCTGGCGGATAACTGGACAGAAGCCGACATCCGCTTCACCTTCGACGCGGCGATGACGGAGCCGTTCTACCTGCACATCTTCGACCTGGACCAGGTGCCCATCACCATCAAGGCGTACGATGACGACGGCGACCGGGTCTCAACGGCAGGCTGGACGCTGTCCAACTCGATGGACGTGTTGCTCAGCAACGGGCAGGCTGACAATACGGTCTACCAGTGGAATGGCCAGGCTGGTTCGATCCGCCCGTCGCGGTTCGGGGACACAGAGATGATCGCTGGGCAGTTGCTCGTGAGCAACTTTGCCGACGTACGCGAAATCCGCCTGGAGATGCGTAACGACACCCGGAACCGGGGCGATGGCGTCTACCTCGGCCTCTCCACGCAGCCGCTCTCCGACGCGGGCCTGCAGATTTGCCCGTCGGGCGGGAACTCGCCGGTCAGCGCACCAGGTGGTCCAGCCAACGGATTTGGGCCTGGCGGAGGGCCGCCGGTCTTCATTGGGGACGCTGAGACGGGTACCTACGCGGGCTGGGCCGCCGATGACCACAGCGGTAACCTGATGCACTACGCCATCCAGGGTGGCCAGGCGACGCGTACCGTCGAAGGCTCCTTCTCCGGGATTGAAGAGGCGGGCGGCGGCGATGTCGTGGACGTGGAAGCCATGGTCTTCGCGGATGACGGCACGCTCTACTTCGTCAACGACGGCACTTCCCATCCGAGTGGCGACAAGAACGAGAAAGTGGCGCTGTACCGGGTCCGCCCGGATCAGCTCGACGGCAACCCCAACACGCCCGTCCAGGCGGAGCGTCTCGGGAGCACCAAGCAGCCGTCCTGGAACGACAAGGTGAAAGGCCTCGTCTTCCACAACGACGCGCTCTACGGCATCTCGAACAAGTCGCAGGAGATCTACCGGATCAACCTGACCACGGGCGAAGCCACGGTCGAGCGGAGCTTCAGCGGCGGCGGCCGCGAGTGGGCGGGCCTCACGCGCGCCGCCGACGGCAAGGTCTACGTGATGCGCAAGCAAAGTGGCAGCGACACCGAGCTCTGGCGCTTCGACAACTTCCCGCAGGGCAATCCCACGAAGGTGGCGACGCTCAACGGCGTGCCGCGCTCGGACGCCATGTCGGCGCACCCAGACGGCTACCTCTACATCATCGAGGGCGGCTTCGAGGGGGGCGAGCACGTAACGCGCGTCGATCCGAAGGACGGGTCGATGACCTCGCAGCCGATGAGCCAGGAAGACGTGCAGGCGTTTGCGTTCTACTTCCGCGGCGAGGCGCAAGCCATCGGGGCCGATGTCATGTCCCCGCTGCACCTGATCCCCAACTCGGGCGGTGCGATGAGCATGTCCGGCACCGTCGCCTGGCTCGACCAGCCAACGGTCACGGTGTCGGCCTCCACGACCAGCAAGGGGGGGCGTCACGATGGGAAGCATATCCTCGAGGGTAGCTCGCTTGGCACGCTCGCGGCGCAGGCGGACCGCAACGACCAACTCCTCGGGGCCGCGATCAACAACCCGGCCTACACGGGCCCGGCCAACCTGAGCACGTTCAACCTGCGGCCCGGCGCGTCCTCCGGTGGCGTCAACGCCGAGGTGCGCTTCGCCTTCGACCGCGCCTTCACTGAGCCGTTCCACTTCCACGTGATCGACCTTGACAAGGTGCCGATGACCATCGAGGCGTTCGACGCCCAGGGCCGCAAGGTCTCGACGGCGGGGTGGACGATGTCGGATCCGGTCGATCTCATCCTGGAAAATGGCCGCGCCGAAGACGCGACCTACACCTGGAACGCAACG
>JBCDFO010000160.1:0-9936 GCA_039177895.1 Bacteroidota bacterium
CGGTGGCGAGCGGCTGGAGGAGCAGAAGGACGAGCAGCGCGATCATCCGGCGGGCGTGGCGGCGTGGAGCGCATCGAGCGCCGTCTGGGCGCGGGCCACGACGGCATCGGCGGCGCGCGTCTGATCGGGGGCGTACTGCACGCGCTCGGCGGCGGCGAGCACGTCGCGGAGGGCCTGCCGGTGCGCGGCCTCGAAGCCCTGGGCGCGGAGCACCGGCGTGTCGAGCGCGGCGTCGAGGGCGTCGCGCGTGAGCGCCTGCGCGGGGAGGTCGAAGCGGTCACCGAGGTAGGTGCGGACGGCCCGTTCAGCAGCCGCACAGGCGGCGCGTGGGTCGGGGGCCTGCCGCGCCTCCTCCAACTGCGCGGTTGCGGCGGCGAGGGCCTGGCGGCGCTGCGCCTCGGGCGAGACGGCCTGCGCCTCCCGCCGTCGTACGAACGCGCCCAAGCCGAGCAATGCCAGCAGCGGCAGCCCGACCGCGCCCCAGAACCACGCCGAGCGGTGCAGCGGACGCACGTCCTGCTGCCGCTCCCATGCCGAAACCGGAAGCAAGTCTGGGAGCGCAGCCTCTGGGGCGGCGTCGGCGACAGCGGCCTCGGGGATCTGTCCGGCGGGGCCGTTCACGTCGAGGGGGACGGGGTCCGAGGTGAGCGTCTGGTAGCGTTCGAGTGCGGGGTCGAAGTAGGTCCACGTCACCGATGGGAGCAGCAACCGGCCGCCGCGCTGCGGGACGAGGGTGTAGGTGAACGTCTTGCGGCCTTCGAGGGGGACGCGACGGCGGTCGAGCGACTCGCGGGCGTCGGGTGGGTAGGCGGCCACGCCGTCGGGTGGGGTCCAGGCAGGTGCGGCGAGTGTCGCCACGTTGCCGGTACCTCGAATCTCGACTTCCATCTCGACGGGCTCGCCCACGTCGATGCCGTCGCGGATCGCGCGGTCGTCGAAGGCGATGCCCATCGTGAACGCGCCGACCGCGCCGTTGAACGACGCCGGGGCCCCGTCCGGCAGCGGGCGCACATCGACCACGACGGGGTCGGAGGCGACCTCCTCGCTGCGCGAGCGCGAGAAGAACGGGCTACGAAGCAGGCCCTGGCGCGGCTTCCCACGCAGCGCGCCGATCTCGAAGGCGACCGGCTCCACGGTGAGCGTCCCTGAGCGCGCCGGAAAGAGCGCGACGCGCTTGACAGTCACCGCTCGTAGGTCGCGCTCCGACCCTTGAACCTGCCGGGGGAGCGTCTCGCGCTGCGGCACGTCGAGGTCCTCGCGCCAGAAGCCCTCGGCGTCCCACGGCCCGAGGATCTGGCTGTCGCGCGGCTGCACGGTCACGGGGTCGTAGGTGAGCACGTAGTCCACGACGACCTGCTCGCCGACGTAGGCTCGTGCCTCGCGCGGCGTTGCGCGCACGAAGAGGTCGTTGGTGGCGGCCTCGGGCGGCTCGTCGGACTGGGTGCGGCCGTGCTGGCTGCTCGTTGCGCCGTGGAAGTTGGCGGGCGGCGGGCGCTGCGCCTGTGGCACGATCTCGACCGTGACCGGGTCCGTCGTGTAGCGCCGTCCTCCCACCGGCACCTGCGCCGACTCGATGGTCGCCTGGCCCACGCGCAGCGGGCGGTAGATCCACGTCAGCGTGAGGACGTGGTCCACGCGCCCGTTGATGTTCTGGTACTGGTACGACTGCTGCGGCGTCGGCAGTGTGAGCGTGAGCCCCTGCGTGCCCGGCGGATCGATCTGGCCTACCGAGGTCAGGTCCCCTCGCACCTCGATCTGGAAGAGCACCTGCTCGTCCAGCCCCGCCGGGCTCGGCGACGCCGACGCGCTCACCGAGACGGTCTGCGCGAGCGCGCTACCGGCGAGCAGGACCCACCAGCAGCCAAGAGCCAAGAGCCGGTACCCTCTTCGCATCACCAGTCCTTCTCGACGCGGCGTGGCGGGGCGCGGCGCTGCTGGACGGCCTGCAGCAACTCCTCCTCGTCGGCTTCGAGCGCGCCGAGGATGCGGAGCGCCTCCGCCTCGCTCATGGTGCCCGGGAGCACCTCAGCAGCGCCTTGCGGAGTCGCATCGCCGCTGGCGTTTTCTCCGTCCTGCAGGTCGCCGGGCTGGCTCTGCGCGTCCTGCTCGGACTCGCCCTCCTCCTGCGGCTGCGTCGGCTGCTGGTTCGTCGCGTCCGATGCGGCTTCGTTGTTCTCGTCCTCAAACTCAGGCGTCTCGGACGGCTGCTCGTCGGGCTCGCCCTCGTCGCCAGGCTGAGACTCCGCGTTCTCGTCCGGCTCCTGCTCGCTCTCGTCCGTGGGATCGGATGGGGGGGCGTCGCTCTGGGTGCCGCCCTGCTGGTTCTGTGCGTCCTGGTTCTCGCCGTCCTGGCCGCCCTCCTGTTCTGCCTTCTCGCCGTCCTCGCCTTGCTCCGGGTCCTGCTGCTGCTGGCGGATCAGTTCGAGGAGCGCATTGAGCTTTGGATGAACGGGCGTATTCGGGTTCGGCGCTTGCGCGAGGGCCTCCGTCGCCACCGCCTCTGCCCGCTCGGCGTCCCCGCCGATAAAGAGCTGGGCAGCGCTGTGGTACGCGTCCGCGAGTGAGGGCTGGGCGTCTTGCGCCGCGACGGGCAGCGTAGCCAGCAGGAGCAGGAGGGGTAGGAAGCGCACGGCGGAGCGGAAGGGCCGAAGGCGTGGAGAGTGTGAGAACGGAGGGCGGAGCGGGAAACGTACGCGCTGACCGAGGGCCGGGGCTGGATGGTAGCGGAGGGCCGGAGAGTTGTTTCCACCCGCCCGCTTCTGCCCCCATTCGCTTTCTGCACTCATTCGGTGCCGCCCGATCCCTCCTCAATGCCTACGACGCCCTGTAGCCGACCCACGAAGTCCGCGTAGGCGGCGACGGTGGAGTCCCGTGCGAGCCCGGCCTGCATCGTGCCGAGTGCGTCGGCGTAGCGCTGGACGGCCACGAGCGAGTCGGCGCGGGCCTTGACCTGCTGCGCGAAGGCCGACGGTTCGGGCGGTGGCGGCGGCTCCGGCGGCGGTGCGTCGCCCTGCTGCTGGCGCTTGATGAGCTCATAGTTGACCCGCGCCTCCGCGTAGGTGGGATCGAGGAGGAGCGCCTGGCGGAGGTAGTCGAGTGCGGCGTCGAAGTCCTGCGCGAAGGCAGCGGCGGTCCCGGCGTTGTAGCGCGCCCGGGCCTGCGCCCGCCGCGTCGGCGCGATCTGGGCGGCCTGCACGAAGAGGTCGACGGCCGCCGTGACGCCGTCCTCGTCGCCCTGGGCTTCGTCATAGCGCACGACGCCGAGGTTGTAGAGCAGCCGCGCGCGGATGTCGAGAACCTGCCCCGGACGTGATCCGGGGTCTGCGTCGGTCGCTTCGGTGGCCTGCAGCCCCTCGCTGAATGCCGCTCCCGCTATGTCGAGGTCGCCTGCGAGGTAGGCGTCCAGGCCACGCTGTCCCTCGCGCACCCCGTCGGGCGCACAGCCCGCCAGGAGCAGTGCACATGCGAGAACGTAGGGGCGGACGACCGTGCGCATGGCCGAAGCTACGGCGTCCGGCCGCCGGTCCGGCCACAGGCGCGCGCCCGGTGCAACGATACCGATTTGCCGAGATCCGTAGGGTTCGCCGCAATCTGCAGGGGCGGTTTGCAAACCGCCCCTACCGGGCAAACCGCCCCTACGGAGGATATGGCCCCAAAGGAACATCCAGGTGGGCTGGCAAAACCGTCAGGCATCGTAGGCTCGCTAGAAATCGAAGTCGTCCCCGCCGCCTTGCCGGTCGCCGTCGCCGCGGCGGTCGCGCCGCTGCGTCTGCTGGCCGAACGTGTAGTTGAACGTCAGCGTGACGAAGCGCGCCTGCCAGCGGCGGTCGCCCTCCTGCGCGGCGAAGTCGTCCTCGATGGCGAAGGCGAAGCCCGCGGTGTCGAACACGTCGCGCAGCGAAAGGGCAAGGCTCGCGCGGTCGTCGAGCAGCCGCTGGCGCACGGACAGGTTCGAGAACGAGAACGCCTCGATGCGGCCCTGCGGGACGGTGCGCGGCGCGCGGTAGAAGCCAAAGAACTGCACCGCCGTGCCCGTCGGGAAGCTGTACGACAGGTTGCCACGCACGCTCCACTCGAAGCCGTTCGCCCCGAGGTCGGCCTCGGCTGTCTCGCCGCTCGTCTGCACCTGGTAGGCGCTCACGTTGATGAACGTGCTGAAGCGCTGCCCGAAGCGCAGGCTCCCAATCGTCTCCACGCCGTAGTTCTCCTGCGTGTCGAGGTTGATCTGGGTGCGCTGCCGGACGTTCGGGTCGTCGGTGGGGAGCGCCAGCCGCGTGATGGCATCGGTGGTGCGGCGGTAGAACGGCGTCACGGTGAGCGTCGTTTTCGGCGTAAACCACGTCGCGCCGACCTCATAGGAGTCGGTGTATTCGGGCCGCAGCTCCGGGTTGCCGACGCGGATGTTGAACGGGTCTTCGCGGTTCTCGAACGGGTTGAGCTGCCGCGTCCGAGGCCGGTTGATGCGGCGGCTGTAGCTCGCCTTCACCGAGACGCCCTCGGTGAACTGATAGGTGGCGAACGCGCTCGGGAAGACGCTGAAGTAGTTGTTCTCGAAGGCAGGCTCGGTGTCCTGGTCGAGGTCGAAGCCCGTGAGGGCCTGCTCCAGCCGGACGCCGCCCTTGAGGCTAAACGCCCCAAACGAGCGCTCGGCGATGCCGTAGATGGCGTGCACCTGCTGGTCGTAGGTGAAGCTGTTGGTGAGATTCCGGTTGAGCACGAACGCCTCCCCCGCCAGCGTGTCCACGACAAAGTCGTTGGTGATCTGGAGGAGCTCCCCACGGTAGCCAGCCTCGATGCCGAAGCCCGCGATGGGCTTGATCCAGTCGAGTTGGAGCGAGCCCTCCTGGGTGAGCCGGTCGCTCGTGTTGCGCTCCACGGCGGTCGGGGCCGGCACGCTGCCGTCCACGAAGTCGAAGCCCTCGGTGTAGAGGCTCACGTCGTCGCGGGCGTCGGCGTTGTAGCGCGCCTCGATGACGAGCTCGTCGGTCGAGCGCGCGTTCACGAACGCGTAGGTGAGCGCCACGTCGGCGTTGACGTTGTCTTCCTCCTCGTCGCTGATGCGGTAGGTCTCCTCGTCATCCAGGGTGGCGTCGACGAAGGTGGCGCGGCGGAAGTTGATCTCCTGCTCGCCCTCGCCGCCGAGGTTGGCGAGCGCCTGCAGCGAGAGCGTGCTCTTGGGCGAGAGCTTGTAGTCCACGGAGCCGTTAAGGAGGTGGCCGAAGCCGTCGTCCTCGCCGTCGTCGTCGGTGAAGCGGGTGTCGAAGCGGGCGCTGTTGAAGAAGTCGAAGGCGTTGGTGCCGCCCGACTCGCGGACGTTGCGGCGGACGCCGTAGCTGAGGAACGTCGTCCACTTGTCCTTCTGGTAGTTGACGTTGCCCGAGGCGTTGTAGCCGCCGATGGTCTCCACGCCGAGGGCGAGGCCGCCCGAGAGCCCCAGGTCGGTGTTCTCCTTCAGGATGATGTTGACGATGCCGCCGAGGCCCTCGGGCTCGTACTTCGCGCTTGGGTTCGGGATCACCTCGATCCGCTCGACGCTGGAGGCGGGGATCTGCTGGAGGTAGGTCGCCAGGAACGCGCCGGAGATCGGCACGGGCCGCCCGTTGATCTGGATGGCGACGTTCTGGTTGCCGCGCAGGCTCACGTTGCCGTCGATGTCGACCTCGATGGCGGGGACGTTGCGCAGCAGGTCCGTCAGCGAGCCGACGTCGGCCACGATCTGGTCGGCGGTGTTGAAGACGGTCCGGTCCACGCGCACCTCGATGTCGTCGCGGAGGCCCTCGACCTGGACGCCGTCGAGCAGCGCCGCGTCGGGCTGCATCTCGACGGTGCCGACATCGGCGACGCGGTTGGACGGCGAGAGCGCGATGTCGGCGAAGCGCTGGGTGACGTAGCCGACGTAGGTGACGGTGAGGTAGTACTGCCCCGGCCGCAGCGGGCGGATGTCGAACGCGCCCTCGGCGTCGGTGAGGGTGCCCGTCACGAGCGACGAGTCGCCCGCGCTCCAGACGGTCGCCGTGGCGAGCTCGATGGCCTCGCCCGTGTCGGCGTCTACGACGGTGCCGGTGATGGCGCCGCCGCGCATCTGGCCGGGCGGACCGCTGCGTCCGGGACGTTGGGCGAACACGGGAAGGGAGAGCGCTCCGATGAGGAGCAGCAGGAGCAGGCGCGTACCGATGCGCATGGGACGGAGATGGAGGTGGGAGAAGGGCAGCGAGATGGGACCGGCCGCGTCGCCTCGGGGACTACGCTCGCAGCGCGAAGACTATACCCGGCAGCGCGTGAACGTGTCACGGGCGCGTGTCGGTTGCATGAAGTGTGCGCAGAACCCCCGTTCGACCAGGCATGACCTACGAGGTTTCTCGCAGCGTCGTTGCACGAGGGGACACCCGCCTCCGACCCCACGTCAGACCGGGTGCCCAGCAGGGCCTGCTCGGTACCCCGTGCGGCGCCGCCCGGCGTCACGTCCGACCGCTGGGCGCGGCTCTGAGACCCTTCACCTCGAACAGCTTCCGCTTATGGGCGCGGCGCGCTCTACCCTGAAGCTCGTCCCTTTGCGTCCTTCCAGAGCCGGTAGCTGGTCTTCGCATGCGCCTTCGTTCCAGTACCCTGCTGCTCCTCCTCATACTCCTGTGGTCCGGCACCGCTGCCGCCCAACTCGAACGCACCCACAGCGACAACGCGATCACCGTCGGGCTCCCCGAGGGCTGGTCGGTCAAAGGCGGCCGCAACGCCGAGGTAGGCATCCACCTCACCAGCACCGCCTACTCAGCCCCGCCGCACCTCGTGATCGAGGAGGTCACGACGACGACTTCGATCTCGAACACGCTCGGGGCGCGTCTGCTCGGCAGCTTTCTCCCTGCGACGTTCGTGGCCGACGAGCAGCTCCAGAGCTACACCTTCGTGACCTACCGTGCGGAAGGCCACCCCGTCCGCGGTGCCGTCTACGTGAAGCGGCACTACACCGACGGCTACGCGATGCTCGGCATGCTCGTCGCCGACGAGGACGACTTCGAGGCGATGCGCGGCCCGGCGCTCCTGAAAGAAGTCGTGGACAGCGCCTACCCGACCGCGCGCCCGCACCTCCGTGCGCGGCAGGCCGCCTCCGCAGGGTCGGCGGGCGGCCGTGCTACCGGCTCGAGGTCCGGCGGCGGCTCCGCTGGAACAGGTCGCGCGAACAATACCGTCGATGGGCGCGGCGTCGTGGAGACGGCCGTGTACGGCTCGGCGGTGGGCAGTGCTTCGGGAGGAGAGGGCGGTGCCGTCGCCCCAGACCGGCTCGTGGGAACGTGGCGGGTCTACGAGGGCGGTGGCACCCTCCGCCGGGACCGGCCCGACGCGGCCGTCGTGCAGGCGGGTGGCGTCACCTACACGTTCCGCCGTAACGGCACCTTCGCGGCGAGCTACGCCGCGACGGTCAGCAACGGGGCCTTCCGCAGCCGCACCGAGGTCGAGGAGACGGGCTGCTATGCGCTCGATGGTCTCACGCTCACGATGCGGCCCGACCGCCACGATGGCTGGATCTACGTCGGCGCGCCGGACAACCGCGAGACGGTGCGCGACACCGATCCGCCTGCGCGCACCTACCGGCTCTTCGACCGCGGCGGCACGCTCGTGATGCGCGGCACCTGCCCGCCCTACCAGATCGACGCTGTCTGCGGTCGCCGGACGAGCCGCCGCACGCTCGACTTCGGCCTCGATCCTGCGCGCTGAGCGAGGAGAGGCAGAGGGGGGTGGTACGGAGGTTGCACAATGCTGTGCGTGTACCACCCGTAGCCCCTTCTTCCCGTGGGACAGCAACAACTCCTCCTGCTCGTGCTCGGAATCGTAATCGTCGGCCTGGCGGTCGCGGTGGGCATCAGCGCCTTCGAGGAAAACCAGCGCAAGGCCCGCCGCGACGCCGCGATGGAGCGGATCGTGGACGTGGCGGCGAAGATCCAGGCGTGGAAGATGAAGCCCGCCGCGCTCGGTGGCAGCGAGTACCCCAACGAGAACGACTTCCGCGACTTCACGCCGCATGCCATCGGCCTCACGCCCGGCAGCGACGACCGCCACGACACCCACGAGTACGTCTGGTTCGACGACGTGGTCTGCCTCCGCATCTGGCCGACCGCGACCTACATCGAGGTGCGCGCGCTCGACACCGAGTGCACGGCCTTCACACCGTGGATGTGGCTCCGCATCACCGGCACCGACGGCCAGAATGACATGGAGTTCACCTTCAACGCCGAGCGGGCCATGCAGAGCGGCTACTGAGGCAGGGCTCTGTCCTCAGTCTGTCCCGAGCACGCTGCCGAGCGCGGTCTGGGTGTGGGCGTCGGTGCCCTGTAGGATGAGGTGGCCCATCCGGTCGCGCTTCGTCTCCAGGTAGTGGGCGTTATTCTCGTTGGGCTCGATCTCGATGGACACGCGCTCGGTGATCTCCAGGCCGTAGCCCGAAAGCCCGATGCGCTTCTTCGGGTTGTTGGTCATCAGCCGGATCTGCCGAATGCCGAGGTCGCGGAGGATCTGGCAGCCGATGCCGTAGTCGCGGTGGTCCATCTTGAAGCCGAGCGCGAGGTTGGCCTCGACGGTGTCCAGGCCCTGCTCCTGCAGCTTGTAGGCCTTGAGCTTGTTGATGAGGCCGATGCCGCGCCCTTCCTGCTTCATGTAGAGCACGACGCCCTGCCCGACGCGCTCGACCTGGCTGAGCGCCCGCGCGAGTTGGTCGCCGCAGTCGCAGCGCTCCGAGCCGAAGATGTCGCCGGTGACGCACTGGCTGTGGACGCGCACGAGGACCGGCTCATCCTCGCGGAACGGGACGCGGCTGTGGGCGAGCGCGGCACTGCCCTCGGGGTGCTTCACGAGCGCGAGGTGGTTGTCGCCGGTGAGCACCTCCTCGTAGGCCACGAGCGTGAAGTCGCCGAAACGCGTGGGCATGTCGACCGCGATGACGCGCTGGACGAGCTTCTCGTGGCGCATCCGGTAGGCGATGAGGTCCTTGATCGTGACGAGTGGCATCCCGTGCTGGTCGGCGATCCGCCGGAGGTCGGGCACGCGCGCCATCGTCCCGTCCTCGTTCATGATCTCGATGAGGACGCCCGCCGGGTGAAGCCCCGCCATGCGCGCGAGGTCGACGGCGGCCTCGGTGTGGCCCGCACGGCGCAGCACGCCGCCCGTCTGGGCGCGGAGCGGGAAGATGTGGCCGGGCCGCGCGAAGTCGACGGGCTTCGAGGCGGGGTCGGCGAGCGCGCGGATCGTCTTGGCGCGGTCGGCGGCCGAGATGCCGGTCGAGGTGCCGAGGTTGTAGTCGACGGAGACGGTGAACGGCGTGTCGTGGAGCGAGGTGTTGCTCTGCTCCATCATCGGGAGGTCGAGCGCGGCGGCCCGCTCCCGCGTGATCGCGACGCACATCAGCCCGCGCCCCTCGCGCGCCATGAAGTTGGCGAGGTCCGGCGTGACGAGCTCGGCCGCGCCGATGAAGTCGCCTTCGTTCTCGCGGTCCTCGTCGTCCACGACCACGATGAGGCGACCGTTCTGGATTGCCTCGATGGCGTCTTCGATGGGGTCAAACGTCTGGACGTCGGGGCGGGTATCGGCCATGGGGTGCCGGGCAGGAGCATCTGGGGGAGAGCAGAGAGGCGATGCCAACCCGTCAGCGGGGGCGAGGTTCAGGTCGGTGTCGCGGTGCGGCCGTGGTGCGGTGCAGCGGTGTCCTTCGTCGCGAGTTCGGCGGCATCCTGCATCCGATTGTTTTCATGGGATTCGGGTACCTCGATGAGGGCCTTGATGCGGAGCGGGCCGAGCCACGGACGCGCATAGGCGAATAAGCGCAGTCCAAGCCAAAGCGGAATCCCCAGGCATACGGCAAACACCAGAGGATATAGGACGGCGCCGAGAAGCATGAACGGCACGGTAAACAGCACAGCGCTTGCACCCTGGAGCGCCTCGCCGTCTTCC
>JBCDFO010000161.1:0-9823 GCA_039177895.1 Bacteroidota bacterium
CCGCCGCCGGGTGGGCTATTTACGGATGCCCAGTTCCTTGATGACGGTGCGGTAGCGCTCGATGTCCTTGGCCTTGAGGTAGTCCAGGAGACGGCGGCGCTTGCCGACGAGTTTGAGCAGGCCGCGCCGGGACGTGTGGTCCTTCGGGTTCTGCTTCATGTGCTCCGTAAGCTCAGCGATGCGCTTGGAGAAAATGGCGATTTGGACCTCCGGCTTCCCGGTGTCCTTCTCATTCGCCCCGAACTGGGCGATGAGCTCTTGCTTGCGTTCTTTGGTGATCATGCCACCTCGTTAGATGCTACGATGCTAAGGAAGTGGACGGGCGGAGCGGAGTTCGGTCGCGAGCGGGATATCGTTGAGGGATCGCCGGGTGGTGGAGCGAAAACAGCGTGCTCGTCGCAGGTGAGAGTCTACGCCGCGAAGGTCGTGCCGTTCGTGAGTTCCGGCGCGGTTCGCGCGAAGAAGCGCCGAAGATAGGGGGACCTGACTGCTCCGTTCAAGCGCGTGCGGAAGAACCTTGCTTGCCGGCGATTGAAGGTCGCTCCCCCTTTGGATTCACTCGCGCTGTCTGATATTCTGCCCAATCCAGTTCCCAAAGGCATGACATTGATGTGTATGCGTCGCTGCGCGGTCTGTGTTGCGCTTCTGCTTTTCGTCAGCGCGACACGCCTGTCTGCGCAGGATCGCCTGGTGCCATTCCACGACATCGGGGTCGAAGGCACGCTCGTCGTTGAGGACGCGACGGGCTTTATCTGGATCGCCCTCGATGGCGGTGGCCTAGCGCGCTACGACGGCAGCCGCACCGTCGAGTACCACCACGACGCCACCGACAGCACCTCGATGCCAAGCGGGCGCATCTGGTTCGGGCTCGTAGCCTCGCGCCGGGGCGGCATCTGGGTGGGCACCCTCTCGGACGGCGTGGCCTACTTCGACCCGCGCACGGAGACGTTCCAGCGCTACCTGCCAGGCGAGGATGCTGGTCGGATCTTCGAGGCATCGGACGGCAGCCTGTGGGCCTCGGGGGCAACGGCCGCGTTTCGGCTCGATCCGGCCACGGGTGCGGTGCAACGCTTCGAGGTGGGCGGGCTGTGGGCGCAGCAGATCTACGAAGACGTGCGCGGCCACGTCTGGCTGGGCTATCAGAACACGCGCGCGCATGCCAAGGCCTACCGCTACGTGCCGGGGGCCGACTCGCTGCGCGGCTATATCCGTACGGAGTCGGACGAAGCACAGCGCCTCGGCATGGGGCCGTACGATGGCGTCATGACCTTCTACGAGGATCGGAGCGGACAGCTCTACCTGGTCGGGACCGGCGTCATCGCGTTCGACGCCGACGCGGACTCACTCTATCGGCCAGCCCGCTTAGACGCCATAGCTGACCTCGAGACGTACGTCCTGTTTCAAGACCAACGAGGACACTTCTGGGCATCGACTGCAAGCGAGCGCGCGCGGGTCGTGTATCGGTTCGACCCAGCGCGGCCCGAGCCTGAGCCCGCCGTCTCTTCGATCGTGGTCGCTACCATTCTCGAAGACGCACGAGGCCTCCTCTGGATGGGCGGAGCCCAGGGCAAGGTCGCTCGAGTCGATCCGGCTGACGGCACCGCTCAGATCTGGACGCACGACCCGAAAGACCCCAGCACGCCTCCCGATCAGCCGATCTGGACCCTGACGCAGGACCGCTCTGGGGTGGTATGGACGTACGGTGCAAACTGGTTCGATCCCACGGGCCCATCGTTTCGCGGCATCGTCTCCGACGAGGAGGGCGAGGGCAGCCTCGCTGGACGCGACATTCGGGCCATCGCCAAGGCACCGGACGGGGCGCTGTGGGTGGGTTCGTTTCTAGCGGGGCTGTATCGCCAGGACCCGGCGACGGGCGCATTTACGGCCTACCGCCACGATCCTGGGAATCCGAACACCCTGTCTTCCGACTACATCACGGCCCTGGCCGTCGCTGAGGACGGGACGGTGTGGGTCGGCACGCTGAACGACGGCTTTAATCGGCTCGACCCGGCGACCGGGCGCGTCGAGCGATGGGGACTGGAGGACCGGCCCGACTACGCTGCCAACCCGAGGGCCTCCGGCTCCGTGTCGAAGCTGCGGGTGCTACCCGACGGGCGCCTCGAAGTGCTGTTGATCGATGGCCTCTTCTACTTCGACCCGGCAACCGAACAGTGGGACGACCGATACGCGCGCATCGAAGCGGGGCGTACTCCCGACGTCGCCTTCGACAGCGTCGTGGACACGCTCGGGCGTCGGTGGATCACGACCCAAGAGGACGGGCTCTACCGGCTCTCGGCCGACGGGCGGACCTCGACCAACTTCGCGCACTATCCGGGACCGGACGGGGTCTACTTCCACCGCGCGGAGGAGCCGACACCCGGCGCGGGGACCAACATCCATCAGGACGCGGACGGGACGATCTGGATCGGCAGCGAGCACGGCCTTTTTCGCGTCCTCCCGTCTGCGCCCGACACCCTGATCGCGCAGCGCTACACCCGCGATGACGGGCTGCCCTTCGACAACGTGCTCACGATGCAGAGCGCCGCGGCGGGTCGCCTCTGGGTGGGAACCTACCCGGCCGCGTTGGCCGTGCTCGACCCGGCAACCGGTCAGATCCAGGCCTTCGACAAGGCGCGCGGCTTTCCGTCGTTCATGGCGAGCATTCGCCCTCGTGCCACCTTCCGAGATCCCGCATCCGGCATGCTGTATTTCGGCGGCGTCAACGGCATCGCTGCGTTCGACCCGGAGGAGATGGCGATGGACCACTCGGCCCCGCCTGTTGTCGTGAGCGGGCTGCGGCACTACAACACGGAGGACGAGGCGGGCACCGCGCTCCCGGTCCCCGGCGTCTGGACGCTGGACGCCGTCACCTTCGACCACACCGAAAACATCCTGGAGGTAGATCTCGCCGCGCTCAGCTACCGCCACCCCGGCCAGAACCGCTTCGCCTATCGCCTGGAGGGGTTCTCCGACACGTGGTACGACCTCGGCACGCGGTCGTCGCTGACGCTGACGAACCTCGACGCGGGCGACTACACGCTGTGGGCACGTGCCGCGAACGCCTCGGGGGTGTGGAGCACAGACTCGCCGGTGCTGCGCGTCCGCCAGCGCCCGCCGTGGTGGCAGACGTGGTGGGCTTACATGCTCTACGGCCTCGTCGTGCTTGGCGCGGGCGTCGCGTTTGCACGCTACCGCCGGGAGCGCATCGAGTTGCGCCACCGCTCGGAGATGGAGCGCCTCGAAGCCGACAACCTCCGCGAGCTCGACCAGGCGCGCAACCGCTTCTTCGCGAACATCAGCCACGAGTTCAGGACGCCACTGACGCTCACAATCGGTCCGCTCGACGATGTCCGCGAGGGCACCTACGGCGCGGTCACGCCCGCAATGGATGAGCAACTCGCCCTCGCCCGGCGCAATGCCGAACGGGTCCTCGGCCTCATCAACCAGATCCTCGATGTAGCCCGCGTCACGTCGGGTCATACCGCGCTAAACGCGCAAGCCGTCGATCTCGGCGCGTTCACGGCAGGGCTCGCCCGTTCCTTCGCGCCCCTCGCTGAGCGCCGCAGGCTGGAGTTCGACACGCGCACGCCTGACACCACCGTCGTCGTGTATGCCGATCCTGATTCGCTGGAGAAGGTGCTGGCGAACCTGCTCTCGAACGCGGTCAAGTTCACGCCGGAAGGCGGACGCGTCCGCGTGACGGTCGAAGTGGACCAGAGTGGGGCGCATGCGGGCACGGCGCGTGTGGCGGTGCAGGACACGGGGCCGGGCATCCCTGCCTCCGCCCTCCCCCACGTCTTCGACCGGTTCTACCGCGCCGAGGCTGCCGAGCACCAGGTCGGAACGGGCATCGGGCTGGCGCTCGCCCGAGAGCTGGCCGCCCTCCACGGTGGCACGGTCACGGCCGAGAGCGAGGTCGGAAAGGGCAGCACGTTCCTGCTCACGCTCCCGCTCGGCTACGCGCACCTCCCCGCTGACGCGGTCGACCTCGACGCACCCGTCGAGCGGTGGCGCGATGCGGAGGCGGACCCCATGCACTTCACGCTAGCGGCCGCGAGCGGGGACGGCCAGACGCTCCGACCGCGCGAGACGGTAGATGAGGTCGCGGGTGAGGACATCGCGGACGAGCCCGATCGGACAACGATCCTGGTCGTAGACGACCACGCCGAGGTCCGCGCCTTCGTCCGTCGCCACCTGGAGCGGGCCAACTACCGCGTCGTCGAGGCGGTCGATGGCGAGGAGGGCCTCGTGAAAGCCCGCACGCTGCTCCCCGACCTCGTCCTGAGCGATGTCATGATGCCGGGCGCGCTCGACGGGGTCGCGCTCTGCCGCGCGCTCAAGACTGACCCCGACACCGACTTCCTCCCTGTCGTGCTGCTCACGGCCCGGGCTGCGCAGGAGGACCGCATCGGCGGGCTGCAGGAGCAGGCCGACGACTACCTCACGAAGCCCTTCGATCCCGCCGAACTCCGTGCCCGCGTCGCCAACCTCATCGCTGGACGGCAGCGGCTCCGCGAGCGGTTCCGGCAGGAAGGCATGGCACTCGTGATGGAGGAAACGAGCCGCGCGGTCGACGTGGACGCCCTCGACGTGCATCCCGCGTTGCGCGTCGCCGCACCCGATCTGGTCTCCGAAGACGAGGCGCTGCTCACAAGCGTGCGCGAGGCCCTCGAAGCGCACATCGCCGACGAGGACTTCAGCGTGGACCGGCTGGCGAAGGCGGTGGGCCTGAGCCGGAGCCAGCTCTACCGGCGGCTCCGCGCCATCACCGGAAGCTCAGCCTCGGAGGTAATCCGTACCGTCCGGCTGGAGCGCGGCGCGCAGTTGCTCGCGGCGCGCGTGGGGACCGTCAGCGAGGTCGCCTACGCAGTCGGGTTCAAGAGTGTGTCGCACTTCTCGAACGCGTTCAGCAAGCACTACGGATGCCGCCCCTCGGCTTACCCCGAAGCGGTTCAGAGCACCAACCAGGACAGGGGCGCATAGTGTCTATGCGCCCCCGTCTTGACAGCAGCCGTGCGGCAGGCTAGCGGACCACGGTCAGCCGTCGCTGGGTGCTTGCGCTGCCCGTGACGAGCCGGTAGAGGTAGACCCCGCTCGCGAGGTCCGCGGCGTCGAAGCGCGCCTCGTAGCTCCCCGGCGCGAGCGTCTCGTCAACGAGGCGGGCGACTTCACGGCCGAGCAGATCGTAGACGAGGAGCGTGGTCGGCGCAGTCGTGGTGACGGCGAATGGAATGGTCGATGTGGAGGCGAACGGGTTGGGGTAGTTCTGGGCAAGCGCAAGCCCGTGGGGTACGCCCTCCGATGTCGGCTCTGCGGCGACGTTGAGGGGGTCCTGCGAGACGCCGGGGATCCCGTAGTAGAAATAGATCGCTTCGAGTTCGACCTCGGGACGCTGCCCGAGGAACATCGCCATCGGCTCCCCGCCGTACGTGTTCATCCTCGGCTCCCGGTCAGCCCCCGTGGTGAAGGTCCACTGCTCGGACTCCGCCCAGGTCGCGCCGCCGTCCGTGCTCGACGTGTAGGCGAGCTGCTCGTCTTTGCTGTGGACCATCCAAAGCGTGCCGTCCCCGGCCCGCATGGCATCCATCCGAGGTCCTAGCCCGAACGGAAGCTCGCTCGTGATCGCCGTGACGGGCTCGCTCCAGGTCGCACCACCGTCCGCACTCGACACCTGCCGGATCGGCCACGGTGTGCCCTGGTCACCCTGGCACTCCGAGTACAGTACGAGGAGGTCCGTCGGGCCGGTCGGGACGACAGACCACGAGCAGAGGTTGACTCCGTTGTCAAACTCCTCGGTGAATGGCAGGCGGGAGCCCCAGGTGAGGCCATCCGCACTCGTCGTCACGACCGACGGGCCGAAGTCCCCTCCTGGGAAGGTCTGCATCACCGCCGCGAACCCGCCGCCAGGGACCGGAGCCAGGTCAGTGAGGTTCACCTCGTCGAAGACGGACGGGGCCGCGACGTTGGTCCACGTCTCCCCGTCATCCGAGTACAGGATCCGCGCCCCCCCGCTGCTGAAATTGTTGTACAGGGCGACGACACGGCCCGTCATGGCATCCGCCGTCGCGTGCAAGCCCTGTATAGACTGATTTCCCGCCGCCTGATCGAGGAGTTGGGGCTCCGACCATGTGGTGCCGTCCACCGATGTACTCAGCAAGAGCGAGTCGGGGCCGAAGTTCTCGTCCTCCTGGCTCCATATCAGGCCGAGGCTACCGTTGGGCATCTCGACGATGTCGTAGGCGCGCGTGTTCTCGATCACGTTGAAACGCTCGGGCGTGCCAGGGAAGCGTTGGATCTGCGCGAACGCGCTCGGCGTGGTGTCCACCTCGAAGGCGAGGACGGTGCCGGCCTGATCGGTGACAAGCACGCGGCGGTCAGCCAGTTGCGTCATGGCTCGGGGATTGGGATCTGCGGTGCCGAAGTCCGGAAGGGCCGTGCCGTCAGGATCGAACGCATTGATGGCGCCACTAATCCCCTGCGCGACGAGCACGCGCCCGTCATCGAGTTGGGTCATCGCGCCGACCGGGAAGTCCACGGTCGCGAAGTCCGGGAGGGCCGTGCCATCGGGATTGAAGGCCAGGATCAGGCCGCCGCTCGGGAGCGCCACCGCCACGAGCACGCGCCCGTCCTGAAGCTGGACGATCTGGTTGGGGAAGTTCAAGTCGCTCACGAACGCGGTGCGCCCTGTGCCGTCGGCATTAAATGCGACCACGTTACCCGCGAACAGCTCAGCCACGAGCACCCGTCCGTCATCGAGCTGCGTGGGCAAGGCAGCGCCCACCAAGCCCTCTGCGAAGCTCGGGAGCGGCGTTCCGTCCGAGGCGAACGCCAAGACGTTCTGGTTGGCAAACGTCGAGAGGAGGACGCGGCCATCCGAGAGTTGCGTCACGTCGCCGGGCCCGGCGATGTCGCTGGCGAAGTTCGGTAGGGCCGTGCCGTCTAGGTCAAACGCCAGCACGTTGCCAGACTCGCCGCCCTGCACGACGAGGATCCGTTCGTCGTCGAGTTGGGTGAGTCCAATGACAAAGTCGAGGTCGGTGGCAAACGTCGTCTGGGCATAGGCGGACGGAGCCAGCGCCAGGGCGACTAGGACGAGAAAGAGCAGCAGGCTCCGGGCTGCGTGTCGTGTCGAGGCGTTCATGAGTCCAGAAGGTGTGTCGGTGAGAGATTCGGCGGTGCCCGGGCATGCGCGAGGAGGGTCTTCGGCAGACGAGGCGCGCGGCCGCCGGGGATGCCACGGTGCCGCTTAGCGCGCGACCGTCGTTATGTGGGTCGCTTCGACGGCTCCCGAGGCGTGTACCACGTAGACGCCCGCTGGCAGCGTACTCAGGTCCAGCGGCAGCGCGTGCGTGCCGGCCGGAAGCATGCGCTCGGGCTGCTCCGCTACGCGCCGCCCGAGGAGGTCGTAGACGGCGAGGCGGAGGGCACCAGCCGTGGGTATCTCAAGGGTGACGGTCAGCGCGCCGTGCGTCGGGTTGGGATAGGCGGCGAAGCGGACACGGGGGGCTGTGGGCTCGTCCTCGGCAGCCGTGGGGTTCCCGTAGGTAGAGCGGATGCGGACGTTGTTCACCCACGCTGCGCCGTCCCAATCCTGAACCACGAGCTCAGTCAGGAGGTCACCCTCGTAGGTGTTGAGGTTGCGTGCGCTGTTGGCCCACGCCGAGTCGTCCCAAACCTGGGTCACGTTCTCCGTCAGGAGACCATCCTCGTAGGTGTCGAGGATGCGGATGTTGTTGGCCCACGCCGAGTTGTCCCAAACCTGGAGGGTGATCTCGGTTGCAAGGCCATCCTGATAGGTACGGAAGGCGCGGGTGCTGTTCTCCCACGCCGTGCCGGTCCACACCTGGGCTAGCCCCTCTCCCAGGAGGCCGTCCTCGTAGGTGAAGAGACTGCGGGTGCCGTTCTCCCACGTCGAGCCGGTCCACGCCTCGCCGAGTTCCTCCACCTGCAGCATGGTGCCCTTGGCGTAGGTGAAGAGGCTGCGGGTGTTGTTCTCCCACGCTGAGTCGGTCCACTCCTGGACTAGACTCTCTCCCAGAAGGCCGTCCTCGTAGGTGTCGAGGATCTGGAAGAAGTTCGCCCACGCTGTGCCATCCCAAAACTGGAGCACGTATTCCGTCTGGAGGCCGTCCTCGTAGGCGAAGAGCTCGCGTGAGTTGTTGGCCCACGCTGTGTCGTTCCAAAACTGGAACACCCGCTCCGTCTCGAGACCGTCCTCGTAGGTGAAGAGCCCGCGGGTGTTGCTCTCCCACGCCGAGCCGGTCCAGAGCTGCTCCAGAAGCTCTGTCTGGAGGCCATCCTGGTAGGTGCGGAGGGTCCGGAGTACCATTTCCCACGCCGTGCCGCTCCACTCCTCAATGAGTTCCTCCAGCAACAGCATCGTGCTCTCAGCGTGCACCACCCGCCTATGTGTGCGGTGACGGGCATTGAAGGATTGCCTCACGCCCTCGCACCGTTCCCGGACAGCGGACTGCATTGGTGTGACTGAGTAAAGGTGGGTGTGGGAAGGGTAGGCCCGCGACGGGCTGGAAGGCGAAGACCTGTCGGGCACGAGGTGCTGTTCGCACAGCTCGGTCCACGACGTCGAGGGCTGGGCCACGGCCGGAAGGGCCGCGAGCATGGCGCTGATGAGGAAGGCGAGCAGCGTGAGGAGCAGGCTCCGGCCTGCGCACGGCGTCAAGGCGTTCATAGGACCGAGGGTTGAATGAGTGAGCGATCTGGCAGCGGCCCCTGAACACGCGTGAGTCTGCAAGCTCCCGGCGGGTGAGGCGCACCACCACGGTGCCATCAAGGTGGCCAGTCGGACCCTCGGAGGCGTTACATCCACGGTGCATTCTCATGCGACCACGGTGCATGCAGCCTGTTTTTGCTGAATAGGCCCGCTTTTCTGCCCCGTGCTGAATCGAGGTAGCATTCCTCGGGCCTTCTCAAGCGCAGGGCTTAGGTACAGCTTCCCAATGCTGTGTGGCCGAGCCGCGAGGTCTCAGCATCCCATGGGGCCCAGTCCGTAGACGAACCCACCCAAGCGTTGCCCGCGTCCAACGCGATGCCGCTTGCCCGCAGGCTTCTACCCTGCGCTTCCCAGGAGAGCCTGAGCGGAAGCGCGATCGTTGTCGAGTTGCGCGACCAGCGCGTCGATGCCGTCGAAGCGGCGCTCGTCGCGGAGACGGGCGACGACGTGGACGCGTAGCCGCTCGCCGTAGAGGTCGCCCGTGAAGCCGAACAGATGCGCCTCGATGCGGACGGCCCCGTCGGTGACGAAGGTGGGCCGCGCGCCGATGTTCATCATCGCGTCGTAGCGAGCAAGGGTCCCCTGCGCGCCCTTTCCGTGTGCCGGTCCCTCGTGATCGACGCGAACCGCGTAGACACCGGGCTTCGGGATGAGCTTGCGCGCCTCCTCCGGGTGGATGTTGGCGGTCGGGTACCCAATCGTGCGCCCGCGCTGGTCGCCGCGCACGACGGTCCCGGCGAAGCTGTACGGCCGCCCGAGCAGGTCGGCCGCGCGTGCCGCGTCGCCGTCGTCGAGGAGGGCCGCGCGGATCTTGGTCGAGCTCACCGTCACGCCCTCCACGAGGTGAGCGGGGATGACGTCCACGGAGAAGCCATGCTGTGCGCCCAGCGTGTCGAGCAGCGCCCGGTCGCCGCGCCGGTTGCGCCCGAACCGGTGGTCGTAGCCGATCACGATCTCGCGGAGGCCCACCGTGTCGAGCAGGACCTCCTGGACGTACGCCTCGGGTTCGAGCAGCGAGAGGTCGCGCGTGAACGGGAGCACGACGAAGCGGTCGAGCCCGAGCGCCTCGAAGGCGTCGGCGCGCTCGGCGAG
>JBCDFO010000162.1:0-9815 GCA_039177895.1 Bacteroidota bacterium
CATGCGCCCTACCCTCCTCGTCATCGAAGACGACATCGCGATGCAGCGCTTCCTCGCGCTCTACTTCGCCGACAGCTACGACGTCGAGCTGCACGAGAGCGGCGCGTCCGCGCTCGGCTGGCTGGCCGAGCACCGGGCCGATGCCATCATCTGCGACCTCCAGATGCCCGGTATGGACGGCTTCGCGGTGGTTGAGACGCTGCGCGCACAGCGAGCCTACGACGCCGTGCCGGTGGTCATGCTCTCCGGCAGCGAGCAGAGCGCCGACCGCGTGCGCTGCCTCCGCCTCGGCGCAGACGACTTCGTTGTGAAGCCCTTCAACCCGGAGGAGCTGCGCGCGCGTCTCGAAAACCTGCTCCGCCGCATCCGCCGCACCCACCTCGCGCTGGCCGCCACCAACTAGTGCCCCACGCATCCCCACTGCGTCCCGCTCACCTGCCCTGCCTGCCTCACCACATACGCCCCGAACCCATGTCGCGCTACCTCCTCCTGCTCACCTTGCTCTGCCTCGCGGCTGCGCCGCCGGCGTGGGCGCAGTTTCCGATCGCGGAAACGTTCACCACCGACTCCGCACCCGACTGGGTGCTGGCGCGGGACGCCGAGCTCACGGGCGGCAACCAGGACCCGCTCGGCCAAGGCTGGCTCCGGCTGACCGACGACGCGGAGTTCCGGCGTGGCTACGCGTTCCTCGACCAGGCCTTCCCGTCCACCGACGGCGTCGTGGTGGACATCGAGTTTGCGATCTGGGGCGACCGGTTCCCGGGCGACGGCTTCACGCTGTTCCTCTTCGACGGCACCCTTGATGCTTCGTCTTTCGACATCGGCGAGTGGGGCGGTTCTCTCGGGTATGCCAACGGCTGTGCGACCTCCACGGATAGCCGGCCTGGCCTCGCCGGGGCCTACGTCGGGATCGGCTTCGACGAGTTCGGCAACTTCGCCAACCCGGGCGACCGCTGCAAAAACGGCGGCCCCGGGCGGCAGATCAACTCCCTGACGGTGCGCGGCGCGGCCAACACGGGCGATGCCGACCCCACGAACGACTACCCGTTCGTCGCCACGACAGGCTCGCTGACGGAGCCGCTCTCCTTCCGCCAGAGCAGCCGCCCGGACCAGACGGACGAGGACTACCGCCGCGCGCAGATCGCCATCATCCCGAGCGGGACCGGCTTCGCGATCACGGTCAATGTGCAGTTCGGTCGGAACGCGCCGTTCACCGAGGTCATCTCGCCGATCCAGCTCGACACCCCGCCGCCCGCGACGCTGAAGCTCGGCTTCGGCTCCTCGACGGGGTCGGCGAGCAGCCACCACGAGATCCGCAACGTGGAGGTCGGCGACGCGACCGCGCTGCCGGTGGAGCTGAGCAGCTTCCGCGCGACCAGCATCGGCGAGGCCGTGCAGCTCGACTGGGCGACCTCCTCGGAGACGGTCAACGCGGGCTTCTACATCGAGATGGCGAGCCCGGACGCGGCTGGCACGTTCGAGACGGCGGGCTTCGTGCGCGGCGCGGGCACTACGTCGGAGGCGCAGCGCTACAGCTTCCGCTTCGACGGCCTGGAGCCGGGCGCCTACCGCTTCCGCCTCCGCCAGACCGACTTCGACGGCACCATTGAGTACTCGCCTGAGATCGAGGCGCGCGTCGACCTCGCGGAGACGTTCCGCGTGGCGGCCTTCCCGAACCCCTTCGCCGACGCCGCGCAGATCGAGTTCGCGGTGGCGCAGGCGCAGCGCGTCGAGGTCGAGGTCTTCGACGTGCTCGGCCGCCGCGTGGCCTCGCTCTTCGAGGGCGCCCTCTCCGCCAACACCGTTGGCCGGGCCCGCCTTGATGGCGTGGCCCTGACGCCCGGCCTTTACCTCGTCCGCGTACGCGGCGAGCGCTTCGAGGAGATCCGCCGCCTCACGCGCGCCCGCTAGCGCCCCGATCCGCCAACAGCACCCCGATTCACCAACCACTCGAAGGCCACGGCACTACCGGGCTTCACCACCCCACCGGCCTTCTTCACCCTCCACTGTGCTCCTATCCTGATGGCTTTCCTGACCACCCTCACCCACCTGCGCTCCCGCTGGGCGCTCCCGCTTCTCGGCGCAGGCCTGCTCTTCGCGGGCTGCGACGCGTCCGACACCGACGCCCCCGACACCGTTGACGGCGGCGGGATCGAGTCGATGCAGGTTGCTCCCGACTTCGACTACGCCACCACCCGCACCGCGAGCGTGAACGTGCGGGCTCTCACCAACGGCGATGCGCCCCTCGAAGGCGTCCGCTTCGATGTCTTCGACGGCGAGAAGCTGCTCGGCTCGGCCTTCACCGACGCCCAGGGCCGCATCCAGGCCGACTTCGTGACGTCGGCTTCGACCACCGAGCTGACGCTGCGCACGGACTACGTCGGGCTGGCGTCCGAGCAGGTCGTCGCGCTCGACGGCGGCGAGGCCACGGCGCAGTTCGGCGGCGCGACCGCGCTCGACACCGCCGGGAGCTTCGCCATGGCGACCTCGTCGGCGTTCACCTACATCAGCGCCTACGACGGAGACGGCAAACCCGCTGACCTCCTCGACCCGCGCGACGTGGTCACGTCGGACTTCCTCGCGGACGTCAACGCAGCCCTTCCGGAGCGCCAGTCGGTCATCCAGAGCAACCCGCAGTACCTCGCCGAAGGCAACGAGCTCGACATCGTGCTGGTCGACGTGGCGGATGTCTGGGTGACGTTCGTCCACGAGGGCGCAGGCTACAAAAACGCGCTTGGCTACTACGTCTACGACACCGCGAACCCGCCCGCCTCGGCAGCCCAGATCGCCCAGCACTACATCCTCTTCCCCAACGCCTCGTTCGACGGGTCCGGGGGCAAGCTCAAGAGCGGTGACAAGCTCTACCTCGGGCGCTTCAACCCGGGCCAGTCGATCGGCTGGTTCATCGTGCAGAACGGCTGGGAGAACGGGGCCGTGAGCGAGACGGACCAGCGCTACTACTCGAACCCGGCGTTCAACCCGGCGAACGAGCAGCACAACGTCCTGCTGAACTTCGCGCAGCACGACCGCATCGTGCTCGGCTTCGACGACCAGCCGCTCACCTCGGGCGACCAGGACTTCAACGATGCCGTGTTCTACGTGTCGGCTAACCCGATCACGGCCGTGGACCGCAGCAAGATCGCGACCTCCGGCGCTGAGCAGGACACCGACGGCGACGGTGTGCCTGACATCCTTGACGACGAGCCCGCCGACCCGACGGTGGCGACGTACGAGTACGGTCCCGCTGAGGGCCAGTTCGGCACGCTCGCCTACGAGGACCTCTGGCCGAGCCAGGGCGACTATGACTTCAACGACCTCGTCGTGGACTACAACGTGCGCTTCGGCCGCCACGCCAACGGCGACCTCACGAAGCTCGACGGCCAGTTCGTCGTGAAGGCCATCGGTGCCGGCTACCGCAACGGCTTCGCGCTCGACCTCCCGACCAGCGCCAGCAGCGTGGCGTCGGTGGAGGGCCAACGCCTCGACATGGGCCTCTTCACGATGGCTGCCAACGGCACCGAGAGCGGCCGCGCCAACGCCATTGTCCCGGTCTTCGACAACGCCAACGAGATCCTCTCGCGCCCCGGCGGCTTCTTTGCGAACACGCAGACGGAGGCCCCGCACGTGGCGGTCGAGGACACGGTGAAGCTCGCCCTCGTCTTCGGGACGCCGGTCCCGAGCGCGCAGGCGCAGGGCCTCTCGGTGACGTGGCTCAACCCGTTCCTCGTCAGCAACCAGGAGCGCGGGCGGGAGGTCCACCTTCCGAACCTGGCCCCGTCGGCGGGCGCGGACCCGGCGATGCTGGGCTCCCGCCAGGACCGCTCGGACACGAACGCTGGGTTCACCTACAAGAACGAGCGCGGCCTCCCGTGGGCCCTCCACTTCGCCGACGGCTTCGTCTACCCGACCGAGCAGACCGAGATCACGACCGCCTACACGCGCTTCCAGCAGTGGGCTGAGTCGAGCGGCGAATCGTTCGCGGACTGGTACACGAACCTCGGCTACCGCGTGAACGAGCACGTGTACGATCGCTAGCGCCTGACTGTGCAGCGCTTGCCAACGCCGCGCCCGGCTTCCCGTGGGGAGGTCGGGCGTGGTTAGTTTTTGGTGGATGGTTGTTGGTGCAAGGTTTTCTGAACAGGGTTATGGAGTGCACTGCCCAGGCGTCTACTGGCCCGTTTCAGCTCAGGACGCCTACTACTCATGCAAGACTTCCGCAAGCTTCGTGTCTGGGAAGAGGCGCACCGCTGCGCGCTAGCGACGTACGCGCTGACGCGCTCATTTCCCCGCGACGAACGCTACGGCTTGACGGCGCAGATGCGACGTAGCAGCGCGTCCGTCCCGACAAACATCGCGGAGGGCTGTGGACGTAGCTCGGCGGCAGACTTGTGCCGGTTTCTGCACATCGCGATGGGGTCGGCAAGCGAACTGGACTATCAACTCATCCTGGCGCGCGACCTGGGCTACGTCGCTCACGAGCAGGCGGCAGCGCACGGGGAGCAGGTCGCCTGCATCAAGCGGATGCTCAATGCCCTACTCCGCTCGATCCGCACCAAAAACCAAGTACTGTGAACCAACCACTGCTTACCGCCCACCGTCGGTAGCTTGCGGGCCACCTCCTGCCCCGCCCGTCGCCTGCGATGCTTGACGTCCTCCTCACCAATCTCCTCTCGCCTATCGTCCTGGCGTTCGCGCTCGGCATCCTCGCCTCGCTGGCGCGCAGCGACCTCGAGATCCCGGCACCGCTCTACCAGGCACTCTCGATCTACCTCCTGCTCGCCATCGGCCTCAAGGGCGGCGCGGCGCTCCGGGCGACGCCCATCGGCGAGGTGATCGGCCCGGCGCTGCTGACCTTTGTGCTGGGGGTGATCACGCCGATTACGTCGTACAACGTGCTGCGCAAGCTCGGCAAGATGGACCGCGTAAACGCGGCGGCGCTCGCGGCGCACTTCGGCTCGGTATCGGCGGTGACGTTCATCGCGGCGCAGGCGTTCGGGACGCTGACCGGCTTCGAGTCGGAGGGCTACATGCCTGCGCTCGTGGCGATCCTGGAGATCCCAGCCATCGTGGTGGCGCTCATGATCGCCAACGTGCGCGGCGCGATGGGCGAGGAGGCCACGTGGCAGTCGGCGCTGCATGAGGTGCTCACCGGGCGCAGCATCGTGCTGCTCGGCGGCGGCCTCGCGATGGGGCTGCTCACCGGGCCGGAGGGCCTGGAGCCCGTGGCGCCGTTCTTCGTGAGCGGCTTCAAGGGCGCGCTCGTGCTTTTCCTGCTCGAACTCGGCCTCGTGACCGCACGGCGGCTGCGCGACCTCAAGGAAGCCGGGTGGTTCCTCGTCGCCTTCAGCATCATCATGCCGATCATCCACGGCGTGACGACGGTGTGGCTCGCGGGCTTCGTCGGGATGTCGGTCGGCGGCGCGGCCGTCCTCGGCGCGATGGTGTCGAGCGCGTCCTACATCGCGGCCCCGGCGGCCGTCCGCATCGCGCTCCCGCAGGCCAGCCCGACGATCTACCTCACGGCCGCCCTCGGCATCACCTTCCCGTTCAACCTCGCGCTCGGCATTCCGCTCTACTTCGCCGCCGCCGAGTACTTTCTCAGATGATGTTCGATTTATGATTCTGGATTTACGATTCACCTTCCATTGCATCAATCCAAAATCTAAAATCACCAATCAAAAAATCCATGCCCAAGACTGTCTCGCTGAAGCTCGTCACCGTGGTCGCGGAGTCCCTGCTGCGGGACAAGCTCGTTAAGGAGATCGGCAAGCTCGGCGTGACGGGCTTCACGGTCACCGACGCGGAGGGCCAGGGGCCACGCGGCAACCGCGCGGGCGTCTACGAGGGGCGCAACGTCCGCATCGAAGCCGTGTGCAGCGCGGAGGTCGCCGACCGCGTCTTCCAGCACCTCGTGGCGTACTACTTCGAGCACTACGCCGTCATCGCGTGGGTGCAGACCGTCGAGGTGGTGCGCGGCGACAAGTACGTGTGAGGCTGTGGGCTATTGGCTGTCGGCTATTGGAGCACGCCCGATAGGGGGCAGAGCTGGCACGCGCTTAGAGCCTGTCCGCGAAGGTTTGGGGGAGGCGACGGCGCGGGGCAACAGCGCCCCGGAGCCGGGGTTCGAGCGGCCCCGTTGCTTTACCTCCTGCTGCTATGCTGTCCTCCTCCATCGGTCGCCTCCGGCTGGCGGGCCTCGTCGAAGGCACCTCGTTTCTGGTGCTCCTCTTCATCGCGATGCCGCTCAAGTACCTCGCCGATCAACCTGAGGCTGTGTCGGTCGTCGGGTGGATCCACGGGGTGCTGTTCGTGCTCTTCGGCGTGGCGCTCCTGATCGCGATGCAGGACGAGGGGTGGTCGCTGAAGAAGGCCGCCGTGATCTTCGTGGCCGCCGTGGTCCCCTTCGGCCCGTTCGTGATCGACCGGCAGTTGAAGCGCGAGCAGGACGCAAAAGAGACGGAGGCTGGAGGGGCTACCGCGTAGAGGCCGGGGGCGATCTGACCTGCTGCTCGTTCGCGCTCGACCCGTTCAAACCGAGACGTTGACGAGGCACACGCCAGCTGTGTCCGAGGACTAGCCATGACCCCTGCGTTGCGTCTTTCGCGCCAATAGGTTTAGTGTAGGCAACCCGCCTGCCACTCACTGGCGTGCAGGTCTCTCATGGTTCGTGCTGCTGCTCTCGCCCTCCTCCTCGCTGCGGTCCCAGCTACCGCTCAGCCCGACTGGACCCCGCTCACGTCCGGCTCCACCGACACGCTCCGCGCCTTCACCGGCGACTCGTTCTCGGCGCGCTGGCTGGTCGGCGACGGCGGCTTCGTCGCCGTCTCCTCGCTGGATCGCACGATGTGGACACCTGTGAACGTAGGTACGACGGCTGACCTCACCTCGACGCTCCAGCAGACTTCTAGCCAGATATGGGCCGGCGGCGCGGGCGGTACCGTGCGCCTCTCGACCGACGCGGGGTCGTCGTGGCAGGGGCGGGACATCCCCGACGCGAGCCAGACCTACACGCTCGTATCGAGCGCGAGCGGCGTCGCCTATGCCGTGGGACGCGCTGGCAGCATCTACGCCACGTCCGACTTCGGAGCAACGTGGGCGCTGCAGCAGAGCGGGACCACGACCCCACTCTTCGGGGGCCGGCAGATCCCCGGCGGGCTCGGCACCGTCACCGTAGTCGGCGCAGGGGGCACCATCCTCAACACCACCGACGGCGGCGCCACCTGGACCCCGGCCGCCTCGGGGACGACCGCCGACCTCTTCGCCGTCGACCTCATCTCGAACACTCTGTTCGTGGTCGGCGCTGGCGGTACCATCCTGAGGAGCACCGACCTTGGCGTAACGTGGACCGCCGTTGCCTCCGGAACAACGGCAGACCTGTTCGACCTGGACGCCAGCGAGCAGAACGCCGCCTTCGTGACGGCCGTCGGAGCCGACGGCACGGTTCTCCGGAGTACCGACAGCGGGGACTCCTGGTGTAGGCTGGACGCGGGCACGACCGCCGACCTCTTCGCCGTGGACATGGTGTCCAACGCCGAGACGCTGGTGGCTGGGGCTGACGGGCTGCTGCTCCAGACGACCAACGGGGGCGGCGCGTGCACCCCTGTAGCGACCGAAGTGCGACCTACCGGCGGCATCGCCTTTCCGCCGGTCTACCCCCAGCCTCTTGTCGGACGCGGCACCGTCACACTGCGCGTCGACCGAGCGCAGTACGTTCGGATCGAGGTGTTCGACCTGCTGGGGCGGCGCGTGCGGACGATCTTCGAGGGCATCGTGACGCCTGGCACCCCGCTCACGCGAAGCTTCGCGGCGGACGGGCTGGCCTCGGGGCTCTACCTCGTGCGTGCCCGGGGCGACGACTTCGTACGCACGCGCCGCGTCGTCGTGCAGTGAGGGGCGGAAAGCCCGGACGTGGAGCCGGTGTCATCCTCGTACACCGGAGGCGGCGGGCGCGCATCGGACATAGTCTGGCGTCGCCTCGGTGACCGCAGAGGTAGCAAGGCTAGCCTCCAGCGGAGCGCGGGCGGCCTCGCAATCGCTGAGGGCTGCGTAGGCAACTCGGTCTGCGCGAGGCCGCCATGGTTCCGTTCGGCCCCTTCGTGACCGACCGACAGCTTAGGCAGGAGCAGGAGAGGGTCGTAGCGCTCCCGATTTGCCTCGAGCATCGGAGACGGGTGCACTTCGCGCGAGCATACCGACCGAGTGACGTCAGGCGAGGGCCTCTCCAGCCTCGCCATCATCCCTTGCCAAGGGACTACGTTAAGCCGTGGGCGACTCCCTCCATCGGTAGCATGTGGACCACGACGGACGATCTCCTGGATCCAGAGGGTTTTACAGCCGCCTACCATAGCACCGTCGGCATGTCGCACCGTAGGCATGTCGCGCTCCCTCAGACGTCGCCGCCTTCGGGCCGGTAGTGAGGAAAGCCCGCACGGAGCAACGTCGTGTCCTGCGCGGCGGCGTCGAAGTTGAAGACGTCGCCGCCTTCGGGCCGGTAGTTGGGGGACTTGCTGTCTTGCGGGGTAGCGGCCTGTACGTTCGGACCAGGGTTCACCTCGGAGTCAGTCCCGAGGCTGTCGCAGCCTGCGAGCAGAAACGTAGTCAGGGCAACAGCGAGTAAAGCGCGCATAGCAGAGATAGGGCAGGAGAACCAGGATGAAGCAGACGTCGAGTATGGCGAGAGTACGGGAAACGATCGGAGCCAAGCAAGCCCATTGGGCACCTCTGGTATGCGCCTACGCTCAACCGTACTCGACGAGGGAGGTAGTTCACCCGCTGCATCAACGACGCCCTCTATGCCCTCCGTTGCTTGCGTCTTGATCACGCTGCGGTCTCCCGGTCGAGAAGCGCCACGGTCTCGTCGTAGAGCGCCTGCGCGCGCTCGGGCGTCGCGCCGATGCAGAGCACGCCGAGCTTGCCGAACTCGGAGAGCGCGCCGATGAGGTGGAACACCACGCCTTCCTGCGTAGCCCCGTGGAAGTGCAGCCCGTGGTAGACGGCGAGGTCCACGAGGTCGTACGGCGTCAGCCCGCGGTAGCGCTCGCTGGTGAGGTTGTCCGAGGCGTAGTAGTAGCGCGGCTGCCCCGACGGCGTCCGGTAGAGCCCCGTCTCGGGATCGTACGCCCCGTCCGTGAGGAAGTCGAGCATCAGGTAGGGGTGCGTGGTGCCTCCCTTGCGCAGGTTGATCTCGATGGCGACATACCGCCAGCCCGTCTCCGCTGCGGGGTCCTCCACGCACAGGAAGTCGACGCCGAAGCGGCCGAGGGCCCCGCGCTCGGCGAGGACGGCCCCGATGCGCTCGCCCGCCTCCTGCAACGCCATCCGATAGGGCGCGGCGGCCGGGAACGTGCAGCCGAGGAAGACCTGGCCGCTCGGCCCGCCGAGCACCTGCTCGTGCGTCGAGATGACCGTCGCCCGGCCCATTGGGTCGACGCGGCACTGCACCGAGGGCGAGGTCTTGCGCGCGCCGTCCACGAACGCCTCCACGATGCCGCCCATCTCGGCGAACGAGGCGGCGTAGTGGTCCCACGTCTCGGTC
The DNA here is from genome assembly GCA_039177895.1 of Bacteroidota bacterium. Lineage (GTDB taxonomy): Bacteria > Bacteroidota > Rhodothermia > Rhodothermales > Rubricoccaceae > JBCBEX01. The sequence continues at coordinate 9,536 of JBCDFO010000162.1, forward strand.
TTGGCCTCGAACTGGAGCCGCTCCGGCAGCACGTCGGCGACCCAGCGCTCGAGCGTGTCGCCCGCGCAGCACGATGCCGGGGCCCCGGCGTATGAGAAGACCGCGTTGCCCTCGCCGCTGAAGCCCTCGTCGAGCTTCACGACGGCTTTGCGCAGCGACGGGTCGCGCTGCTTGAGCGCGGCGAGCGCCGCCGCGATCTCGTCGGGGGTATGGAGGTGCTCGAAGCCGTCGGGCAGCGGGACGCCCGCCTCGCGGAAGACCTCGCGGCTGCCGCTCTTGG
>JBCDFO010000163.1:0-9792 GCA_039177895.1 Bacteroidota bacterium
CACGGGCGGCCCCACCAACGTCGGCTGCCTGAGCGGCGGCGACCAGATGGGCGAGGGCTGGAGCGACTACTACGGGGCGATGTTCACGATGCGCGCCCAGGACACGCGCGTGACCCGTCGCGGCATCGGCACCTACAGCCTCGGCGAGCCGATCACGGGTGACGGCATCCGCCCTGCGCCCTACACCACCAACACCGCCGTCAACGACTTCACCTACGGCGATACGCAGGGGGCGTGCTCGTTCTTCTGCCAGATCTCCATCCCCCACGGTGTCGGCTTCATCTGGGCGACGATCCTCTGGGAGATGACCTGGGACCTGATCGACCAGCACGGCTTCAGCGAGGACTTCTACGACGCCGACGGCACGGCGGGCAACCAGATCGCGCTCAATCTCGTGACGGAGGGCATGAAGCTGCAGCCCTGCCGCCCCGGCTTCGTAGACGGGCGTGACGCCATCCTCGCCGCCGACGATGCGCTCTACGGCGGTGCGCACAAAGACCTCATATGGGCCGCGTTCGCGCGGCGCGGCCTCGGCTTCTCCGCGATCCAGGGCTCCTCGTCCAGCGTGAGCGACAACCGCGAGGCGTTCGACCTCCCACCCGGCGGCGGCAACGTCGATCCGGTGGCGGGCTTCACCGCCGACTGCGACGGGCTCACATGTGACTTCACCGACACGAGCTCGGACAGCGACGGCAGCATCACGGGCCGCTCGTGGGACTTCGGCGACGGCGCGACCTCGATGGCCGCGAACCCGAGCCACACCTACGCTAGCGCAGGCACTTACACCGTCTCGCTGACCGTGACCGACAACGCAGGCGCGACCGACGACGCCTCGGACGCCGTGACCGTCTCCGGCGGCGGCGGTGGCGAGGACACCACCGCGCCGAGCCTCTCCGGCGCGATCCAGGGCGGGCAGTACAACGGGACCGCCACCGACAGCGGCTCGGGTATCACCACGGTGGCGCTGCGCGACGCGACCAACCTGGATCTTGACGTGGACGCCTTTGGCGCGGGCGCGGGCAGCGTCGACTTCACGATCACGCTCCAAAACCGCCGCAACCAGGGCAAAGGCTACGTCGTCGCGACGGACGTGGCGGGCAACGAGTCCGAGCTCTGGATCTGCTCCGACGGCTGCGACGAGCCTGGGGGCGGCGGGGACGACACCGCCGCTCCCTCCGTGACGGGCTCCATCAAGGGTGCGAAGTTCGACGGCACGGCCTCCGACAGCGGCTCTGGCATCGCGACCGTCGCGCTCAGCAGCGACGCCGTCAACCTGGCCCTCGACGTGGACGGCTTCTCGGCAGGCGCGTCGAGCGTCGGCTTCGAGGTGACGCTCATCGACAAGACGCAGCCGGGCTCGGGGACCATCGTTGCGACAGACGTGGAGGGCAACGAGGGCACCCTCTTCGTGGACTCGGAGGACCGCGCGGAGGCAGCGATGGCGGCGAGCAGCACCACGCTGCCCGAGGTGGCGACGCTCTACGGGAGCTATCCCAACCCGTTCGCGGCGACGACCACCGTGCGGTTCGCGCTGCCGGAGGCTGCCGACGTACAGGTGGTGGTCTACGATGTGACCGGCCGCGAGGTCGCGCGTCTCGCGGACGGCCCCGCCAAGTCCGGCTTCCACACCGCGACATTCGACGGCAGCGCACTCCCGAGCGGCGTCTACGTAGTCCGCCTCAGCGCCGACGGGCGTGCCGAGACGCAGCGTATGGTGCTGGCCCGCTAGCCACGGGCCCCTGCTCAATCACAGCGCCCCGCTCGGCTTTGGTCGGGCGGGGCGCTTTCGTGGGCGTCAGCGGTTCGTCCGAAAGCGCTTTTCGTAAACTGCAGGGTCTCGGCCTGAACGCGGTTCGATCAGGCCCTTTCTCCCCCCCCGATCCGTTCCGACCATGACGCTCCCCCGCCGCGCGGTGTACGCCACGCAGCCTGCACCGCTACGCAAGCAGATCCACGACGCGCTCGGCCGCGCCTCGACCGCGCCGTCTGAAGGCCAGCTCTTCGCGCTCATCGTGCCCGACTCGAATCGCCTCGGCGGTGCTGCGATTGCGGCCGAAGCCTACGCGCTCCTCAAGGGGCAGGACTTCGACACCGTCATCCTCGTGTCGCCGAGCCACGAGGGCGACTTCGGGCGCATCTCGATCTGCCGCGCCGACACCTACCACACGCCGCTCGGCGAGGTCCCGATCAATGACCGCCTCCGCCACGAGTTCTGCGACGAGGACGACGACATCTACCTCGACGACGCCGGGCACTACCACACCGAGGGCGTGGACGTGCAGTTGCCGTTCCTCCAGGTGCTCTTTCCCGACCGCGCGTTCGACATCGTGCCGCTCGTGATGGGCGAAGAGACGCCCGCGTTCTGCCGCGAACTCGGCATTGCTGTCGGCGAGGTGATGTACGGCCAGCAGGCGCTCATCATCGCCACGGCGGACGTGCTCCAGGTAGAGGGTGCGGCATTCGAGGACTTCACCGCCGTGCTCAAGGCGTTCGACGAGTCCGAGTTGCTTCACCTGCTCGGCGGCGAGCGGCTGAAGATGGAGGGCATGGGCGCGGTCATCGTTGCCATCATCGCGGCAGCGCATCGCGGCGCGCGGCGCGCAGAGGTGCTGGCCTACGAGCCGCCCACGGAGACCGAGATCGGGGCGTTCGCCTGCGCGCTCTGGCGGGATTGATCGAGGCGCGACCGGCGAGGGGCGGGCAGCGCGTAGCCACAGGCGCCCCAGCGGGCCTGTGACGTAGGGCTTCCCCCCACACGGGGCGGCGGGGCCGCCTCACGGGGCACACGGCATCGGGCCGTCGCGATGGCGGCGGCCCGTTTTGGTTATTGCGTGTGCCACCGTTTCGCGAGCCGCTGCCCTGCGCCTGACATCCTGCGCCGCAGGCCCGGCTCCTTCGTCGTTCAGCCCCCCCTGGGGCCCGCCCCATGCCCCGCTCCTTCATCGACGCGGACGATGTCGCCATCCTCGAATCCCCCGAGGAGGTCCTGACGACGCTCGACCGCGACGGCAAGCGCAAGTGGCTCTATCCGACGCCGAGCAAGGGCCGCTTCTGGAAGCGCCGCCTGGTCCTTGGCTGGGCGCTCATCGCGTTCTTCGTGGCGCTGCCCATCGTCCGGATCAACGGCAAGCCCGCCGTGCTGCTCGACGTGATGGCGCGCGAGTTCACCTTCTTCGGCGCGACGTTCTATCCGACGGACAGCTTCTACCTGCTGCTCTTCGGGCTGAGCGCGCTCGTCTCGATCTTCCTGCTCACGGCGCTGCTCGGCCGCGTGTGGTGCGGCTGGGGCTGCCCGCAGACGGTGTATCTGGAGTTCGTCTACCGCCCCATCGAGCGCTGGATCGAGGGGCCGGAGCACGTCCGCAAGCGCCGCAACGCAGGGCCGCGCACGGCGGACTGGCTGCGCCGCCGTGTGGCGAAGCTGGCGATCTATCTGGTAATCTCGGTCGCGCTCGCGCACGTCTTCGTGTCGTACTTCGTCGGGTGGGACCGGCTGCTCGTCTGGATGCAGGGCGACCCGCGCGAGCACTGGGGCTACTTCGTGATGATGGCGGGCACCTCGGCGCTCATCCTCTACGACTTCGGCTACTTCCGCGAGCAGATGTGCACCATCGCGTGCCCGTACGCCCGCTTCCAGTCGGTGCTCATGGACGAGGACTCGCTCATCGTGTCCTACGACTACACCCGCGGCGAGCCGCGCGGCAAGGGCAAGAAGCAGGCGGACGGCCCGCGCATCAACAAGAAGACCGGCGAGGCGCTCGGCGACTGCATCGACTGCTACGCCTGCGTCCGCACCTGCCCGACGGGCATCGACATCCGCGACGGGCTCCAGATGGAGTGCATCGCCTGCACCCAGTGCATCGACGCCTGCGACGCCATCATGGACAAGATGGACCTGGCGCGCGGGCTCATCCGCTACACCTCGGAGCACGCGCTCGACGGCGAGAAGACGCGCGTCGCGCGGCCCCGGACGGTGCTCTACACGCTCTTCTTCGCTGCCCTCGTGACGGCGTTCGCGGTCGGCGTCGCCACGCGCGGCAGCTACGACGTCAACGTGGGCCGGGCCGTGGGAGAGCCCTTCACCGCGCTGCCGGACGGAACCGTCGCCAACCGCCTCCGCTTCCGCGTCCGCAACCAGACCCCGCGCGACGCCGCCTTCGAGATCCGTGCGCTGGAGCCGTCCGACGCCGCGCTCCGCATCGTGGGCGTGCAGCCCTTCGCGCTGACGCCGCAGGAGATGAAGCGCGTCGAGGTCTGGGTCATCGTGCCCGCCACCACCTTCGCCACCGACGACGAGGCCCCCGCCCGCTTCGCGCTCGACTTCGACGACGGCACCGTCGAGGAGGTCGAGTACGTGCTGCTCGGTCCTTCTGAATGAGTGTGGCCGTGGAGCCGTTTCGCCGTGGCCCGTGAAAGCCTACGGCAGAGCGGCTTCACAGCAACACGGCACCACCAAACTCTGATTTCACTGTACCCCGATGAACGTCCAAACCAACGGCCACGCCACAGACGAGGCCCCTCGCCGCGACCTGATCCCGCCGCACATCGCGTGGCCGCTCTTCGTCGTGCTGCTGCTCTCGATGAGTGTCACGGCAGCGCTATACACCGCCTACATGGCGAACGTCGATGGCGGCGTGCAGGTCATCGAGTCCTCCGAGTACGCGCCCGAGCGGTGAGCCGCCTCGTGGACGATAGCGCCCGGGCGGCACCCCCTGATCTCGCTCCGCTCGAGCTGTCCCCCTCGCTAGCGAGGGGGACAGCTTCGCGACCCTCTAAGGAGAGCGAAGCAGGGGGTGAAGCCGTGCACCTCGATGCTCCGCTCGCGCCCGAGACGCCGTGCGTGCACTGCGGGCTGCCGGTGGGGCCGCGTCCCATGCTTGGCACGGCGGAGGGCGACAGCCTGCCGCTGGCGTTTTGCTGCACGGGCTGCCACGTCGTCTACGAGGCGCTCGGCGCGGCGGGCTTCGGCGAGACGTACTACCGTCTGCGCGGCGTCGCAGCGTCTACCCGGGATGGGCGCCCGGCCCAGAGCGATGCGCTTCAACTCGCCGAGCTCGACACCGAGGCGTTCCTCGCCCAGCACACGACGGAGGCCGATGGGGAACTTCGTCGCACGCAGCTCTTCCTCGACGGCGTCCACTGCGCGGCATGCGTGTGGCTCGTTGAGCGGTTGCCGTTCGAGATCGACGGGGTGGCGGAGGCCGTACTCGATCTGCCCCGTGCGCGCCTCACGCTGGCGTTCGACCCGGAGGTGGTGCCGCTGTCCGAGGTCGGACGTTGGCTCGCACGGTTCGGCTATGCGGCGCGGCCCATGCGGACGCAGGCGGCCGGGCAGCGGACCGAGGCCGAGCGCAAGCTCCTCCTGCGGATGGGTGTGGCCTGGGCGCTCGCGGGCAACGTGATGCTGCTGGCCTTCGCGTTCTATTCGGGCCTCGACGCTGAGGTGGACGCCACGATGGCGGCCTTCGCGCGCTGGGTGAGCCTCGCGCTCGCCGTCCCGGCCGTCGGCTACGGCGCGGCTCCCTTCTTCCAGCGGGCCTGGGCGTCGGTGCGCCTTGCCTGGCGCGCCCGCGACCCGCGCCGCCTCCATATAGACACGCCCATCGCGCTCGGCATCGGCGTGGGCACGCTCCACAGCGCGTGGTCCACGGTCACTGGCCACGGCGAGGTGTGGTTCGATTCGATCACGGTGCTCATCGCGGCGCTCTTGACGGCGCGGTGGCTCCAACTGCGCAGCCGCCGCCTCGCGGGCGACGCCTCCGAGCGGCTGCTCTCGCTTCTTCCTTCGATGGTCCGCCGCGTGTCAGCCTCCGGCGAAACGGTGGTGGCTCGCCTCGACGAGCTGGTGCGCGGCGAGACCGTCGAGGTCCCGGCAGGCGAGGTCATCCCCGTGGATGGCGTCGTCACGCGGGGTACGAGCCAGCTCAACAACGCCGTCCTCACCGGCGAGAGCCGCCCTGTTCCCATAGCTGCAGGAGATGTCGTGGAGGCGGGGGCGACCAACCTGCTCGCGCCGCTGCACGTCCGCGTCGAGGCCACAGGCGAGGCCACGCGCGTCGGGCGGCTCCTGAAGTGGGTACGTGACGAGGAGGGGCGCAAGGCGCGCGTCGTGCTCCTCGCGGACCGGCTCAGCGGCTACTTCGCCCTCGCCGTTCTTTCACTCGCAGCCCTCACGGCGGTGGTCTGGACGTTCCTCGGGACGCCCTCCGTGGCCGCGCATCACGTCGTGGCGCTGCTGGTGATCACCTGCCCCTGCGCCATCGGCATGGCGACGCCCCTCGCCATGGCCGTCGCGGCTGGTCGCGCAGCACGGCGGGGGATTTTCTTGAAGTCGGACGCCGCCACCCAGCGCCTCACCGAGGCCGACACGGTGGTGCTCGACAAGACGGGCACGCTCACCGAAGGCCGCATGACGCTCGTGGAGACGGTCGCGGCCGACGGCGTGGACGCCGACGCAGCGCTCGCCCTCGCGGCGGTGCTCGAAGCGGACGTGATCCACCCGATTGCGACGGCGCTCGTTGCTGCGCGTGGGTGCCCGACACAAAAAGCGGAGACGTTCGAGGCCGAGGCGGGGCAAGGCGTGCGCGGCGTGGTGGATGGGTGCGCCGTCGTCGTCGGCAAACCCTCGTGGGTATGGGCGCAGAGCCGTGCACCTGAAGCCACGCTGACGGCTGCCGTCGAGCGCTTCGCTGAAGCGGGGCACACGCCGGTCGCCATCGCCCTCGACGGGCAGCCCGCCGCCGTGTGCGCCATCGGCGACCGCCTCCGCGACGATGCGGCTGCCGTCCTCCGCACGCTCGAAGCAGCTGGACTGACGATCTACCTCTGCTCAGGCGACCATCCGGCCGCCGTCGCGGCGGTAGCCCAGACGCTCGGTATTCCGGCGGAGCGCGCCCACGGCGGCGTCGCACCCGAAGAAAAGCGCGCCGCTGTCGAGGCCCTGCAGGCCGAGGGCCGCGTGGTCGTGATGGTCGGCGACGGCGTCAACGACGCGGCTGCGCTGCGGTCCGCTGACGTAGGCGTGGCGGTCGGCGGGGGCAGCACGGCCAGCCTCGTGGCTGCCGACGTGTTCCTGACGCGCCCCGGCCTCGCGCCGCTCGCGGAAGCCTTCGCTGGGACCGACCATACGCTCGGCGTGGTGCGCCGCAATCTCGGTATCTCGCTCGTCTACAACGTCGGCGGAGCTGCCGTGGCTATGCTCGGTCTCGTGACCCCGCTCGTCGCCGCCGTGGCGATGCCGGTCTCGTCGCTGCTCGTGGTGGCCTCGTCCATCCTGCAGCGCTCCTTCGTCGCGGGTCCTTTGTCTCTGGTCCCTGGTCATTTGACGGAGAGCTCCAGCCAACGTCCTACAAATGACCAAGGACGAATGACTAACTCACTATGACCGTCCTCTACGTCCTGATTCCGCTCGCGCTCCTGCTCGCTGGAGCCGGAGTGCTCGCCTTCCGCTGGGCGGTGCGCTCTGGCCAATTCGACGATGTCGAGACGCCCGCGCTCCGCATGCTGATCGACGACGAGATCGCCCCTGACACCCCCTCCTGACGCCGTCCCTCGGCCTCGCTGCCCATTTGCGTTCGTTCATCCCTTGACCCCCTTTGTCATGGCCACAGCCCTCGCCCCGTCCCCCACTCAGACCACGCAGAGCGACCAGGTCCCGCGTCCGGTCAGCCCGCTCGACGGCGCGCTCGTAGACGCCTCCGCCGCCGCGTTCACCTGGCACGGCGTCCCGAAGGCCACGGGCTACACGCTCCAGATCGCCACCGAGCCCACGTTCACCGACGACGTACTGGAGGTGACCGCGGGTACCGCGACGGAGCTCACACTCTTTGGCACGCTCCCGGTGAGCGAGGCCGAGCTCTACTGGCGCGTCCGTGCAGAGGGCACGGGCGAATCGTACAGCGGCTACGGACGGTTCGTGGCGGCCGGGGATGACGCCGTGGATGCCTACCAGGCCGAGCAGGAAGCCAAACGAGCCGCCGAGGCCAAGGAGATCGCGAAGGCCCGCGCGGAGCAGACCCTCCAGAATGACCTCATCCCGCCCTACCAGCGTCCCGGGAGCGTTACGAGCACGGCCCTGCTCTTCACGATGTCGTTCCTCCTCGTGTCGTTCCTCATGGTCATCGCCGCGATCATGGCGATCATGAACAACGGGCCCGCGTGAGGCCGAGATAGGCAACCGCCTGTAGAGCGCGCCAACGTGGGCGGCCTCTTGGGGACGCTATTCGGCGGTCTCCCAGGTGAGGATGTCCTGCTCCGACTTCTCGGCCCCGTGCCACTCGTTGGCATAGGGCAGCGCCTCCTTCTTCTCGGTGATGTTGTAACCGAGGTCGGCCCATTGCTGCGCCAGGTAGGCGTTCCACTCTGCGTAGTGCGACCACGCCTCGGGAAGCTCGTCGTCAGCGTAGATGGCCTCGACGGGGCAGACGGGCACGCAGGCGTTGCAGTCGATGCACTCCTCGGGATTGATCACGAGGAAGTTGGGGCCCTCGTAGAAGCAGTCCACAGGGCACACCTCGACGCAGTCGGTGTGCTTGCAGTTGATGCAGGGTTCGGAGACGACGTAGGGCATGATAGAGCGGACGTGAAGGGCGTTACCCAGGCCTTGGAACCGGCGGCTAGGTCCGGTGCAGGGGGCGGGATTTTTAGAAAGGACGGCCTGCGATGGGCAGTCTGACCTAGCCTCACCTGCGTCCTTTGTTCCACAGAGGTCCGCCCTGCCCGGGCGTGGTCCCTCGAAGCTTGTGTAGAGCCGCGATGCTCCGGTCCCGTTTTCTTCCCGTGTTCGCCCTCCTAGTGCTCGGCACGGGCTGCGCCTCCACCAACCGCCTCGACGAGGTCACGCTGGACGACGCGCGCGTGGCGATCATCGCCGCGGTCCCGCCGCAGCCGCGCGTCCAGACCGGCCTCGACGACGCGTTCGTCAATCCGTGGGACCCCATCGGGACCGCTGCGCGCGTGGGCACGGCCGTCGCGAAGTGGGAGGAGGCGAAGGCCGCGCAGGCCAAGCTCGACTCCGTGGCGCGCGGGCTCGACGTGGCGGACCGCGTCGCGCGCCGCTTCTTCGTGCAGGCCGCCGAGCAACTCGCCTTCGCGCCTGCCCAGCGCCCGGCAGACGCGACCTACCTCCTCGACCTGCGCGTCTACGACTACGGCCTCGTCGCCGACTCCTTCGAGGGAGCCGTCTACTTCGCGCTCGAAGCCGACGTGCTGCTCCTCGACCGGCAGACGGGACGCCAGTACTGGGAGCAGCGGGTCCGCGAGCGCGAGACGCTCGACGCCTCCATCTTCGGGCTGCCGACCCCGGTGGGCAACGTGGTCACCGCCCGCGCGCTCGCCACGCTCTCCGAGCAGCAGATGCGCGAGGGCCTGGAGCGCCTCGCCGACTTCACCGCCGACCGCATCGCGCAGGAGTTCCGCGACGACTACTACGCCGCCCGGCGGTAGCAGGGCTATCTGTGTGGACATCAGGCCGTCGATGTGAACGCAGGCAAGCGTGGACGAGGGGGGTGTGAACGTGGGTGCAGATCGTATCGCACGCTCATGCGTTCACACCCCAACACGTTCACACCTGGCTTCATGACCTACCACCTGCTCGACGACGACGCGCTCCTCGCGCAATGCGACGTGGACACGTTCCGCAGCGGCGGGCCCGGCGGCCAGCACGCCAACAAGACCGAGACGGCGGTGCGGCTCACCCACCGCCCGACGGGTACGGTCGTGACCGAGCGGCGGTCGCGCAGTCAGCACACCAACAAGCAGCAGGCCCTCGCGCGGCTCCGACAGCGGCTCGCC
>JBCDFO010000164.1:0-9761 GCA_039177895.1 Bacteroidota bacterium
ACCCCGGCCGATCTGAGCGCGGTCTACGACGCCGTCGGCGTCACGTCCGCTGCCGAGTTCGTCGAGCTAGTGCGCTCCATGGAGGAGCAGTTGACCGCGTTCTTCAACGCCGCAGACTAGCCGCCTCACCCTCCCCTTTGCCACGACAACCTGCTACCCCCATGACCGAACCGAGTGCGCCCCTCGACCTCCTCGAGCGCGAGCTGGGCACCTCCGAACCGGAGGAGATCGTCGAGTTGGTCCGCTCCATGGAGCTCCAACTGGGCGACCTCTACCGCGAGAAGGAGTACACCAGCGACGGCGACCGACCCAGCCAATATGAGCGGGTCGCCAACGAGCTCTACGCCTTCTACCTCGACCGTGACCGCCTCCGCGACCGCTATGGCGTCGATACGAGCGACGACCTGATGGCGCTCATCGACAGCATGGAGGAGCAGCTCACCGACCTCTACGACACGGAGGGCAGCGAGGTGGCCGCCGCCCCGGCCGAGTCGGAAGACGCCCTCAAGCTGCGCCGGGCCGTCGAGATGATCCAGCGCGAGCTGAAGGTGTCCTCCGCCTACGACGTGCTCGACCTCGTCCGCTCGATGGAAGAGCAGCTCATGGAGCTCTATCGGGACCGAGAGGCCACGGATGCCGCGATGGCGGCCATCGAGGAAGGCGACCCGGTGCAGCAACTCCAGGGCCTCTACGCCAAACTCGAAGTGCTCCAGCGCGAACTCGGCGTCGAGGAGCCCGACGATGTCGTCGAACTCGTCCGCTCCATGGAAGACCAACTGACCGAACTCTACCGAGACCGCGAGGAAGTCGAGGCCCGGCTGGCGCGGCGCGCTGACGGCGACGCCGCCGAGCAGGCCGAAGTCGTCCGCGCCGAACTCGACGTGCTCCAGCGCGAGCTCGGTGTCGGCGACGTGGGCGAGGCCCTGCTCCTTGTGCAGAGTATGCAGGAGCAGCTCACCCAGCTCTACGCCGACCGCGAGCGCCTCACCGAGCAAAACATTGCCGACGTGAGCACCGCGCTCGACATGATCGCCAACATGCAGGAGCAGCTCGTCGAGCTCTACCGCGACAAGGAGATCACCGAGGCCGCGATGGCGGCGATCGAGGAGGGCGACCCGGTGCAGCAGCTCCAGGGCCTCTACGCCAAGCTCGAAGTGCTCCAGCGCGAACTCGGCGTCGAGGAGCCCGACGATGTCGTCGAACTCGTCCGCTCCATGGAGGACCAGCTCGTCTCGCTCTACGAGGCGCAGGCCAAGCTCGCCGAGGACGGCCTCCCGACCAGCCTCGAGATCACCGAGCTGATCGGCAACCTGGAGAGCCAGCTCGCCGAGTTCTACGAGGAGCGCGAGCAGCTCGCCCGCGTCGGCATCGCGGACGTGCCGACGGCGCTCGAGATGATCAGCTCGATGGAGGAGCAGCTCGCCTATCTCTACCGCGACCAGGAGATCCGCGCAGCCACGGATGTCGGCGACCTCTTCGAGGCCGAGGACCTGCCTGAGACGGCCAAGAACGGCTTCCGGATGCTCGACGCCGAGATCGAGCGCTCGAAGCGCTACGCCTCGCAGCTGTCGCACATGCGCGCCGAGGTGCAGGGCCTGCGCCGCGAGCTCGCCCTCGCCAGTGACATGCGCACCCAACTCGACGCCTTCGACGAGCGCCTCGAACAGCTACAGCGCAAGAGCGTGGCGACCACGGGCGAGAAGCTCCTCGCCGGGCAGCGCCTCGTGGACCTGACGCGCAACCTGGAGCACCAGCTGCGATCCCTGCAGACCGAGAAGGGCAAGATGACCGCCTCCGGCCTGGCCGACATCGACGAGGCGCTCACGCTCATCGCCAGCCTCCAGGCGCAACTGCGCACGCTCTACGCCGAGAAGCAGCAGCTGCTCTCCGTCGGCTCCAACGACCCCGACGAGCTCATCGCGATGATCGACGAGATGCAGGACCGCATCGTGCGCCTCACCTCCGAGCGCGAGCAGGCGCAGCACCGCGAGACGCTGCTGCTCGAAGAGCTCGGGATGGCGGATCCGCACGCGATCATCAAGCGGGTACGCACGCTCGAGAACCAGCGCAACGCCGCGCTAGCCCAGACCGACTTCGAGGCCACGCTCGGGCCGGCCCTCGGCGACCAGCCGCGGGAGCTCCCGGTGCCCACGGGCCCGTCAGCCGAGCCGTTCGTCGGTCCCGACCTCATCGGGCAACTCGACGTGCTCAGCGAGCAGCAGCTCGGCTCGCTGCGCTACGGCGTCGTCCGCCTCGACAACCAGGGCCATATCCGGTTCCTGCACGAGTACGACGGCGAGCTGGGCACCATCGACCCGGCCGCGGCCGAGGGCCAGTCCTTCTTCCGCGAGGCGCTTCCGAGCACCAATAGCCGCATTTTCTACGGCCGCTTCAAGCAGGGCCAGCGCGAGGGCCGCGTCAACGCCGCCTTCCCCTACACCCTCACCGACGCGTCGCCGCCCGTCAACCTGATCGTGCAGGTGTGCCGCCCGAGCGACACCTCCGACACCTGGATTTTCCTCAAGCGGTCCTAGCCGCCGCACCCCTTCACCCAATTCCCAGACCCAACCACGCTAAGGACCCATGACCACCCTCGTTTCCAACGGAATGGCCCCTGCCCCCACGCAGGCCGCGAAGCTCTCATTCACCGGCGATCTCGAACAGCTCAAAGACGCGAGCGAGGCCGCCCTCGACGCCGCCGACTTCGGCATCGTGAAGGTGGACGATGAAGGCGTGATCGCTTTCTACAACACCTACGAGTCGCAGCTGGCTGGGGTCGCTCCCGAGCAGGCCGTCGGCCGCAACTTCTTCACGCAGGTGGCCCCCTGCTCCAACAGCCGCCTCTTCTATGGCCGCTTCAAGCAGGGCATCGCGCGCGGCGAGTTGGACGTGCAGTTCATCTACACGTTCACCTACAAGATGCGCCCGACGCTCGTGCGCGCCCGGATGTATCGTGACAGCGCGGGCCACAACTGGCTGCTTATCAAGAAGCGCTAGCACGTCCACGACAGCCCTGGACCCACACACCTGCACCCAGGTCCGCGCCCGTGCCCAGGTCACAGCCCCCTTCGATGACGCTTCTGTCCCCCTTATCGCCGCTCCAGGCGATAGCTCCCAGCCCAGCCTCCCCCCAGAGCACCTCCCTCTGCAGTAGGGGGGAGGTGCTGGCTGAGCCAGACCGGACGTCCACGCCGGAGCGGGCACGGTGGCGGCACCTCCTTCGAGAGCGACTGCGCGGACGGCCGCAGCCGATGCTGGTCTGCGAGGACGCCGCAACCCCTGCCGCTTCGATCTGGACTGGAGCGCGGCGGTGGGTCGAGGCCTTTCGCGAAGCAGGGCTGACGGCGGGCGACCGACTGGTGTTGGCCTTGCCCCCGGGGACTCCGTTCGTGCAGGTGCTGGTCGCCGCGCTGTGGGAAGGCTTGACGCTCGCGCCTGCACCGGCAGGGGCAGACAGCGCTGCGCTGACGTGGAGCCTCGATGCCCGGGCCGTGGTAGCCGAGACGCCGGGCCCTCACGTCTGGGTGCCGGACGGCGTGTCGGGCCCCCGGTCCGTCCGTGCTTCGGCGCGAACGGCTGCGGAGCCGCCCACGCCGGGGATCTGCCTCCTGATGCGCACGTCCGGCACCGCTGGCCCGGCACGATGGATTGCCCTGAGCGATGCCAACGTGTTTGCGGTGCTCGACAGCCACACCCCGCACCTGGGCTTCTCCGAGCAAGCGGGGGTGCTCGCCGGGCTACCCTGGCACCACGCCTTCGGGCTCGTGCTGGAACTGCTGCCGGCCTTGCTTGCCGGGGCCGAGATCGTGCGCCTGCACGACCCGCGCGACCCGGAAGCGGTGCTCGCCGCGTTCGACGCCTGGGCCCCGACGCACTTTTCCGCCGTTCCGCTCACGATCCGACGGCTCCTCCAGGCGGGAGGGCGCGCTCACCTGCATCGCCTCTCCGGAGGCCTCGTTGGCGGCGCCCCCATCCCGGCTGACGTGGCTGACGGACTGCGCGGCTCACGGCTGCGTGTCGGCTACGGACAGACTGAGGCCGGACCGGGCATCATGCTCGGCGAGCCTGGCCGCTTCGTGCCGGGGTACCTCGGCCGACCAGTGGGCTGCACGGTGCGTACGGATGCCCACGGACAGCTCCACTTCGCCGGACCAAACGCCCACGCGGGCGTCTGGACCAACGGGCACTACCGTCCTGCCGAGCCCGGACGATGGGTAGCCACAGGCGACCGGGTCCGACCCGCTCCCACCGAGGCCTCCCAGGAACAGGCCTCGAACGACGAGCAAGCCTCGGAGGCCGACGGCTGCACGGCGGACGCGCCCTCGTTCCTCTTCGATGGGCGTCTCTCCGACTCCTTCAAGCTGTCCAACGGCCGCTTCGTCCGGGCAGGCCTTGCCGAGTCGACGCTGCGGGCCATGGTGCCCGGTTTGCTGGACGCGGTGGTGTGCACCCTCGACGGGGAGACGCTCGCGCTTGCGCTGCTGATGGAGCTCGGCGTGGCACCCCCGCCGCTCGCCTTGCTTCGCACCGCACTCGGACCGCTCGGAGGGCGGCTGGGCCGCGTGCAGGTACTCACGCCTAGCTCGTGGGTGCAGCACGGCAAGGGGACGCCGGACCGCGCAGCGATCACGCACGCACTGGCTGCAAGGACATAGGCCTCAGCTACCTGGCATCGCCCTTCACCTCCTGATTCGTCCGTGGACCTACCTCGGACATGGATAGCCTTGCCTGCAGTCGCCGGGCTCCACCGACCCCCTTCTCCTCACCCCACCCATGACGTCAATCCTCCTCCACCTTGGTCCCGATTACACCCTCACCCCCGACAAGCTCGAAGCGGCAGCGCTGGCCGAGCAGCTCTCGGTGCTGCTCTCCGACGAGGCGCGAGCAGGCATGGACGCGTCGCGTGACGCGCTGGAAGCAGCCCGCGAGGCTGGGCACCCGATCTATGGCCTCACGACGGGGTTTGGCCCGCATGTCTGCTACCCGGCCGCAAGCGATGCGCTCCAGGGCGCAGGCCTGATTGCGCATCTCGCGGCAGGCAGCGGGACGTATGCGCCTGCTCCGATTGTGCGCGCGACCCTGCTGGCCCGCGCGCAGGTGCTGGCCCAGGGCCACTCCGGCGTTGACGCCTCGCTGGCGGAGGCGCTGCTGGGACTGGCCAAGCACGGTATCGTGCCTGCCGTTCCCGAGATCGGCTCCGTGGGAGCGTCGGGTGACCTGACGCCGCTGGCGCACATCGTGCGTGTCCTCACGGGCGAGGGCGTGACGCTGCATCGCGGGCGCCGTGAACCGGCCATGCGGGCGCTGCTTCGAGCGGGGTTGCGTCCGCTGACCCTGTCGAGCCGCGAAGCGCTCGGGCTCGTTAACGGGACCGCTTTCATGACGGCCTACCTCGCGCTGGCCGTCGCGCGCGCCGAACGCCTCGTGGAGACGGCGGAGCGACTTACTGGCTGGCTCTACCGGGCGCTCGGTGCCCGCCGCGCAGCCCTCGATGCTCGTCTGCACCACGCGCGCGGCCACGCGGGCCAGCGGCGCAGTGCTGAGGTCATCCGCACCGAGATTGCCTGGGGCGATCCGGCGGAAGCGGAGGACGACACGCGGGCACTTCAGGAGGTCTACGCCCTGCGCTGCGCGCCGCAGATCCTCGGCGCCTGCCGCGACAACATCGCCCACGCACGCACGCTCACCGAAGCGGAGCTGAACGGCGTCTCGGACAACCCCGTCGTGTTCGCCGACGGCCCGGCGGTCCTCCACGGGGGCAACTTCCAGGGGCAGCAGATTGCCTTCGCGGCTGACGCGCTCAATGCCGCCGTCACGCAGATCGGTGTGCTCGTTGAGCGCCAACTCGACGTGTTGCTCGACCCCAAGCGCGGTGTCGTTGGCGAAGCGCCGCTCCTCCTCGCCTGGCAGCCGGGCGCAACGAGCGGATTCGCGGGGGCGCAGCTCACCGCCACGGCCCTCGTCGCCGAACTCCGCCATCACGCCCAGATGAGCGCCGTGGCCTCGATTCCCACCAACGGCGGCAATCAGGACATCGTCTCGATGGGCACCCTCGCCGCCCGGACGGCTTACACGCAGACCGAGCGGCTGGCCCCGATCCTCGCGGCCCTGGGCATGGCGCTGGTCCAGCTCTCCCACCTGCGCCGACACGAGCGGGCCGAGGGCACCCCCGTCACGACTCCGCCCTGGATGCCGCGCTTCGCGCCGCTGAAGCAGGACCGTCCCCTCCACGAAGACCTGCACCGCATTGCCGCGCGGTGGTTGCAGCCTACAGACGCGCCCGCCATGGTGCCGATCCTGGCTTGGTCCAGCCTACCCGCGGAGGGCGAGGACCCGTCGCCACAGGGGGATGGGGCTCCCTCTGCTGACGCCGGACTGCCCGCGTGGGAATAGCATCCACCAGCGCTGCATCGGCATCAGGAGCGGCCACACCTAGCTACGCCTGATGCGTTAGAGCTTGCACACCGCCCGTGCCTTTCTGGGCTGGGGGTGGTCGCCCGTCTCACCGGACCATCAGCCCCCTCCGTCTATCCTCGGAGCGCCCCTGTGTCAGCGTGACGGCGTGTCCGTGATCGGCACGTCGAAGAACGTGTCCGGGAACGGCTCGTCGCGGAGGGTGAAGTGCCACCACTCGCGGGCGTAGTTGCGGAAGCCGTGGCGGTCGAGCAGCGCGCGCAGCAGCAGCCGGTTGCGCCGCGCCTCGGTCCCAGCGTCGGGGTTCTCGGTGTGGGCGAGCGTGTCGAAGAAGTCGTAGCGCGTGCCCATCGGGAGCGGCTCGCCGGTGGCGGCGTCGGCGAGCGTGAGATCGACGGTGCTGCCGCGGCTGTGCCCGGAGCGCGCGGCGATGTAGCCGTAGGCGAAGAGCGAGTCCTTCGGCACGGCGGGGTAGTAGCGCGCCTTCATCAGCGTGTCGGCGGGCACCGTAGCCCAGCGGACGAAGTGGTCCACGGCGCGCTGCGGGCGGTAGCAGTCGAACACCACGAGCGTGAGTCCAAACGGCTCGGCTTCGGCCTGCGTCGCCGCGAGCGCCTCCGCCGCCGGGCGTGTGAGCCAGCACGAGGGCGCGTCGTAGCCATCGATGCGCGTACCGACGAAGTTCTCGCCGGTCGCATAGCGCACGTCCTCCACGATACTCGGTGCGACCTCGGCGAGCGGCACGAGCGGGGCAGCATCACGTGATCTACCGTCCTGCGCTAAGGCAGGCGCGACGAGCAACAGCGCGATAAGGCTCAAGAACTGCCGTGTGATGCCTAAGACAACTCCCCTCCTAGACGGGAGGGGTTGGGGGTGGTTGATCGTCGTGCCAGAAAACTCCATTGTGCTCGGCAGGTCTACCCCCTCCCGCTTCGCGGACTCCCCCTGGACAGGGGGAGAGCTTCCAAGTCGGTTGCTAGACAGACGCATCGACAGCGGCGGTCGTGTGGGTGCGCTTCATCACGATGGGCATGCGGCGACCGAGGCCGAACGCCTTCGTGGTGACGCGGAGGCCGGGCGCAGCCTGGCGGCGCTTGTACTCGTTACGGTCCACCATGCGCAGGATGCGCCCGACGAGCGCGGCGTTGTAGCCCGTCTGCGCGACGATGGTGTCGAGCGGGAGGTGGTCCTCGATGTAGCAGCGCAGGATGTGGTCGAGGACGTCGTAGGGCGGCAGGCTGTCGGAGTCCTGCTGGCCCGGCTTGAGTTCGGCGGACGGCGGCTTCGTGATCGTGTTCTCGGGGATGATTTCGCGGCCCGCGCGGTCGTTGATGTGCCGCGCGAGGGCGTAGACCTCCTGCTTGAACACGTCCGAGAGCACGGCCAAGCCGCCCGACATGTCGCCGTAGAGCGTCGCGTAGCCGACGGCCATCTCCGACTTGTTGCCGGTCGTGAGGAGGAGGTAGTTGAACTTGTTCGACACCGCCATCAGGGTGAGCCCGCGTGCCCGTGCCTGGACGTTCTCCTCGGCGACGTTCTCCTCGGTGCCCGCGAACACGTCCGTGAGCATCGTCCCGAAGGCGTCCACGGCCGGGCGGATCGACACCTCATGGAACTCGATGCCGAGCGCGTCGGCAAGCGCCTGCGAATCGGAGACGGAGCCCGTCGACGAGTACGCCGACGGCATCGTGATCCCGACCACGCGTTCCGGCCCGAGCGCGTTCGCCGCGAGCGCGCACGTCACCGCCGAGTCGATGCCGCCGGAGAGCCCGATGAGCGTCTTGGCGAAGACCGGCGTCTTGGCGAAGTAGTCCCGGATGCCGAGCACGAGCGCGTCGTGGAGGTCGGCGATGGAAGCTTCGCTGTGCGGCTGTTCTGCCGTGTGGCCGTTCTGCCGTGGAGAGGTTGTGCCGTTCTCCGCCGCACTCGTCCACTCCCACACAGCGTAGCCTTCCTCGAAGCTGGCGAGCGTGACGAGCGGCGCACCGTTGGCGTCGAGCACGCGGCTGTCGCCGTCGAAGATGATCTCGGTGTTCGCGCCGACCTGATTGACGAAGACGAACGGCAGGCCGTGTTCGCGGCAGGCGTCGACGAGGATCTGGCGGCGCGTGGCCTGCTTCGTCATCGAGAACGGGCTCGCGCTGATGTTTACGAACAGCTCCGCGCCCTGCGCCGCGAGTTCGTCGATGGGATTCTCGTCGTAGAGATGGTAGGCGGCGTGCTCCTCGTTATTCCACATGTCCTCGCAGATGTGGAGGCCCAGCTTCTTGCCGCGCCAGTTCACCACGCGCCGCCGCGGGGCGGGCTCGAAGTAGCGGTACTCGTCGAACACGTCGTAGGTCGGCAGCAGCGTCTTGTTGACCTGCGCGACGATGGCGCCGCCGTCGAAGAGCAGCGCGGCGTTGTAGAGCCGCTTGCCCGTGTGGTCCGTGTTCGGCACCGGCGCGCCCACGATCACGCCGAGTTCGGGCGGGAGGTCGGCGGCGAGCCGATCCAGCGCCGCCTGCACGTCGGCGATGAAGCCGGGGCTGTCGAGGAGGTCGAGCGGCGGGTAGCCCGTGACGCACAGCTCGGGGAAGACGGCGAGGTCGGCCCCGTCGTCGGCCGCACACTGCGCCCAGCCGAGGATGCGCTCGACGTTGCCGTCGAGGTCGGCGACCGTGGGGTTGATCTGGCAGAGCGCGATCCGCATCAGGGTGGGGGGTCGGATGTAGGGAGGAAGGCGTATACGAGACGAACGCGCGCCGGTTTACCTCTCTGGCCCCCTCCTTGTCATCCTGAGCGAAGGCAGCAGGCCGGAGTCGAAGGATCTACGTCCACCTCTGTGGTTCGGGCCCAGGCTGGAAAGCTGGCCCGCAGATCCATCGACTCGCTACGCTCGCTCAGGATGACACTGATCCCCTCTTCAAGTGCATCGGACCTCGTTTCCGCAGACGTGGCATTGCACGCGCTTCGCCCAGCTTCGTATCGGGCTGCCACAACGCGTACACAAGCCAGACTGAGCAATGGGTACGTCGTCCGCCCAGCCCTGTCTTGCTGCAGGCATACCGATGAACGCGATATCCCAAGGCTCCTCCTCCAGCTTTTCAGCATCAGCGAGAACGAAGTGACCACGCCACTTCGCGAAGTCAGACGTGCAGCGATCCTGAACAGCCTCGTAGAAGAACTCGGCGAATTGCCAGTCTGTCAGGGACTGGAGCCAGGCGAGTGCATGGGTACGGCTTCTATCGTCAGCCATCGCCTCACTTCCGCTTGAACGAGAGCATCAGCGGGACGCCCTGGAAGCCGAACGCGGCGCGGAGGCGGTTTTCGAGGTAGCGCGCGTAGTCCTCCTTGATGCCCTTCGG
>JBCDFO010000165.1:0-9663 GCA_039177895.1 Bacteroidota bacterium
ATGGACCTCAGCTTGCCGGACGTTCACGGCCTGGAACTGGTCAAGCGGATCCGGGCGCTGCAGCCCGAGGTGGTCATCCTCGTCGTGTCCATCCACGACGAGCGCCGGTACGCGCAGCGGGTGCTCCGCGCTGGCGCGCAGGGCTACGTGATGAAGGAGGAGGCCCCAACCGTTATCCTGGAAGCCATCCGCACGGTGCTGAGCGGGCGGACCTACTACAGCGAGTCGCTGCGGCAGCACCTGCTGGAGCAGACGCTGAACCCGGCGCTGGAGGTGCCGCTCATGTCCCGGCTCACGGACCGCGAGCTCGAAGCCTTCGAACTGCTGGGGATGGGGCTGGCGACGCGCGAGGTGGCCGAGCGCATGCAGGTGAGCGCCAAGACAGTGGACTCGTACCGCGAGAGCATCAAGACGAAGCTCGGCCTGAAGCACGCCAACGAACTCGTGCAGCGCGCGGCGCTCTACCGCCAGCAACTCACGCGCTCGAACCTGGGCGCTCAGGGATAGGCCGGGTTCACAGTAACGTAACGTCGAAAACGGCAGAGGCGACGGTGGCTGTGACGTGGTGGTGGTAGACTTCCTACCTCCACGGATCCGTAGCTGCTCGTGCCGTCCTCGCCTTCGTCCCAAGATCCTGCGCATCCCACTTGGTTGTGGAGGCAGGCGCTTTTTCCACTGGCGGTGAGCGTCGGGACGATGGGCGCGGTGCTGGGGTTCACCTACGAGCCTGGGATGGCGCAGCAGGCCCTGGAGGCGCTGCATTGGCCGTGGCTCCTCGTCGCGTTGGGAGCCGCGCTCGGCCGGCTTGCCTTCGGTGGAGCCTGGGTGCGGCTGCTCTCCGACCAGCGGCTCTCGTGGTGGGCGGGGACGCGCGCCTACCTCGCCCGCGAGCTCTTCTCCGCAATCACGCCCTCAGCCGTAGGGGGTGCTCCGCTTGCCAGCGCAGCCGTGGGCAAGGCGACGATGCTGAGCACGGGCGAGGCGGCGTCGGTGCTGGTCTTCGTTATGGTGATGGACCACGTGTGGTACATCACGCTCGCGGTCGCGGTGCTGCTGGCAGCAGGGACGTTCGACCTGCTCCCTGCCATTGGTGGCCTGGGCTACTCGGCGCTCGTGGCCTACAGCGTCGGGCTCGCGGCGTGGACGGCACTGCTCGCCTACGCGACGGTCGTGCGGACGCGCTGGCTCGGGCGCGCCATCGGCGTGGTGACGCGGCTGCCGGGGCTGCGCCGCTTCCACGACCGCCTCCAGCACGTCATGGAGCGCCTCGAAGAGCAGGCCGCGCGCTTCCGAGGTCGCTCGGTGCGGTTCTACGCGGCGAGCTTCGGCTATGCCGCGGCCACGAGCCTATGTCGCTACGTGCTGATCGCAGCGGTGCTGTGGAGCTTCGTCCCGGCGGTGCCCGCGCTCATCGCGCTCGCACGGGGCGGGCTGCTGTGGCTCGTCGCCCTCGCGATGCCGACACCGGGTGGCGCAGGCGGCGTCGAGGGGCTGTTTCTGCTTCTGTTCGCCGCGTACATCCCGACCGCCCTCCGCGCGCCGATCCTGCTCGTCTGGCGCCTCTTCGACTACGCGCTCGTCCTCGCCCTCGGCGCGGCCAGCACCGCAGCCACGGTCCAACGCCTGGTCCGCGGTCGCTCGGTCGAGACAGAGAGACGGTGAGCGGAATGGTCTTGTCCCTTCAGACGAAGCGCGGCACCTTCCAATCACCAATCACCAATCACCAATCACCAATCACCAATCACCAGGCCCTACCAGTTCTCGATCACCGTCTTGCGCTGCATCGGGTCGAGCGACGCGATGGCCTCGTCCTCGTAGAACGAGTCGCCCTTGACGTGCGTGGTCGAGATCTCCTCGAAGATGACGCCGGTCTTGGTGGTGAACGCGTGGAAGCGCCCGCGGTGGATGAGCCGCATGTCGCCGGGGTGCATCTCGATCTGCTCGCCGTCGAGCTTGAGCGTCATCCCGCCGTGGAGCACTTGGAACGTCTCCTCTTTCTGGCGATGCTGGTGCGAAGGGTGGTACTGGCCCGCGAGTAGGATGATGAGCTTCTTGCAGTACTCGCGGTTGAACAGGTTGACGATCACCGCGCCGTAGCGGCGGAATTTGTCCATCCCGTAGTGGTGCGAGAGCTCGATCGAGTAGTCCGTGCCGATGGCGATGCCCGCCTCACGCAAGAGCCCCTTTGCCTCGTGGACGACGCTGCGCATGTGCGCGACGGTGTCGTACGGGCGGCTGTCGAGCAGCGGCGCCTCAGGCTCGACGTCGTGCCCGGCGACGTGGCCGCTGCGCCACTCGGAGGTGGTCATCTCGCCCTCCTGCGCAGGGAATGCGAAAAACACGTCGTCCGCGGTGAGCTTCTCGCCCTCCGAGATTGGGCGCGTGGCGAAGACCGACCGGCGGAGCGCCCGCAGCGCGGCGAGTTCCTCTTCTGTCACCGGCTTGTCGCCTTCCTCCGGCCCGAGTAGCACGATCGTGTCGAGGACGGCCTCGACCCAGCGGCGGGTCTGGTCGGGGTCCATCGAATACGTGTTGAGCGTGATCTCGTCGGTGGGGACGCCGACGTGGCGTTCGAGCAGCTTTGCGCCCATCGCGGCGGCGGCGCGGCCCGGCGCGAGGTTGTCCGGTGCCTCGTGGCCGCTGTAGCCGATCCGCACGTGCGGGTAGCGGCGCATCATCCGGCGCATGAAGTTGAGGTTCTGCCGCTCGTTGGGCGTCGGATAGAGGCTGACGCAGTGCATCATCGCGAGGTCCGCCACGTCGCGGTGCTCGAAGAACGTCACCACGCGGTCGACGTCCGCGACGCCTAGGCCGCCCGTAGAGACGATGACGGGCTTGCCCGCCTTAGCGACCCGCTCCAAGAGCGGCCAGTCGGTGGCGCTGCAGCTCGCCACTTTCAGCACGTCCACGCCGTGGTCGAGGCACTTGTCCACCGAGGGCTCATCGAACGGCGTCACGACGGCCTGCAAGCCCGCGTCTTTGATCGCGGCGACGAGGCCCTGGAAGTCGGCCCACGAGAGCCGCGTGTCGGCGAAGCGCTTCACGTGGCGCACGTCCATCCGGCCCCGAAAGTCGGGGCGGATGAACGTGTCGAGGTCGCGGTACTGCAGCTTGACGGCGGTCGGGATGCCGAACTCGCGCGCGATCTTGGCCATCGCAGCGATGATCGCGCGGCCGTGCGCGGGGTCGCCCTGGTGGTTGTTCGCCATCTCGAAGATGAACTGCGGGAGGGCGGGCGTGGCGTGGGTGGCTTGCATGACGAAACGGGGACGAGAAGTGGAAGCGAGAGAGCGGGGAGGACGTCAGCCTATGAGAGCGCGGAGGTCGTCCATCGCGATCAGTCGGTCGTCGATGTAGTAGTCGGCGTTGGGCTTGCCGAAGTGGAGTTCGTGGTAGCGGACGCCCCAGCGGGCGAGCTGCGCCTCGGTGACGGGCCGCCAGTCGATGCCAGTGACGTAGCCGCGCGCGGTGAGCAGCACGATGCGATTGCCTACGTCGTAGAGCCGGTTGACGACCGCGATGGTGTCCGTGAGCGGCTCGGCCTGGGCGTAGTCGTTGCCCGGCGTCAGCGAGGCGATCACGCCGTCGATGTCGAAGACGAACTGCTTGCCCGTCGGGACCTCAGCGGTGCGCTGGACGGCGCGGACCGCTCGCGCGAGTTCGTCCGGCGTGTCGATGTCGTGGACCTCGCGCATCACATACGACCCGATCACGTGGCCGGTCATCGAGCCGAGGTCGCGGATCGTGCGCGTCCGCGTCACGTCGATGGCGGCGTTCTGGAGGTAGACCGTCGGGAGCACCTGGCGGGGGAGGTTGTAGGCATCTGGGGCGGCCCCATCGCCGCTGGAGGCCAGTGTGGCGAACGGCGTCAGCGTGCCGTCGTCGCCGCGCGTCCACATCTTGTAAGGCGTGTGCGGCGCTTCCACGACCGAGCGGACGCTGTCCCACGTCGGGTTCGCCACGAGCAGGTCGATGGCCGCGTCGATGTCGGCGGGCTGCCGGACGGGGTGCGTGGGGCGGAGGTGCACGATCAGGTCGGGGACTGCACCCTCATGCTCCTCAAACCAGGCCAGCGCGTGCCGAAACACGTCGAGGTCAGTGGCGAGGTCGGTCGCGAGCGCAGCCGTGCGGAGGAAGGGCGTCTCCGCACCGAAGCGGCGGCCGATGGCGGCGTAGTCCTCCGAGTCGGTCGAGAGCAGCACGCGCGAGACGCGCTCGGCGGCCAGCGCCTGCTCGATGGAATAGGCCAGGAGCGGCTTGCCACCGACGCTCTGGATGTTCTTGTGCGGCACCGACTTCGACCCGGCGCGGGCTGGGATGAGGGCGAGCGCAGTCATTTCTGACATGGAAAAGGGGGACGTTCGGGGCGTAGGAGCGTGCGCTAGGTCAGGACGGGAGCACAGTCGAGAACCTGGCGGCAGACGTCGGCGATGCGGTCGGCGGAGGTCCCGTCGTTTTGCACCGGGCGCAGCTGCCGCAGCGTCTCCGCATCGAGGTCGCTGACGATCTCTTTCTCCAGCGCGGCCGCCACGAGTACGACCGACGAGTAGCGCGTCACGAGCACGTCGCAGTTGGCGATCATGTGGTCCGTGTTGCCCTCGGTGAACACCAGCGCTTCGGGGGCCAACGCCTCGATCTCGCGGACGGCGCGGGCGTGGTCTTCGTTGGGATGAAGCTTGAACAGCAGCCGCTTGCCGCGCGCCTCGGCTTCCTGCTTCGCGCGCAGGATGAACGCATCGCGGTCTTCGTGCTTGAACGTCTCCCGTAGGCAACTCGTCGCCGCGAGGACGTAGCCGTGGTGCGGGAAGTCGTTGTCGAGGTAGGCCGCGCAGTCGTCGAAGTTGGGCATCCCGGTCACGACGAGCCGCTCGGGGTCGCAGCCCTTCGCGACGAACTTGTCCTTCCAGCCGTCGCCCGCTACGCAGAACGCGTCGTAGGCGTGCGAGAGGCCAGCCATCGACGTGTTGGCGAGGTAGCGCGGTAGCCCGAGCGTCCGCGTCATGCGGTAGAGCCAGCCCTCTGGGTCAGTCATGCCTTCCTGCACGAGCACGAACCGGGTCTTGCGCACGTTGTCGGGCACGACGAGGTCGGTACCCATCACGACGAGGTCGTACGTGCGCGCTTCGCCGCGTTCGTCGACGGGGAGCCCATGCTCGCAGAAGTAGCGCTGCGTCGCTGCTTTGGCCTGGCCGCCGAGGATGGTTGTATCGAGGTGGCCGTGCTCGGCGAGCCAGCGGACGTAGCCATCGGCGTAGAACGACGAGAAGGCGCAGACGGCATCGTCGCCAAGGGCCTCGGCGATGCGATGCATCATCTTCGTCTGGTTCAACGAGCCGCCGACGAGCAGGACGCGCGGACGGGCATCGTCGCCACCGAGCCGCCACGCCGGAAGTTTTCCAGTCAGTTGCCCGTCGCCCTGCGCGGTCGTCCACGCGGGCGCACCAGGGACCTCGAAGCCGACGAAGCCAGGCGGGGTGCTGCGAAACTGGTGGAGTGCCCGGCGCAGTAGGACGAGCGCCCACAGTGGCGGCTGCTCCGTGGCGGCCGCTTCGACCCACGAGGGTGGCTTGCGCAGTACCGATGCCACGCGGTGCGGGCCTAGTTCGTCAACGAGGGCGCGAAACTCGTGCGGGTCGCAGAGCAGCATGAGGCGGGGTGGCGGCAGGGACGAGGCTCCGTAACCCGAAAAGGCTACAAATCGCGACCCAGGCCGCAAGCAACCGCAATGTTATCCCGCGTTATCGTTTCATAAAGGCCGTCGGTGCTCGACTATCCACAGCTGGAAACCCGGACCCGACGCTGCATACTGTAGCACTAGTCTGGCTCACCGTCTCACCGTGATCGTGCGGGTCGTGCGCTCGTTCTCCGCCTCGACCCGTACGAGGTAGGTGCCCGATGAAAGCCGCGTCGCATCGAGCTCGAGCGCGTGGACGCCGCCAGGCTGTGGGCCGTCGTGCAGGACGGCCACCTCGCGGCCGAGCACGTCGAAGACACGCACCGTGACGTTGACGGCGCGGCGCAGCACATAGCCTACGGCGGCCCGGTCGGTCGTCGGGTTGGGATAGACGCCGAGCACGAGCAGCGTCTCAGTGCCGGGGAGCGCGTTGTCCTCGGTGGCAACAGGCGCACCCGTCGGGGCCAGCGCGGGTGGGTTGGGCTTGTCCGGAGCCGGCCCGACAGCAGGGCGCAGCCTCGGCGTCCCCGCCCGCGCCGCGAAGCTCTGCCCGAACGTCTCCGAGCGCGTGTCCGTGTCGATGGGCGTGTAGAACCAGTCTGCCTGCGCCTGCGTCGCAGAGAGGTCGAGCACCACGTAGCCGTGCGAGGACGGTTCCAGGGCCTTCACTTGCGGGTAAAACGTCTGGATCAGGAACACAGCCGTCTCGACGAGCGCCTCCGCCTCCTCCTGCGTCTCCCCCTGCTCCAACAGGGCGTTGATGAGCGTCTGGGCAAACGGGACGCTCGCGACACTGGGCGTCACAAACTCGACGGCCACGCTGTTGGCTCCGGTGAAGGGGTTGTAGGGGGGAGCCCCGACGTAGGGTGCGAAGGTGCTCGTGGCATAGGGGTTGAGCGGCACGTCGGCCGCCCACGAGGAGTGGATGTCGCCACCGAGCACGACTACGTTCTCGATGTCTCCGTCGCGGAGGGCACGCAGCAGCGCGGCGCGCTCGAACGGGTAGCCGTCCCAGGCGTCGAGGTTGGTGAACGCGGGTAGGCCCGTCTGCTCGCCGACGGCCTCCCAGGACGGGTTTGGGGCCATCGGCACCATCATGACCTGGTTGCCGATCACCTTCCACTGCGCGGTGCTCGCTTCCAGATTGGTGGTCAGCCAGGTCTGCTGTTCGTCCCCGAGGAGCACACGGTCCGGGTCCAGCCAGGTCGTCGTATCGACCACGATCGACTGAGTGGCGAGGTCCAACGTGACGGGTACCTGCTCGTCGCGAGCCGCCAGCCGCGTGTCGAGCATGAAGAGCTCAGCGAGGTCGCCGTAGGCCAAGCGGCGGTAGAGGCGATCCGGGGCTGGCTCGCGCAGCGGCATCCACTCGAAGTAGGCCCGCCGGGCGGCCGCCTTGCGCTCTTCCCAGTCACCTTCTTCCGCGAAGGTGATGGGGTTGCCGTCGTCGTCGAAGGTGATGGGTTCGTTGTGGTTGGCGGCGCCGCCCGCATAGGCGTTGTCGGCGGACTCGTGGTCGTCCCAGGCGGCGATGAGCGGATGCTGCTGGTGCATCGCGCGCGCGTCGGGATCGAGCTTGTAGAAGCCGTGCCGGAGGCGGTAGTCGGCGAGGGTGACGGTCTCCGCCTCCGGCTCAACGCCCGATCGGAAGGGCATGGTGGTATTCGGCCGCCGCTCGTGGATGTAATCGCCTAGGTGGATCACGGCGTCGAGGTCGGCACGCGCGGCAAGGCCCTCGTACGCGTTGAAAAAGCCGCTCTGGTAGTTCGCGTCCGCCGCCACCCCAAAGCGCAGCCGCCCGACGGCCCCCTCGGGTGCTGTCCGCGTCCGCCCCACGATGGATCGAGCACCGGCCTGCCGGAACTGGTAATAGTACGTCGTGCCCGGCGCGAGGCCGTCGGCGTCCACCTTCACCGTGTAGTCGCGCTCCGGCCCCGTCGTGACGAGGCCGCTATTCACGACATCCGTGACCTGCCGCACCTCCGCATCGAAGCCGGTGCCGATAGTCCAGCTAACCGTGACGGGTCCCGTGGCCGCCTGCGTGACACGCGTCCAGAGGATGACGCGGTCCGTGAGCGGGTCGCCCGATGCGACGCCGTGGAAGAACGGCGCCAGGGCTGGGTCGAAGAGGACCGTCGTCCCCGCGCTCGCGCGCGGTGTCCCCTGGACGTGCTCCCAGACGAGCGTGTCAGCGGCGCCGCTCGAGGTGGGCTGGTAGGCAGACCTCGGCTGGGCCGTCAGGGCGAGCGGAGCAACGAGGAGCGCGAAGGCAACGAGGAGGACACGCATGGCGGGGCGCTAGGTGTAGACGAGAAGCCTAAAGTCGGGCTGGTGGCCGAAGGTCGCTAGGGGAAAGTAGGCCCCTATGCCAGCCTACACCTCGTTATGCTCAGCAGCGGCGAGGTAGGCACGGACCAGCGTGCGGACCTCGTGCGCCGTGCTTCCGTCCCGAAGTCGATCCGGGTGCTCCACCAACGTGCGCGCGACGACCCCGATGACAGCGGTTACGGCCGTGTAAGCTACCTGCTCGGCCTTGCTCGAATCCGGTAGGTACGGCTTCAGGAGGTCCCTCGTCGCCTCGATCATGGACGTGATGAGGTCATCAATCACGGGCCGCCACCGAACGCGCAGCGCCCCATAGAGCACGGCAGCGGACTGCGCAGGATCGCCCTCGAACAGGTGCACGAATGCGCCCACGAGCCGGTCCGTCGCCTCGTCGCGTGACAGCTGCACCGCGTCGGCATAGGCAGCGCGCATGGCCTGCGTCTCGGCTCCGAGCCGCGCTTCGACGAGCCCGGCGACCACGGCCGCCTTGTCGGGGAAGTACTGGTACAGCGTGCCTACCGAGACGCCCGCCCGCTCCGCGACGCTGGTGGTGGTTAGCGCGTCGTACCCATCCCGCTCGAGAACCTGAGCAGCAGCCTCGATGATCGCCGCCACGGTGACACTGCTGCGCGCCTGCTGGGGGCGTTTTCGGGGCTTCGGGCGCTCTTCGGAGTCGTCGTCGAACACGAGCGGAATGCGAATGGACACGGAGACGCAGGGCGGCTAAACTATGCTGCCGCTCGCCACCAACGCGCCTGCCATGACTTCCACCCAGCCCCAGGTTCTCCTCTATGCCGAGGTCCACCAGACGTCGCGTACCGAGGCCCACCGCGTAGCCGGATCGCTTTCGGATGCCCAGTTCAATTGGAAGCCCACGCCTGCCACGTGGTCAGTTGCGGAGGGGCTCGTGCACCTGAATCGGGTCGCCGACGCCTACCTGCCTTCCCTGGAAGCGGCCGTCGAACGGGCCAAGTACCGCGCGCCGGGACCGTTTGCGTACGGGTTCGTCGCAGGCAAGATGATCGAAGGCGTGCAGCCTGGTGGCCCGGCCCTGCGTACCGGGTCGTCCCTCGACCCCTCCGAGGGCGGGGCTCGCTCTGCGTTTGAGCGCGACGCTGTGCTTGCCACGTTCGATGCGTACGTGCAGCAGTACGTCGCCGTCTGCCAGCGGGCCGCCGGGATCGACCTGGCCCGGGTCAAAGTCCGCTATCCGTTCATGCGGCTGCTCCGCCTACCGCTGGGCGCGTTCCTGCAGATCACCGGTCTGCATGCACTTCGGCATATCGCACAGGCCGAACGGGTGACGCAACGGCCAGGCTTCCCGAAGGCCGCGTCCAGCGCGTGAAAGCGCTGTGGTGACGCCCTATATGCTGACTGGATCAGCGGGCTCGCCTCAGGTCTTCTGCTTTTGCTTTTTGGCAGCCGGGAAGAGGATGTTGTTGAGGATGAGCCGGTAGCCGGGCGAGTTCTTGTGCAGCGCGAGGTCCGTGGGTGGGTCGCCGACGAAGTGCTGGTAATCCTCCGGGTCGTGGCCGCCGTAGAAGGCGAAGAAGCCCTGGCCGAGCGGGCCGTAGAGGTAGCGCACCTCGGTCCGGCTCGGCGTCTCGGCGAGGGCGACCACGCCGGGCTTGACGAGCGCCTTGTCGAAGTTGGTCGTCTGGCCC
>JBCDFO010000166.1:0-9625 GCA_039177895.1 Bacteroidota bacterium
AGGAGAAGCTGTTGCTGACCCATACGGCGCGGAGGAAAGGCAGGGCTGAGAGGCCGACAACCGGATCAACAACCATGCCCGGCCCCTTGCCTCACGGCGTGCACGCAGAGGCCGCAGGGACAGGAGGCGTCACGCTGCAGCTTGACTCCAGACGGACCGGA
The DNA here is from genome assembly GCA_039177895.1 of Bacteroidota bacterium. Lineage (GTDB taxonomy): Bacteria > Bacteroidota > Rhodothermia > Rhodothermales > Rubricoccaceae > JBCBEX01. The sequence goes on from JBCDFO010000166.1 coordinate 162, forward strand.
TGCGTCGGATAGCGGCGGCTTCGTCGAGGGAGACCACGCCGTCCGCGCGGGCGACGCGGCCCAGGTCGGTGAGGATGGCGAGGCGCTGGGGCTCGTCGAGCCACTCGGCGAGGGACGCAGCGAGACAGTCCACATCGCACGGCAGGCCGCTCCGGTGTGCGGTCAGCGCCGTCGTGACGATGCTGCGCACGAGCGGGCCGGCGAGGTCCGGGAGCCAGCGCTGAACGAGATGCACGATGGCTGCTTCCTCGCGCGGATGAAGGATGCGGCCGTCATCGTGGACGACAGCGAGGTAGAGCCGCACGAGGCGGTGGACTTGTTCGGAGGAAGGAGAATTCGACATCAGAGAGGCGAAGGCGATGCCATCAGGCTAGAAATGAAGGGTCTCCTACCCGTTCTCAATCCGCGTGCCGGATCGGCGGCTCAGGCCGCTTCTTTAGTCAGCTCGTTTAGCTTCTTGAAATGTTCATCGTCGAGCGTGAAGGTGGCCGCCTCGGTGTTCTCCGTGAGGTGATCCAGGCTGCCAGTGCCGGGGATGGGCAGCATCGTGGCGGAACGCTTCAGCAGCCAGGCGAGCGCCACCTGTGCGTGCGTCGCGCCCAGCGCCTCGGCCGTCTCGTGGAGCACGGTGCTGTCGGAGAGCTTGCCCGCGTCGAGCGGGTACCACGGGATGAAGCCGATGCCGTGCTCGTCGCAGTAGGTCACCACGTCCTCGTGCGCGCGGTGGCCGAGGCTGTATCGGTTCTGCACCGTCGCGACGGCGAAGTGCTTTTGCGCGGCCTCGATCTCCGCCACGCCGACCTCCGAGAGCCCGAGGTGGACCACCTTGCCCTCGTCCTGCAGGTCCTTCAGGAGCCCGAACTGCTCGTCCTGCGGCACGCGCGGGTCGATGCGGTGGAGTTGGTAGAGCGGGATCGCGTCGAGCTTGAGGCGGCGGAGGCTCATCTCGCAGCACTGACGGAGATACTCTGGGCGGCCGACCGGAGCCCACTTGACGGGACCCTGCCGCGTAAGCCCGCCCTTCGTCGCGATCACGAGGCCGTCGGGGTAGGGGTGCAGCGCTTCCGCGATGAGGTCCTCCGAGACGTTCGGCCCGTAGGCATCGGCGGTGTCGATGAAGTCGATGCCGAGGTCGAGCGTGCGGCGCAGGACGGCGAGCGCGTTCGCGTGATCCTTCGGTGGGCCCCATACGCCCTCACCCGTGATACGCATCGCGCCGAAGCCGAGGCGGTGGACGGGCGTGGTGTCGTCGAGGTGGAAGGTGCCGGAGGCGTGCGCGGGATGGGAAGCCATGAGACGGGGGCAGGAGCGAGAGGAGCGAGGACTACGCTACGTCACGCCAGCATCGGGGCCGACGTGGTAGCGCGACTGGACCAACCCGTTGGCGAAGGACTTCGTTTCGACATGCGTGAGTGGAACGTCGTGAGGAAGCGCGCCGAAGAGCGGGATGCCCTCGCCGAGCAACACCGGCACGCGCGTCACGATCAGGTCGCCGATCAACCCCGCGCGTAGAAACCGCTGGATAGTCCGGCCGCCATCGACGTAAACCCGTTGGATCCCGTCTGCGCCCAGTTGCCGCAGCAGTGGTTCCGGCTCCAACGCCGAGGCCGAGACGGTCGCGGGGGAGTCGTCGGGCAGCGGGCGGCGTGTGAGCACCACCACGCGCGTATCGCCGTAAGGCCAGGCTCCGAATGAGCGGACCACGTCGAACGTGGCGCGTCCCATCACGAGCGCATCGACCGACGCCATGAACGCAGCGTAGCCGTAGTCCTCTGCGTCGTCGGGCTCGGGCAGCCAGTCGAGGGCGCCGTCGGGCCGAGCGATGAAGCCATCCAGGCTGGTCGCGATGAAGACAACTGCTTCAGGCAGAACCGGGGTGGTCATGGCGCTGCAGCAGTAGGGCGACGCACCCGCGTGCCGACAAGGGCAAACGCGAGTCCGGCGAGGCCGTAGAACACGACGCCGGGCCACACGGGCTGCACTGGCCACAGCCGGGCGGGCTGCCCTACCGTTTCCGCGGACCACGCGACCCCTGTGTGTTCGACGTCCGACCCAGCGCTGCGGATGAAGCCGCGCACGACTGTGAACGGCCAGCCGACCTTCAGCACCTGTTCCGTGTGAGAGACCGAGGCGGTGCCGCGTCGCACCTCGCCGCCGATGTAGGCCTGGCGATAGAGCCACGTGTGCGCGATCTGGCCGGATGCGTTTTGCCAGGCCCCCGGTCGGTCATCGAAGGTGAAGGCGAGGGCGGCGACCGCGTCCGCTTCAGCGAGCGTGGTGTCGAGCGAGGGCGAGAGGACAAAGCCGAGGACACCGAAACAGAGGAACGCGAGCATAGCGGTTCCGGCAGCGGCGAAGAAAGCGAAGCGCATGGGCATAGCGAGCAGGCGTGGAGGCACGGCCCGAACGCTACGACGCCTACTGCGCTCAGTTACGCCTCCCCAAATGTGGACGTACCGTGAATCGTGCCGTACGTTGCGGCTCCCCCAACCGATCCCTCCCCCTTATGCTGACGACCGAGCCGACGCTCGCTCCGGCGATCCGTGCGCCGCGCGGGACCGCCCTCTCGTGCCAAGGCTGGCACCAGGAAGCCGCCCTCCGGATGCTCATGAACAACCTCGACCCCGAGGTGGCTGAGCGCCCCGACGACCTCGTCGTTTACGGCGGCAGCGGCAAGGTCGCGCGCAACTGGCCGAGCTTCCACGCCATCGTCGCGACGCTGAAGCGGCTCAAGAACGACGAGACGCTGCTCGTTCAGAGCGGCAAGCCCGTCGGTGTCTTCCGCACGCACGACGAGGCCCCGCGCGTCCTGATCGCCAACAGCCACCTCGTCCCGAAGTGGGCGACGTGGGACGAGTTCCGCCGCCTCGAAGCGCTCGGCCTCACGATGTACGGCCAGATGACCGCCGGATCGTGGATCTACATCGGCACGCAGGGCATCCTGCAAGGGACCTACGAGACCTTCGCCGAGTGTGCGCGCCAGCATTTCGGCGGCACGCTCGCCGGACAACTCGTCGTGACAGCGGGCCTCGGCGGGATGGGCGGCGCGCAGCCGCTCGCAGCGACGATGAACGGTGCCGCTTTCCTCGGCATCGAGATCGACCCGCAGCGCATCCAACGCCGCGTCGAGACGGGCTACTGCGACCGCATGGAGACCAACCTGGACACCGCGCTCAAGGCCGTTCTCAACGCTAAGGCGAGGGGCGAAGCATTGTCCGTCGGGCTCGTGGGCAACGTCGCCGAGGTGCTGCCCGAGCTCGTCCGGCGCGGCGTGTTGCCCGACGTGGTCACGGACCAGACGAGCGCGCACGACCTCCGCGTGGGCTACCTCCCCGCCGGGCACACGCTCGATACCGCCGCCGCCGTCCGCGAGCGCGACCCGGAGGGCTACGACGCCGCTGTCCTCGACAGCATGGAAGCCCACATCAACGCGATGCTCGCGCTGCAGCGCGCCGGGGCCGTCGTGTTCGACTATGGCAACAACCTCCGCGGGCAGGTCGCCGACCGCCGCGGGCGCACCGAGGCCTTCGACATTCCTGGCTTCGTCCCGGCGTTCATCCGTCCGCTCTTCTGCCGTGGCTCGGGGCCGTTCCGCTGGGCCGCGCTTTCCGGCAACCCCGCCGATATCGCCGCGACCGATCAGGCGATCCTCGACGCGTTCCCTGAGAAGGACGCGCTCGCCCGGTGGATTCGGAAGGCGCAGGACCACGTCCACTTCCAGGGCCTCCCCGCCCGCATCTGCTGGCTCGAATACGGCGAGCGCGCCGAGATGGGCGCGCGGTTCAACTGGCTCGTCGAGAAGGGCAAGGTCGAGGCTCCGCTCGTGATCGGCCGCGACCACCTCGACACGGGCTCCGTCGCGAGCCCCAACCGCGAGACGGAGGCGATGATGGACGGCTCCGATGCCATCGGCGACTGGCCCCTCTTGAACGCACTCCTCAACACGGCCTGCGGAGCGAGCTGGGTGAGCCTCCACCACGGCGGTGGCGTGGGCATCGGCTACTCGATGCACAGCGGCATGGTGTGCGTGGCCGACGGCACTGCGAGCGCTGCCCGCCGCCTCGGCCGCGTCCTCACCGCCGACCCCGGCACCGGCGTGATGCGCCACGCCGACGCGGGCTACGACCTCGCCATCGACACGGCCAACGAGCGCGGCGTCGACCTACCCATGGTAAATCGAGGGCAGGAGTAGGCTCCCGGTTCTGTGCTTCGTGAGTGTTGCGTGTTCTCCTCTAAGAGCGCAGCCTTGCTCATACTCACTCAACTTCAACACAAGTCATCCCCGCGAACGCGGGGACCCACGAGATTAGCTCTGTAATGGATTGCCTTCGATGATCGCGTCCAGCGCGATTTCCGCTTCTGAAATCGCCTTCGAGACAGCATCACTCTCCTTGCTCCGGTCCTGATGCCCAAACCCGGCACCGTCTACATCCTCGCCTCCCGACGCAACGGCACACTGTATGTCGGCGTGACAAGTGATCTTGCGCGGCGCATCCGGGAGCACAAGCAGGGCAGCATCCCTGGCTTCACGAAGCGCTACGGCGTGACGCGCCTCGTGTACGTCGAGGAGTACGACGACATTCAGGACGCGATGGTGCGCGAGCGGCGGCTAAAGAAGTGGAACCGCGCGTGGAAGCTGGAACTCATCGAGGAGGCGAATCCGGGGTGGCGGGATTTGTATGAGTTGATCGTGGACCGAGTGCTTTAGAACTATGGGGTGCTGTGCTTTTTTGTGGGTTGGGAGCGCTGGATCATTGGTTTGCTAAACGTGTGGGTCCCCGCCTTCGCGAGGATGACTGATTTCTGACTGTGGTCATGGTCATCGAGACAAACACCTCCGCACTCACCATTTCGCATCTGTACGCGGATCTCGACGCGAGCATCGCGGCGCTGCGCGCCGACGCTGGGCGGGTGGCGGCAGCGCGGGGCGTCGTGGAGCGTGCGCTCGAGAGCGGGGCGACGTACTACGGCATCAACACGGGCTTCGGCGCGCTCGCGCGGGTGCGGATCTCCGACGCCGACCTCGAACGGCTCCAGCGTAACCTCATCGTCTCGCACGCGGTGGGCGTCGGTCCGCGCATCCCCAAAGACGTGGCCCGGCTGATGCTGCGGCTTAAGGTGCATGCGCTCGGGCTCGGCCACTCCGGTGTCTCCCCCGCGACGTTCGACCGGCTGCTCACCTTTGCCGAGCGCGACCTCGTGCCGGTGATGCCGAGCCGGGGCAGCCTCGGGGCGTCGGGCGACCTCGCGCCGCTGGCCCACCTTGCGCTACCGCTCCTCGGTCGCGGGCGCTTCTGGGACGCCGACGGCACGCACACCCGCTCCGCGGCCGACGTGCTCGCCGAGCATGACCTCGCGCCGCTCACGCTCGGGGCCAAGGACGGCCTCGCGCTCATCAACGGGACGCAGATGATGAGCGCCTACGGGGCGTTCGTATTGGAGCGCGCCCACCACCTCGTCAAGGCCGCCGATATCCTCGCGGCGATGTCGCTCGAAGCGCTGCAGGGCTCGGCCACACCGTTCGACCCGCGCATTCAGGCGGTGCGCCCGCACCGCGGGCAGGGCCTCGTCGCCGCGAACGTGCGCCAACTGCTCACGGGCAGTGAGATCCTGGAGAGCCACCGCGACTGCGGCAAGGTGCAGGACCCGTACTCGCTGCGCTGCGTGCCGCAGGTCCACGGTGCCAGCCGCGATGCGCTTACCCATGCGGCCTCGGTCGTCGAGATCGAGATCAACAGTGTGACAGACAACCCGCTCGTGTTCGAGCACGGCAATCCACCCATCGTGTCGGGCGGCAACTTTCACGGGCAGCCGCTCGCGCTCGCGCTCGACTACGCCGCCATCGCGCTCGCCGAGCTCGCCAGCATCGCCGAGCGACGGATCTACCTCCTCGTGGAGGGCAACGACGGCCTTCCGGTCTTCCTGATGAAGGAGACGGGCCTGAATTCTGGCTTCATGATGCCGCAGTACACCGCCGCCGCGCTCGTCTCGGAGAACAAGGTGCTCTGCCACCCGGCGTCGGTCGACTCGATCCCGTCGAGCCGGGGGCAGGAGGACCACGTGTCGATGGGCAGCGTCTCGGCGCTCAAGTGCTTCGACGTGCTCGCGAACGTCGAGCGGGTGCTCGCCATCGAGTTGCTCACGGCGGCGCAGGCGCTCGACTACCGCGCGCCGCTGCGGCCCGGGCGCGGCGTGGAGGTGGCGCATCAGTTCCTCCGCGATCACGTCTCGCATCGCGAGGCCGATGAAGACTTCCAGCGCGACGGGACGCGCTGCCTCGACCTCCTCCAGTCAGGCGACCTGGTCCGCGCCGTCGAAGCAGAGGTGGGAGCCTTGGCCTAGCTGCCAGTGCTGGCGGGAGCGAGGCCTGTCACCTGTTCGAGCGTGCGGTCGTAGGCCGCGAGGAGGCCAAGCTCCTGGTAGTACAGCGAGCCATTGATATCGGCGAGGCTCCGCACGTTGCGCGCCACGCCTGCGCTGCCAGTCTCGAACAGTTCGCCGAAGATGACCGCGCCGATCTCCAGCGTCGTCCGCTCGTAGCGGTCCTGCTGCGCGTAGAGTGCGGAGAAGGCGAGCACGTCGTCGAAGTCCATGAAGCTCACGGCGTCGGTCGCGTTGGCGGCGTCCCAGGCGGTCGAGAGCGTCGTGGCCGCGTTGGCGAAGCCACGCTGGTAGAGGTGGAACGGTGGAGGTCCGTCAGGCGGGCGCGTCCGCAGCGAGTCGATGAGGACGCGGTGGTAGTCGCGCATTTCCTCCACGGCCGCGCGGTTGGTGCGGATCTCCTCGATGATGCCCGCGCGGGCGACCTCGGCATGCTGCCGCGCCTTCACGTCGGAGCGCCACTCGTTGGCGACCAGCGCGAGGAAGACGCCGAGCACGACGAAGCCCGCTTCGAACAGAATGGAGGCGAGGCGGAGCCGCTTCGAGTCGGCCATTGAGCAAAAGCAAGAATGGGGAGAGCGCGATATTGAGGCGAACATACGCTGTGCCTCTATGCCCGTCCTCACCGACATCGCAACGCTCGCGACATGCCGTGCCGACGGCGGCCAGGCGGCCCTCCACGCCATCGCCGACGCCGCGCTCGTGTGGGAGGGCGACACCATCTGCTGGGTCGGTTCATCGGCAACGATGCCGGACGCGTATACGGGCTGGGAGCGCCAGTCCGCGGGCGGGCGGCTCGTGATCCCTGGGTTGGTCGATGCCCACACGCACCTTGCGTTCGGCGGCTGGCGCGCGGACGAGTTCGCGGCACGGATTCGCGGGGCGAGCTACCTCGACATCGCCCGCGCGGGCGGCGGCATCGCCTCGACGGTGCGTGCGACGCGAGCGGCGAGCGAGGACGACCTCGTGGAACGTGCGGCGGGCTTCCTCGCGGGGATGCGCGCGCTCGGTGTTACAACGGTTGAGGCGAAGTCGGGCTATGGGCTGACGCTCGCCGACGAACTCAAGACGCTCCGGGCGTACCGTCGTCTCGCAACGGCGCAGCCTACGCGCCTCGTCCCCACGTGCCTCGCCGCGCACATCGTCCCGCCGGAGTATGCTGAGGACCGCGATGCCTACATCCGCCTGCTCACCGACGAGCTGCTGCCGCAGGTCGCTGCCGAGGGCCTGGCGCAGTTCTGTGACGTGTTCGTGGAAGACACCGCGTTCACGCCGGACGAGGCGCGGACGATCTTCGCCGCTGCTGCCGATCACGGTCTATGTGCGAAGCTGCATGCCGACCAACTCACCGACACGAGCGGGGCGGCGCTCGCCGCCGAGGTGCGCGCGGCGAGCGCCGACCACCTCGAATGTGTCTCGGACGACGGCGTCGCCGCGCTGGCGGAGGCGGGCGTGGTTGCTGTTTCGCTGCCGCTGGCGACGCTCTACCTCCACGTCGCTCCGCTCCGCGCGCGGCGGCTCATCGAGGCGGGCGTGCCGGTGGCGGTGGCGACCGACTTCAACCCCGGCAGCGCGCCGAGCACCCACCTCCCGTTCGCGCTCACACTCGCTTGCACGCTGCAGCGCATGACGCCCGCTGAGGCCCTGAAGGGCGCGACCCTGTACGCGGCCCGCGCCATCGGGATGGACGCTCACGTCGGGTCCCTTGAACCCGGCAAGTGCGCCGACTTCGCCGTGATCGACGCGCCCAACGTGGAGCACTGGCTCTACCACCTCCGCCCCAACGCCTGCGTGCGCACGGTGATCGGCGGCGATACCGTTTGGAGCGCCTATGCCTGAGCCCGATCTCCTTCCGGTCTCGGTGTCGGCCCCATGGGGCGCTCCCGACGACCCGCGCCTCGGCCGCTGGCTAGGGCGGCAGCGCAGCCTCCCCGATGCTCGTTTGGGGGGTACTCGTGTCGTGCTTGTCGGCTTTCCCTCCGACGAGGGGGTCCGGCGCAACAGAGGACGTCCCGGCGCAGCGGCAGGCCCCCGCGCCATTCGGGAGGCGCTCTACGCGATGACCCCGGACGCCGCCAACCACAACGCATTCACCGCGCTTCTCGACCGCACCGCCGACCTCGGCGATGTCCGCGTTACCGGCGATGTCGAAACCGACCAGCAGCGGCTCGGTGCCGTCCTCGCGCCCCTACTTCGGGAGGGCGTCGTGCCCATTGTGCTTGGCGGTGGGCACGAGACGACCTACGGGCATGTCCTGGGCTATGCGGCGGCGGCCCCCGATATTGATCTGGAGCTTCTCAACTGGGACGCACACCCCGACGTGCGGCCCTTCGAGCACGGCGCCCACTCGGGCTCACCGTTCCGGCAGATGCTCCTCAGCGACTACGGGCAGTACGCTCGCTACCGCGTTGCCGGGCTGCAGCCGCACCGTACGGCGCGGCACCACGTCGGCTTCGTAGAGGCGCATCTAGGGCAGGTCGTCTGGCGACACGAACTGGACCGAAAGCGGGTCACCGAGATCGTCGAAGACTGTGGCGGAACGACGCTCGCCACGTTCGACCTCGACGCGGTGGACGCCGCGCACGCGCCCGGCGTGAGCGCACCTAACGCAGGCGGGCTGTCGGCGTCGCTCTGGCTCCACGCGGCCTACGAGACAGCCCGCTCGCCACACGTCACCTCGCTCGACGTGGTTGAACTCAACCCGACCTACGATGTGGACGGCCGCACGGCGCAGCTCGCTGCCCTCACCGTCTGGACGTTCTTGGAAGGCCTAGCCGAGCGGAGCTAGCCGCGAGATCGCAGCAGCGCGCGGGCCTCCGCCCAGGGCTTGTCGGCTAGCGCCTGCGCGGCCTCGACGTGATCCGCACAAAACCAGTGCAGGCCCTTCGGGTGACCGACCGTGCGCGGTGGCAACGGTTCGTAGTCAGCGAAGCGGACGGTGCGAAAGCCCCGGGCTTCAGGCCGACGTCGGTGGCAGACGGCGCAGATCGGTGGGCGCATTGCTAGGCGTCAGGGTGGCCGATGGTCGCAAAGCCCGTGTAGCGGTGCAGCGCCTCGGGGAGATGCACGGTGCCATCGGGCTG
>JBCDFO010000167.1:0-9600 GCA_039177895.1 Bacteroidota bacterium
GACGCTGTGGGCGAGCACGTCCACGTGGTAGCCGCCTTCGAGGGCGCACACGAGGCGGTCGCTGCAGTGCTGGTCGGCGATCTCCATGCACAGCAGCACGAGGTCGGCGAAGCCGCGGATGCTCAGCGCCGTCTCGCCGAGCGGGTCGAGGTGGTGCGCGTCGTAGCCCGCTGACACGAACACCAGGTCGGGCTTGAAGCGGTCGGCGGCGGGGAGCACGACGCGGCGGTATAGCTCCAGCATCCCCGCATCGCCCACGTTGCCGGGAAGCGGCAGGTTGATCGTCGCGCCGTGCCCGCGCTCGGAGCCGGTCTCGGTGAGCGCGCCCGTGCCTGGGTAGAATGGGTACTGGTGCGACGACACGAAGAGCACGTCGGGGTCGTCGTAAAACACCTCCTGCGTGCCGTTGCCGTGGTGCACGTCGAAGTCCACCACGAGCACGCGCTCGACGCCCTGCACCGCGCGGGCGTGCTGCACCGCGATAGCGACGTTGGCGAAGAGGCAGAAGCCCATCGCCTCGAACGGGCGCGCGTGGTGGCCCGGCGGCCGGACGAGCGCGAAGCCGTTGTTCACCGAGCCATCCGCAACCGCGTCCGTGAGGGCGAGCAGGGCCCCGACGCCGCGCTCGGCGATGGCGAAGCTCTCCGGCGTCACATAGGTGTCGAACCCGAACAGGAACGGCTTGCGGTCCTGCGTAGCGTGGATGAGGTCGTAGTAGTCCTGCGGGTGGACGCGCGTGATCGCCGCCTCTGGGTTCGCGACGGGGTCGAGGCAGGTGAGCACCCCCAGGATGCCGTCGCGCTCCAGCGTGTTGAAGGCGAGGTGCGCGCGCTGCGGCTTCTCGGGGTGGGCTGCGTGGAAGTGACCGACGTGGGCGGGGTCGTAGGTGTACGCAGTCGTCATGGGTGGGGTGAGGCGCAGGAGCAGGCTCAGGGTGAATACGTCGTCTTCGCGCAGACGTGCAAGCCCAGCCCCCAAACTACGCATGAAGAGAAGGCCGCGTGGGCCTCGTTCCGTCAGCTAACCCGATCAAAAATGGACGACTAGCCGGTTCAAGTGTCGGATTCTGCGACGGGACTGCCCCCTGTGTCACAGTGGAAGCCGCAGGGCCTTCGGAAAGCAGACGTACGGTTTCTCCACCGCCCCTGCCATCGCGCCCACCGAGATGCCGTCGGGGGCCTCGGAGAGCTCGCGGATCCGGCCGTCGCGCTCCAGGATGCGGATCGACTGCTGGACCTGCCGGTAGGCGCGCAGCCGCGAGACGCCCGTGGGGACGTAGAGCGGAGCGGCCTCCTCCGCCACGTCTGGCGCAAGGCCCTCGGTGACGAGCCAGGCGGCTGTGGCTGCGTGCCAGCGGGCGCGTTGGTCTGCCGTCGGCTCGGCGTCGAGGTAGTGCGTCTGGAAGAGGCGGCGCTGGAGGAAGCGCTGGCTGAGGTCGGCGAGGACGGGGTCGGCCGACTCCGTCCAGCGCGTCAGGCTGTATAGCACGCCGGGGTCGTCGAGCCGTACGAACGCGTCCACGACGGCGGGCGCGGTAGCCTGGCTCGTCGTGACAGGGTGCGTCAGGAAGAACCACAGGGCCGGGGCCGAGGCCTGCACGGCCGGGTCGCCAAGCGCTGCCTGCGTCTGGGCCCGCGCGAAGGCGCTCCGCAGCAAGTGGTCCGCCGCGATGACGGTCTTGTGGAGGTAGACCTGCGCGTACATCAGCCGCCGCGAGAGCACGAAGCTCTCGACGGCATACGCGCCCTTCGCCTCGATCACGATGCAGCTGTCGGCTCCGCCCGCCGTCGGGTGCACCCGCAGCGTCTTGATGATCCGCTCCACCCCCACGACGCCCTCCGCGACGCCCGTGAAGAACGAGTCGCGCCGGAGGTAGTCCAGCCGGTCCACGTCGAGTTGCGAGGCGACGAGCTCGTGGAAGAAGGGGCGGGGGTAGGTGCCGGTGAAGAGGTCGAGCGCGAGGCCGAGGCGGCCGTCGAAGCGGTCGTTGAGGCGCGCGATGAGGGCGTGGCTCATCGCCTCGTGGTGGAAGGCGCCCGTCGCGTCCGCGGTGATGAGGTCGTGCTCCAGCGTGTGCGAGAACGGCCCGTGTCCGATGTCGTGGAGGAGCGCGACGAGGTAGGCGGCCTCGGCCTCCTCGTGCGTGATCGGCGTGCCCTTCTCGTGGAGGACGCCGAGCGCCTGCTGCATGAGCGCCATCGCGCCGAGCGCGTGCCCAAACCGCGTGTGCTCCGCGCCCGGGAAGACGAGGTGGCCGAGGCCGAGCTGCCGGATCCGCCGCAGCCGCTGAAACTCCGGCGTCTCGATCACATCGAGCACGAGCCCCTTCGGCACCGACACGAAGCCGTGGACAGGGTCGCTGAAGAGCTTGAAGCGGCTCACGGGGTATGGGTGTGTGAGAGTAGGGAATGTGAGAGTACGAACACCGAAGCGGGTGAGGGCGATCACGCCCGGCGAAAAACGACGCGCGAAGAGCGAGCAGAGGATGCCAGCGGTTTCAGTCTGCCTCGCCCCTGAAATTCGTTTGACCCCGACGTGCCCGGCCAGCACCTTCACCCACACACCCACACACCCACACACCCACACACCCACACACCCACACACCCACACACCCACACGTGCCTTTCGACCCGTCCCGTCTCGCGCCGCTGCCGACGTGCCTCGAGGTGCCGCCTGCGATGGCGGCGAAGGCGCAGTATGCCCTGGTCGAGTTGCTGCGTCCGCTGGGGCTGCGGCCCGTCTGGACGGATCGGGAGGGTTTGAGCGGGGGCGGGGTCTACTATGGCACCGCGCCCGCCGAGGCACCTGGTCGCGCGCTACGACTCCGCCACCACGCGAGCACGGCCGCGTTCTTCGCCGAGCGCCGCCGCTACGCCGCCGCCGACGCCGCGACGCTCGACTGGGACGGCGAGCGCTGGCCGGTGCTCTTTCCGCTGGGTGGGGAGGCACTCTCGTCGGAGCCGTTCGAAGGGGCCGACCTCGTGGCTTCGGCGTTCTATTGGCTGAGCGGCTGGCACGAGGCCACGACGACGGCTCGCGACGCGCACGGACGCTTCCCCTACGCCGCCTCGCTGCAGGCCGCGTTGGACGCGCACGCCCCGGGTGCTATGCCGACGGTGCTGCGGCCCGTCGTGGACGCTTACCGTGAGCGGCTTGCGATGGCGTTGAACGCGCAGGGCGTGGCGTTTGAGCGGCTGGGGTGGGGCGCGTCGCATGAACCCAGGCTGCGTCGCGGAGCCGTCGCGCTGACGTTCGACATCGACCACTGGCGGCGGCGGCGGCTCGGCTACCTGCGTCGCGTGGCGCGAGAGGTAGCGCCGCTCACCTGGCGCGGGCTCGGCGGCCCTGACCCGTTTCAGCAGGGGCTCGACCTTCTGCTCGACCCGCTCGAAGCACGCGGCCAAGTCGCCACAGTCTTTGTGAAGCCATCCGCGAGCGGGGCCGAAGACGTGCCCTACCGCGCTCGTGACAACGACTTGCGTCAGTTCTTGCACCGCGTGCAAGCGAGCGGCGGCGAGGTAGGGCTCCACCCGAGCTACTTCGCGCACGACCACGCTGAGCGCCTCCTCGCCGAACGCGACCGCCTCGCTGACCTCGCTGGGCATCCCGTCCGCGCCGTCCGGCAGCACTACCTCCGCCACGACACCACCCGCACGCCGCGCCTCCACGCTGCCGCTGGCTTCGCCTTGGACAGCACGCTCGGCTTCTCCGCGCACGAGGGCTTTCGCCGCGCGACCACGATGCCGTTTCGGCTCTACGACCTCGCCGCCGACGCGCCGCTCGACCTCTGGGCGCTGCCGGTCCACGCGATGGACACGACGCTCTTCCAGCACCGTGCGCTGTCGCCAGCTGCCGTACGCGACACGTTCCGCACGGTTGTACAGCAGACGCAACGCTTCGGAGGCGTAGCGGTGCTCCTGTGGCACAACACCCTCGGTGATGAGGTGCAATATCCCGGCCAGGCCGAGGTCTACCGTCGGGTCCTGGACGACCTGCATGGCGCGGTGTCCGTGACGCTGAGTGAGGCCCTACCTGCGTGGCGGTAGGATATGTGTTTTGAATCGGCTGGAGTCTTGTCCCCCAAAGCTTGCCTCGATAACCAACGGCCTCGATGCGAGTGATCGTCCAGATTGCTCACGAGATGATCGCTAGATACCTCGGGACAAGCTCCGAGGGAGCTTTACTGCGGCAGAGCCGGTTCGAAACCCGTACACCGCTTTTTTTAGTTGTGTTATTTATTGAGTAGGGTTTAGATTGTTTTGGCGATGAAAAACGGTCGGTTCGAAAAAAAGCAGAGCTATGGAAAGCGATTATGGGACGTCAGGACAACTGCCAGTACTCAGGGCATCCGTCATGTCTGAGGCCTTTCATGTGAAAGATGCTCGACAGCGCGAGAAAATGGGAATTCCTAAAGATGATGATTCTCCTGGGGACTTCGTCGTTGAGCTCAACCTGTTTTATCGAGATGGGCTTCGTGGGGCTCAGAGGCGTTTGGAGGGCTTGTACAGAATCGTCTTGGAAGAAAGAGAGGAGCGAGAGGTGACCGGAGAATCTTCTCCTGTGCTAGTCGCAGATACTTACTACAGGTGCCATCTAAGTGTAAGGGAGGCTGAAGAGCTAATTCGCAGAGACAGAGAGGCAAAAAGTAGGTCAGGGCAGGCTATTTATCGGATATGGCCAGACTTTAAGATTCAGCCTCTGGGGTTCTAATGTACCGCTCAATCGCTACAATAAAGGCCGATGCTGCACGGCGCTCATATGCTGCTACCGGAGACAGTGTCGTCTGGGCTGTAGTTGACTCTGGAATCGAGGCAAGCCATCCGCACTTCCAAACGTACGGAACCCTACACGGTGCAGTAGAAGGGCTACATCGCGACTTTACCACGGACAAGAAAATACCAGGGCAGGGTACTGCGCTTCAGGACACGACGGGGCATGGCACCCACGTCGCAGGAATTATCGCAGGCGGTTTGCCAGAAGCATACGGCAGTAGTCCAGAGCACAAGCCTGTGCGAATTGGGCGACGCATGGCTGTGTCGGAGGAGTCAGGCCTAGAGCGGATCGAAAGCCGCGAGGCGCCTGATGCCTCGTTGCTGACAGGAGCGGCCCCTCGGTGCAAGTTGATCTCGCTGAAGGTGATCGGTAGTAACGGCCGATCCCGCTCTACGGATGTCATCCGGGCTCTAGAGTACATCCGCACTGAATTGAACGGCCATGGCAAGCCGCCGTTGCGTGTTCACGGCGTAAACATCAGCCTCGGGTATGACTTCAACGCCAAGTGGTTTGCCTGCGGACAAAGCCCAATTTGTGTGGAGGTGAACCGGCTCGTGCGCTCAGGAGTTGTCGTAGTCATTGCGGCCGGAAATACAGGATATGGCGAACTGAGCAGCGCTACGGGCCTGACAAATACGGGCCTCTCGCTAACCATCAACGACCCAGGTAATGCCGACCTAGCTATCACCGTCGGATCTACCCACCGCGACAGTCCTCACACGTATGGGGTCTCGTTTTTCTCCTCAAAAGGTCCAACGGGCGATGGTCGGCTCAAGCCTGATCTCGTGGCGCCCGGCGAGCGCGTGTTTTCATGCGCAGCAGGTATGCTCTTCGAAGAGCTTGTCGCTGGAGGTATCCTCACAGAAGAGGAGAGGGAGGAGTACCTCGAGAAAAAGAAGAGGGGGGAGTACGATGAGAAGGGCGAACTCAACGTGGCAGCCTACATCGACAAGAGCGGCACATCAATGGCAGCCCCCCATGTCTCAGGGGCAATCGCGTCCTTCCTCTCTATACGCCGCGAGTTTATCGGGCGACCTCTTGAGGTTAAGCGCATCTTCCTCGACAGTGCGACGTCGCTTGGACGTGAGCGCTACTTCGAAGGGTATGGACTCGTAGATCTGATGAGAGCCATCCAGTCCGTCTGAGGTCCAGTCCGTCTTAGGGCTTTGGGCTCGTCACCAAGAACCGCCGCGCGCCGCCCGCGTCGAGGTTCACGTAGCAACGCACCAAAGGGAATATCATGCCTGACCTGCTCGAAGGAGTTCCACACTGGCAAGTGAGCTTTGACAAGCACGGAAGACCCCACGGAGATCAGACCTTCCTGAACGAAGTAACCAAGGCCGATCTGACAGATCTGCTGGTCTTCTCGCACGGTTGGAACAATGATCCTCCCAGAGCCCGTCGTCTGTATCAGAACTTCTTTGAGAAGGTCCACGAAGTACAGAGGGCGCAAGGGAGCGGAGATTCTCGCCTCGGGACGGTTGGAGTGTTCTGGCCTGCCATGCGCTGGCCTGACGAGTCATTACCTCGCGGACGCGAGGCTGCGGCCTCGTTCGGGGCGCCTGAACCGACAGAGGAAGACCTATTTCAACAACTCAAGGAGACCTTCGGCAGTCAGGACGAGCGTCGAGCCCTGGATGCGATGGCAGATCTCCTGGAGAGGCAGCCGCAAAGCCAAGAAAGCCTCGCTGAATTTCAGTCGCTGCTGAAGGCCCTGGTTCACACGCAGGATGAAACTGATGCAGACGAGGCGTTCGTACTCACGGAGAGTCCTGAGCGCCTCTTTGAATCGCTAGCTGGTCTAGCGCCCATACGACGAGAGGGCGGTGCGGTAGGTCTGGGGATAGGTGGGCCCTGGCAGACGCTGTGGCATGGAGCCAAGCAGGCGCTGCGAGTCACCTCCTACTGGCAAATGAAGGCGCGTGCCGGTGTCGTTGGTGAACAAGGTCTGGGGCCCCTGATAAAGAGTGTTCACGCGTCCGCTGCTGGGATAAGGATACATTTGGTGGGCCACAGCTTCGGGGCGCGGTTGGTCTCCTTCAGCCTTAGGGGGCTCCCTACCTCATTTGTGGGGACGGCCTCCCCAGTCAAGTCGCTATTCTTGATTCAAGCAGCCTTCTCCCACTTCGCGTTTTCCGAATCCCTCCCCCATGATCGAGGCCGACGGGGGGCGCTATCCGGCTGCGGGGACCGTGTACATGGTCCTATTGTTGTCACACACTCTCGACATGACACCGCCGTGGGGCGTCTATACCCGTGGGCATCGCGGCTGCATCAGGAAGATCAGGCTGTACTAGCTGACACGGGTGCGTCGAGGTGGGGGGCGATGGGGAGCACTGGCGCCCGGGCCGTCGGTGCAAGGTCGGGGCCCATTCTTCCTGTTGGAACGACTACATACCGATTTGCGACGGGCTCGTTTTTCAATCTCGACTGCAACGATCTCATACGGGTTGGGAAGCCTCCTTCAGGGGCACACAACGACATAATTCACTCGGAGCTAGCTTGGGCGCTGTTGTGTGCAGCGGGCATTCAGTAGCAGTGGTCGAGTAAAGAGCAGCTTTCCTGATCCCCACACCATAGGCGTTGCGCGCTCTGATTGCGAGGCTTGACAGAGTTGCAACCTCAGAGTTAGGCTTTCGGGCTGTCTGTGACGGGCATTCCATGCGGTCCCATAAGGGACTTACGCGTTTGCATGAAAGACCGCCTCACACTTCGTCACGGTGCGTCCCGAAGTAAGAACGTCACGCTTAGCTGTGCCACAGTGTCAATACCTTCCTCTGCGCTCCTCGTCTTTGCCAAGCGACCCAAGCCGGGGCGTGTGAAGACGCGGCTGACGGCGCTCTTGACGCCCGAGGAGGCGGCCGACCTCTACGCCGCGATGCTGCGCGATGCGCTGGACGCGTACGCCCGCCTGGGATGTGCCGTCCGGCTCTACCTCGCGCCCGACGACATGGGGAAGCTGTCCGCGCTGCCTGACGGCTGGGTGCCGGACGGCGTGACCGTCCACGCGCAGCACGGCGACGGCCTCGGCCCACGGATGCTGCACGCCTTCGTCGATGCCTTCCGCGCGGGACACGAGCGCCTCGTCGTGATCGGCACCGACCACCCGACGCTACCGCTCGCCTACATCGAGATGACGTTCGAGTTGCTGCGCGAGAAGCCGCTGCGGGTCGTCCTCGGACCGACGGAGGATGGCGGCTACTACCTCCTCGGCCAGAACGACCTCTTCCCACGGCTCTTCGAGGATATGACCTACAGCCACGACGGCGTCTTCGAGGAGACGCTTCGCCGCGCAGCCGAGGTCACCGCCGAGCCCATCGTCCTGCCGACGTGGTACGACGTGGACACGCCCGCCGAACTGCGCCGCCTTTGCGATGAGGCCGACCAGGGTACTCTGCTGCCCTCGCGTACAGCCGCCGCGCTCGCCGACTTGAAGGCCCGCTACGACGTGCTCCGCTGACGGCTGTGACGAACGCCAGCATCGGCGTTGGCCGAGCACCAGGTCGTGCACCCGGCCGCGCGTAGTACCTCGGCGGCGTCAAGCGCCATGGCCGCATCCCCGAAGACGCCGAACACGGCGGCGCCGGACCCCGTCATCGCCGCGTAGCCTGCGCCTGCGTCCAGGAGCCGGTGCTTGGCTGCGGCGATTGGCGGTGTCTGCGCGAGGATCGGGGCCTCAAAGTCGTTCACGAGAGCCTCCTGCCAGTGCGCGGGGTCGTTCGAGCACACCACAGCAGCCAGGTCGGCGCGGGCGTCGTCGGAGGGGGTGATGAGGCCATAGGCGTGCGCTGTCGCCACCTGCACGTCCGGCATCGCCACGACGAAGGCATGCGGACACGCGTACATCGTGCCAGCCTCGCAGGTCAGCGGCGTGAGGGTGGTGCCCGTACCCGTAGCCCGCATCGGCTGGTCGTAGAGGAAGAACGGGACATCCGACCCGAGCCGGGCCGCGATGGCGTGGAAGTCGGTGGGGGGGACGTCGAGCGCCCACAGCGCGGTCAGCAGCCGAAGCGCCTGCGCTGCGTCGGAGGAGCCGCCGCCGAGGCCGGCCCCGTGGGGGATCCGCTTTTCTAGGTGCAACTGCGCGCCGAGCGTCCAGGGGTCCCCTCCGTGGTCGGCAGCCCACGCCTGGAGCGCATGCGCCGCCCGCACCACGAGGTTGCGCCCGTCGGTAGGCAGGGCAGGGTCCGAGCACGACAGCGTGACGGACCCGTTGGGTGCCCGCTCTGCGCTGAGCACGTCGTGCCAGCCGATCGGCAGCAGGACCGTATCGATGTCGTGGTAGCCGTCAGGGCGACGGCGCAGCACGTGCAGGCCGAGGTTGAGCTTGGCAGACGGGTATCGGGTGAGCATGGGCACCAGAAGAATTGGGACAGGGAAGATCGGGGGCGGGAGCGAGCGGAGGCAACGGGGGGCTGAGGAGACGAGCTGGGGAGACGAAGAGCCGGGGAGGAATAGCGGCAGCACTTGACGCTCTCGACCGTACCCGGCACCTTTGCGACCTGCGACCTGCGACCTGCGACCTGCGACCTGAACGACCTCATGCGCACGTACGACTTCCTCATCGTCGGAGCTGGCCTCACCGGCAGCGTGCTCGCCGAGCGGATCGCGTCGCAGCTGGGCAAGCGCGTCCTCGTGGTCGACCGGCGCGCGCACCTCGGGGGCAACGTCTACGACGAGGACGACGAATACGGCGTGCGCGTCCACCGCTACGGCCCGCATCTCTTCCACACCAACAGCGACGCGGTCGTCCGCTACCTCTCGCAGTTCACCGACTGGCACCCCTACGAGCACCGGGTTCTCGGGCGCATTGCCGACCACGACGGC
>JBCDFO010000168.1:0-9594 GCA_039177895.1 Bacteroidota bacterium
CGCCATGCAGGCCGTCTGGGCCAACAAGCTGCGCGCGCTGCTCACCACGCTCGGCATCATCATCGGCATCGCCACGGTGACGACGATGTTCACCGTCATCAACGGCATCGAGAACGGCTTCGACCGCTCGATGGACATGCTAGGCACCAACGTCTACACCATCGAGCGGACGCCGGACGGCTTCGACAACGAATGGTGGCGCTACCGCAGCCGCCCCGCCATCCGCGAGGAGCTGGCCTACTACATCGACGCGCGCAAGTCGGAGGTGCTCACGCACGTCACGCCGGTGAGCTACGCGGGCTTCTCGATCCAGTACCAGGACCGCCGCATCTCGGGCACCTTCGCGCGCGCCGCCACGCCCGCGCTCGCCGACATCAACAACTTCGAGCTGGAGATGGGGCGGTTCTACAACGAGACCGACTACCAGCGCGGTCGCCCCGTCGCCGTCATCGGGATGGGGGTGGCCAACGAGCTCTTTCCCATCGAGAACCCCATCGGCAAGCGGATCCGCGTCGGCGGACAGCGCCTGGAGGTGATCGGCGTGCTGGAGGAGCAGGGCAAGTTCCTCGGTCTCATCTCGTTCGACGAGCAGGTCATGCTGCCGCTGACGACGTTCAAGCGGCTCTACGACTCGGACCCCTACATTGAGGTGCAGGCCAAGGCCGTCTCGCCGGAGCTCATGCCCGCGGCGCTGGACGAACTCACCGGCCTGACGCGCGCCTACCGTGGCCTTGATGCGCTCGAAGACGACAACTTCGCCATCCAGAGCACCGACGCCTTCGAGCAGCAGACGGCGGGCGTGAAGGGCGCGATCTACGGCGTCGGGCTGTTCCTGACGGCGCTCTCGCTGCTCGTCGGCGGGATTGGGGTGATGAACATCATGTTTGTGAGCGTGAAGGAGCGCACACGCGAGATCGGCATCCGCAAGGCCATCGGCGCTCCGAAGCGCGCCATCCTGACGCAGTTCCTGATCGAGGCCGTGGTCGTGTGCATGCTCGGCGGGGCGATTGGCGTCCTCATCGCGGCGGGGCTGGCGGGCGTCATCGACCAGTTCTTCACCGCCGAACTGTCCGCCGGGACGGTCGGGCTCGCCTTCTCGATCTGCGTGGGCGTGGGCGTCGGCTTCGGCTTCGTCCCCGCCTGGACCGCTGCCAAGGCCCGCCCCATCGAAGCGCTCCGCTACGAATGAGTTCAACGTGGGAGGTGCAAGGTTGAAGGTGAGGCCGGATGCGCTTCCTCCCCAACCGTGAACCCTCCACTTTCAACCTTCAACCCGCATGCTTTTAGAGACGATTCGGATGGCGCTGGAGTCGCTGCGGACGAACAAGCTCCGCAGCGCGCTCACGCTCCTCGGCATGGTGATCGGCGTGTTCTCGGTGATCGCCTCCGTGACGGCCGTGCAGGTCATCGACGACTACTTCACCGACGCGTTTGCAGGCTTCGGCTCGACGACGTTCTTCCTCCAGAAGTACCCCGCGATCAACTTCGGTCCGACGGACGCGAGCATCCGCAACCGGCAGGACATCACGTATCCGCAGTACGAGGAGCTGCTGCGCCGCGCCCGGCTGCCCGCCGCCGTCAGCCCCGACGAGACGTTCGAGTGGGCCACGAAGGTGAGCTACACCGGCGAGCAGGGCACCGCCGAGACGGCCCCCAACCTGCAACTGCGCGGCGTCAACCAGGAGTGGGCGGTCAACAACGGCTATGACGTGGTCGAGGGCCGCTTTCTCACCACCGACGACGTCCGCTACGCGCGGCCCGTGATCGTGATCTCGCGGCCTGTGGCGGAGGAGCTGTTCGTCGTTGAGCAGCCGATTGGCAAGATGATCACCGTGCAGGGCCAACGCTACCAGGTCATCGGCATCCTCGGCGAGAAGGGCGCCGTCCTGGGCAACAACCAGGACAACCGGCTCCTCGCCCCCATCACCACGCTCTTCGACACGTTTGGCGGGATCACGACCCGCAACATCGGCATCGACGTGCGCGCCCCGAGCGTGCAGATGCTCGACGCCACCATTGACGAAGTGGTGGGCCACATGCGCGCCATTCGCCGCGTGCCGCCGCAGAACGAGAACGACTTCGAGGTGGTCACCAACGACGCGCTCTCGGGGCCGTTCGAGAGCTTCACCAGCGGCCTCACGCTCGGCGGCGTCGCCATCGGGCTGATCGCGCTGCTGGCGGCGGGCATCGGGGTGATGAACATCATGCTCGTGAGCGTGACCGAGCGCACGCGCGAGATCGGCATCCGGAAGTCGCTGGGCGCGAAGCGCGGCACGATCCTGACGCAGTTCCTCCTCGAAGCGGTGTTCCTGTGCCAACTCGGCGGCCTCGTGGGGATCGGGCTGGGCGTGCTCGGCGGCAACGCGATGTCGCTCCTCGGCGACAACCTGAGCCCGACGTTCCCGTGGATGTGGGCCTTTATCGCCGTGGTGGGCGTGACGGCGGTGGCGCTCGCGTTTGGCGTCTATCCAGCCTACAAGGCCGCGCGGCTGAATCCCATCGAGGCGCTGCGGTATGAGTAGTGCCGTGCTGCCGTGTGGCTGTGCTGCCGTTTCTGAGAACGGATGCGCGGCGACACGGACGCACGGCAACACATCGCGCGAGGCGGTCTTAACATAGGCGTAGCGTGTGGCGCGGTCGTTGCCTGCATCTTCGTGCAGAAGCCCTTGCGTCTTTGTGTGACCGCACCATGTCCACGCTGCTCGATGCCCCTACCGCTTTGAACGCGCCCGCGCTGGACCTCCCGCGCCCGTCCGCCCCCGCTATGCTCGCCGAGGAGCCGCAGCTCGAAGTCGCGCCCGACCTCACGGGGACGCGCCCGCTCGGCTACCGGGTGGCGACCGCGATCGGCTTCCTCATCAACCCCCTTGTGCTGCCGCCGATCTCGTTTGGGCTCGTGCTGGCCCACTTCGGGGCAACCGGGGGCGAGATCGCGTGGATCGTGACGGTCGCGGTGGTCTTCTTCGGGCTCGTGCCACTCGGCTACATCGGCTGGATGGTGGCGACCGGGCGGGCCCGCTCCGTCGAGGTGCGCGAGCGCGGTAAGCGGACCGGGCCACTCGCGGCGGGCGTCATCGGCTACCTCGTCGGCATCGCCGTGATGGCGCTCACGGGCACGACAGCGGTGCCGCTGATCGTGGCACTCGCGCTAACGTTCCCCGTCAACACGCTCGTGGTGCTGCTGATCACGCTGCGGTTCAAAATCTCCATCCACGTGGTCGCGGTGGCTGGCTTCGTGGCCGGGCTGCTCTTCGTGGCGCTCGCGCCGTGGCCGGGGCTGCCCGAGCCCGCGTTCCTCCGCGTCGGCGCAGTACTCGCCGCCGGGCTGATGGTGCCGCTGGTGATGTGGGCGCGCGTCCACGCGAAGGCCCACACGCTGCCGCAGGTGCTCCTCGGGGCCGCGTTCGGTTTTGCGCTACCGCTCGCAGAGCTGTGGCTGGCGTGGCAGGCGGGCTGGCTGGGGTAGCGCAGCGCGCACGCCCGACCGAACGTACGCAGCAGGGCCGTGTATACTGGCTGCGTCTGACCGCTCCCTGATCTGCACCCGCACCGACAGGACCGCCCCTGGCCTATCGCTACCGTCTCCGCTTCCTGACCCAACGCAGTCTCCGACTGCCCAGACGGTATGCTACTCGGTTCGCTCCCGGCCGCGCGCGCGGTTGCCCTCACGCTGCTTCTCCTCACGCCCGTTCTGGCCTGGGCGCAGCGTACCTCGGGTGAGGTCATCGGCCAGGTGGCGATGGTCGGCGGGACACCGATCCCGGACGCGACGGTGGTCGTGACCGGCACGAACTATGGGGCGACGAGCGACGCCGACGGCCACGTTAGACTCGTGCTACCGGAGGGGCGCTGGTCTCTCACCGTCTCAGCGCCGGGCTTCGCCGTTGTGACCGACTCGGTGACGGTGACGCGCGACGAGCAGACGCGCTTCTACGTCGTGCTCATCCTCACGGACCCCGCCCTCGCCGAGAGGCATGCTGAGGCACAGCAGAATGACGGTACGGGCGTGTTCGACATAAACCCTGCGCTCATTCAGGAAATGCCGAGAGACATCGCCGAGGGGCTCCGCGCCATAAGCTGGATGCCCATGCCGATCGGTCCCTGCCGCCCCCGGGACCGCCGCGCACGTCAGCCTGGCTCGTCGTGGTCGCCGGAGGTCGTGACGGGCGAGGCCGTGGACGCCTGGAGCCGCCTCGGCGGCCCGCTTCCGGCGTACGCCTCCGGTCTGTAGGGCAAGCCGCTTTGCCTCACCTCGGGACGGTCAACGCGGCGCCGTGCCGTGTATATTCCCCGGTCTTCTTCACGCACCGCGCTGCCTCTGCCGTATCGTTACCGTCTGCCCTCCCTGACCCAACGCAGCCCCGGGCTGCACTCGACGGTATGCTTCACGGCTCACTCTCCCCGGCACGCGCGCTCTGGCTCGTGCTCCTCCTCCTCGCGCCCCTGACGGCCTGGGCGCAGCGCACCAGCGGCGAGGTCGTCGGCCAGGTCACCGAGCCGGACGGCAGCCCGATTCCGGGGGCCACCATCCTGGTGACCGACCAGAACTACGGCACCGCCGCTGACGCCGACGGGCGCTACGAGCTGTTTCTGCCCGAGGACACCTGGTCGATCACCGTCTCCGCCGTGGGCTTCGCCTCTGTGACCGACTCCGTCACGGTGACGCGCCGCGAGGTCACGCGCTACGACGTCGTCCTCTCGCCGACCGACGCCACTCTCGGGACGGTCGAGGTCGAGGCCGAGCGGACGCGGGAAGCGGGCGTCTCTAGCATCGATGCTGAGATGATCCAGGATATGCCGATGCCGGTCATGGACGGCCTCCGCGCGGTCAAGGTGCTCTTGGGCGTCGTCTCCAACAACGAGACCTCGAACGAATTCAGCGTGCGCGGCGGCGGCTTCAACGAGAACCTCTACTATGTCAACGGCTTCGAGATCTTCAAGCCGCTGCGGACCCGCCAGGGCGAGCAGGAGGGCCTCGGGCTCGTCAACCCCGACCTCGCCGACCGGCTGACGCTCTTCGCGGGCGGCTTCCCGGCGCGCTTCGGCGGCAAGCTCTCCTCAGCCCTCGACGTGGGCTACAACCTCCCGGACGAGAATGGCTTCGTGGGCACGGCCTACACCTCCACGCTCGACGCGGGCGGTGCGGTGCGCGGACGCATGGGCAAGCTCGGCGCCTCGGTGGGCGTCCGCACGGCGCGAGCAGCGCGCTTCTTCGCCTCGCAAGCGCTCGAAGGGGAGTACGATCCCGAGTTCAACGACGTCCAGGCGCTCGTTGGCTACGACCTTGCGCCGGGCCACCGCGTCGAGGCGCTCGGCATGGTGGCGCAGCACCGCTTCAGTCTTGACCCGGAGAACCGCGTCTCGAACTTCGGCATCTTCCCGGAAATCCGCTCCGTCCGCGAGCAGTTCTCTGGGCAGGAGGAGGACGGCTACGACATCGCCTTCGGCGGCGTGCGCCTCCAGAACCGCCTCAGCAGGCGTCTCCGCATCGAGCACCAGCTCGCCTACTTCGATCTGGAGGAGTTCGAGACGTTCGACGTGACGAGCGGCGTCGAGATTCGCCAGATCATTGACCCAAATCTGGACCCGGACGACCCAGCAAACCTGCTCCAGCTCGGCAGTGCGGAGGAGCGTGACTTCGCCGACAACCGCATCGGCTTCACCTCGCTCACGGGGGCCGGGCGCTACGGCCTCGCGCTCGACCGCCACGCGCTCGAAGTCGGCTGGCAGGCACGGCGGCTCGAGTTCCGGGACCAGCTCTTCGAGTTCAAGCAGATCTTCGACACCGACAACGAGACCGGCGAGCCCTTCGCGGTGCCGTTCGACTCGGTCAATGCCACGGCCCGCTTCGACGAGACGCAGCTCGGCTTCTACGTGCAGGACGCCGTCGACCTGTTGGCGCGTCCCGGCGACCTCGTCGCGACCGTCGGGGTGCGCGCGGACTACTTCTCGTTCAACGAGGAGTGGACCGTCAGCCCGCGCCTCTCGGTGCTCTACCGACACAGCCCGGAGCTGACCTACACCGCCGCGGCCGGGATCTACTACCAACAGCCGACCTACCGCGAGCTGCGCGGCGACGTGACGAGCGACTCCGAGTTCGCGACCGCGTTCAACCGGGACATCCGAAGTCAGCGCTCCATTCTCCTCGTAGCAGGCGTGGAGCGGTTCCTACCACGGCGGCGGCTGTACGTCCGCGCGGAGGCCTACTATAAGCATCTCACCGACCTCATCTCCTACACCGTCGAGAACACGCGCGTGACCTATGCGGGCACCAACGACGCCGATGGGTACGCGCTCGGCCTTGACCTTCAGATACGCGGCGAGATCGTGCCGGGCGTGGAGAGCTGGGTCAACTACGGCTTCCTGACGACCCGCGAGACGTTTAACGACGTGGCTGGCCTCGACACGGGCATCGTCGGCCAGGTGGCGCTCGGCGAGGGCGTCGCGCGGCCGTTCGACCGTCGTCACAACGTCACGCTCTTCGTGCAGGACTACGTCCCCGGCGACGACTCGTGGAAGCTGCACATGCGCGCGCTCTTCGGGACGGGGCTGCCCTACACGCCGCCCGTCCCTGACCCGGAAGCCCCCGAGTCTGAGGTCGCCCGCATCCCCGGCGACCGCCACAGCGCCCGCTTCCCGAGCTACCAGCGCATCGACCTCGGCGCGACGAAGCAGCTCATGCTCACCAACCCCGGTGCCAATCGCCCGGTCGCGCTCAAGCTGACCGTGGAGGTGCTTAACGTGTTCAACTTCCGCAACACGATTGCTTACTCGTGGCAGGGGTTTCAGTGGAACCGCGTCCCGACGCGCCTCACGCCGCGCACCGTCAACGCGCGGCTCCGCGTCAACTTTTGATGGCAGAGGGCGGCTTCCTGACTGACGCGCCTGTGACGCTGGATCTCGGCGTTGAGGAAGCGTTGGTGCTGTTCGACTTCCTCGCCCGCTTCGAGGCCACTGACACGCTGCGCATCGACCACGACGCCGAGCGAGGTGCCCTCTGGTCGCTGCTCGCGCTGCTCGAAAAGCAGATGGTGGAGCCCTTCAGCGCTGAGTATCGCGCGTATCTCGACCAGGCGCGTACAGAGTTGGTTGAGCGCTACGGATTTGAGTCGTAAGCAATCAGCGAGCCTCCCATGCAGCTCATCCTCACTGCGATCAAGCCGGCGCTTGCACAAGCGTGGGAAGCCTTCTGTGGGGACCTTCCATTCGTAGAGGTACATCACGGCTCGATCCTCGACGTCGAGACCGACGCCATCGTCAGCCCCGCCAATAGCTTCGGCTTCATGGACGGAGGCATCGACGCGGTCTACCTCGACCACTTCGGCCGTGATCTGCAAACGCGATTGCGACGGCACATAGCAGCTCACCACCACGGCGAACTGCTGGTCGGCACCGCTGCCATCGTCGAGACAGGCGCTGAAGGTGTCCCCTTCATGGTCGCTGCCCCCACCATGCGCGTGCCGATGATCCTGCGCGAGTCCGTCAACCCGTACCTCGCCGCGAGAGCGACACTGCTGCTGGTTCAACATGGCCGATTTGCAACCGGCACCTTCGAGGGGGCGCCCATCCGCGAGCACGTCAACACCGTTGCGTTTCCTGGGCTCGGTACCGGTGTCGGGCAAATTGGTCCCAACACGTGCGCACGCCAAATGCGCGCAGCCATTGATGAGGTGGTTCTGGGTCAGCACACCATGCCTGCCTCGTGGGCGGAGGCGAGCGAGCGACATCAGTTGCTCTACACCGACAGACCGAGACGCCTCCAGTACTGACCCCCCTGCTCCGCTCCCCGTGAAGGGTCGCGAAGCTGTCCCCCCCATGCGTGAGGGGGACAGATCGAGCGAAGCGAGATCAGGGGGTGAATGCTCAGCGCCGCAGCTCCAGCACCAGCGTCGTGCGCGCGGGGAGCGTGACGGTCTCGCCGTCGAGCGCGTAGGTCTCGCCAGTCACCACGTCGCGGCCGGACGTGACGCCGCCGAGGCGCTCGGCGAAGCGGGCCAGCGCGAGGTCGTGCGGCGCGTCGTTGCGGTTGACGATCACCATGATGGCGTCACCCTCAGGCTCGTCCTCCCAGCGGAAGTAGACGTAGGTGTCGTCGCGCGGGATGAACTGCGTGAGGCGGCCGTGGTGCACGACGTCGGCGGTCTTGCGCCACTGCGCGAGCGTGCGGAAGTGCTCGGCCGTCTCGGCCTCCTCGGGCGTGCGGCCCTCGACCGTGAACACGCTGCGGTCGTCGTCGGGCCAGCCGCCGGGCATCGTCTGGCGCTGCGTGCCGTGGCCGAGCCGCGGGTCGCCGTTCTCGAACGCGAGTTCGGTGCCGTAGTAGACCTGCGGAATGCCGCGCGTGGTAAGCAGCACCGCCAACGCCATGCGGACGGCCGCCGGGTCGCCGCCCACCTGCGTGCGGTAGCGCATCGTGTCGTGGTTGTCCAGGAAGGTGACGAGGTCGTTCGGATAATCGTAGAGGTAGTCCTGCGAGAGCTGGACGTAGAGCTCGTAGAGACTACCGTCGGGGCGGAAGGCGCGGACGAGGGCGTAGTGCACCTGGAAGTCGGTCACGCTGCGCAGGCGCGCGTCGTAGCCGTCGGTGTGACCCTCGAAGCCGGTCTGCCAGTACGCCTGGTGGGCCGTGCGCTGCAGCCATGCCTCGCCGACGATGTTGAACGTGGGAAACTCGGCCATGACGTAGTCTACCCAGCGCGCCATGTAGTCCTTGTCAGGATAGACGTACGTGTCCATCCGGATGCCGTCGATGCCCGAGTATTCGATCCACCAGACGGTCTTCTGGAGGAGGTACTGCGCGAGGAGTTCGTTCTGCTGGTTGAGGTCGGGCATCTCGCGGACGAACCAGCCGTTGAGGAGCCGGTCGCGGTCGTACTCGGACGCGTATGGGTCGAGCGCTGCCGAGCCCTCGTAGTTGGTCTGGCCGTACTCCTCCCAGCTGTAGAACCAGTCCGAGGTCGGCGGGTCGGCCATCCACCAATGGCGGTCGCCGACGTGGTTGTGGATCATGTCCATGATGACCTTCATCCCGCGCGCATGGCAGGCGTCGACCAGCTCGATGAACTCGTCGTTGGTCCCAAAGCGCGGGTCGATGGCGTACATGTCGGTCGCCGCGTAGCCGTGGTAGGCC
This sequence comes from Bacteroidota bacterium, assembly GCA_039177895.1. Taxonomy (GTDB): domain Bacteria; phylum Bacteroidota; class Rhodothermia; order Rhodothermales; family Rubricoccaceae; genus JBCBEX01. The sequence continues at coordinate 9,131 of JBCDFO010000168.1, forward strand.
CCGTACTCCGGCGTCATGTCGTTCTCGAAGACGGGCGTGAACCAGATCGCGGTCAGGCCGAGGTCGTCGAGGTAGCCGAGGTTGTCGATCACGCCGCGCATGTCGCCGCCCTGGCGCGCGTTCACGTCGCTGCGGTCGACGCCTTCGAGGTAGCCGGGGATCGAGTCGTTGGCGACGCTGCCGTTGGCGAAGCGGTCGGGCATCATGAGGTAGATCACGTCCTCGCTGTTGAAGCCCTGCGCGTAGGTGCCCGGCTGCCGGGTGCGCGGGCGCAGTTCGTAGGCGTGCGTCAGACTACCGTCGGGGTGGTCGAAGCGGAACGTGAGCGTGCCCGGCTGCACGTCCGGCGCGAGGTCGAGTGTGAGGAAGACGTAGTTCGGACTCTCGACCGCGACCGTCTCGCGGAGCGTCACGCCGGGGTAGGCGTCGAGCGTCACGCGTGCCCGCGCGAGGTCGTCGCCGTA
>JBCDFO010000169.1:0-9592 GCA_039177895.1 Bacteroidota bacterium
CGAAGCTACGTGCAGGGCAGAACCGCTGCCCTGGACACGACGTCCCGTGGATGTCCCGTTCTCGCCCTGCCGGTCCCGCCTCGCCGCTTTGCCCGTCCATCGACGCTCCTTCCCCATCATGCGCCGCCTCCCGCTCTTTTTCCTGCTCGTCCTCCCGCTCCTCTTCACCGCCGCGTACGCCCAACCCCTACCCACCGCGACCCTCGAAGGCCGCGTGGTCGACCGCGACCGGCAGCCGATCCCGGGCGCGAGCGTCTTCCTCGCGCAGACGCAGCGCGGCACCATCACCGACCGCGACGGACGCTACCAGCTCACGCGCGTCCCGCTCGGCGCGCACCGGCTCGTCGCCTCAAGCGCTGGTTTCGAGACGGGCACCGAAGACCTCGTGCTGCGCCGCGAGGGCGAGACGAAGACGGTCAACTTCCGCCTGCGCGGGCTCGAACTCGGCGAGGTGGTCGTGGAGGCCGACCGCGACGAGAAGTGGCAGCGGCAGTACGAGCGCTTCGAGCGCCGCTTCCTCGGCGAGACAGCCAACGCGGAGCAGACCGAGATCCTCAACCCGTTCGTGGTCGACTTCGAGGAGCGCCTTGGGATGCTCAAGGCGTCGGCACGCGAGCCGCTCGTGATCGAAAACCGTGCGCTCGGCTACCGGATCCGCTACAGCCTGACGGCCTTCGAGGCCGAGCCCAACCGCAACTTCTTCACGGGCGAGCCGCTCTTTGAGGAGATGGAGCCCGAGGACGGCATCCAGCGAGCGCAGTGGGAGGCGAACCGACGCAAGGCCTATCTCGGCTCGCCGCGCCACCTGCTGCGTAGCCTCGTGGCCAGCGTCGCTACCGAACAGACCGGCGACACGCACCGCGCCGACGAGGAGGGCTTCAGCCTGTTCATCATCCCCAACCAGGGCATGGGCGGCGGCAGCCCGTTCGGCAACCCCATGGGCGGTCGCCGCGGCGGTGCCGAGCGCATGGAGATCGCCCCCACCGACGTGGTTGAGGCGACGCGGCGCGAGGGCGAGTACAAGCTCTCGTACGTCGGCATCATGGAGGTCGTCTACCGCAACGAGCCGGAGGCCCCGGGCTTCCTGGAGCGCGAGTGGGCCCGCGAGCGCCGCGACCTCCGCGCCGTGCAGACGTCGCAGTTCCGCTTCCCCATCGCGCAGGACCGCGCGCTGCTCGACCGCTTCGGGCGCGAGCTCGACCCCCGCTCGATCACGCTCTCCGGCTACATGGCCTACGAGCGCTTCGCCGAGGACCTGCCGCGCGAGTACGGCCTCGCCGAGAGCGGCCTGCCCGGTGCGGAGGAGGCCGCCCGGCTCTACGCCGAGCAGCGCCTCGAAGGCCGCCCCGAGACGAGCGCCCCCTCGCCTGGTACCCCGTCGCCTGGCGCGCCCCCGGCCCCCACGGCTGAGATCGATGCCGCCGAGGAGGAGGTCGACGAGGGAAGCCCCGACGAAGCCGGACGCGAGAGCGCGAGCAAAAAAGACAGCGCGGACACCGAGAAGGCCGAGCGTGGGAAGGGCGACACCCGCCCGTAGCGCCTACCCGTTGAGCAGGGTGTTGATGGCGGCGTAGCCCGGCTTCTTCGCCTCCTCGACCCAGTCCGCCTCAGCCATGTTTGCGGCGAGCTCGCAGGTAGACCCCTCACGCCTACGCACACTCCAGTTGGACGCCTGCACCAACAAGCGTACGTTAGCGCCCCTGACTATCTGCGGCTCTTGCTATGCGCGTGCTTTCTACGATCCTATGCCTGCTTCTCGGGAGCTACCCAGCCGCTGCCCAGCGCCAGGCGACGCCGCCCGCCGCCTACCTTGCTGACACGGAGGCCATAGACCCTCTGACAGCAGAGCCTCTGATAGCCTCTCCGGTCTATCCCGCCCATCAAGGCACGGCCAGCAGAAACGACGGCGAGCTCCGACTCCTCCAGGTGCTCGGCGAAGGCTCCACCCGCCTGGTCCGCTTCGCCGATGGCCCCGTCTTTGACGAGCGAGGGCTCACGGCCCTCATGCACAACGGAAGCGACCTAACGCTCTACGACCTCAACGGAGCCGTGCAGGAGGCTCCCGAGCGCAGCCCCGTCGAGTTGGACCGGTTCGCTCTCGACGCACTGCCGACGGATGCCGTGCTCGTCAACGACACGGCGTACGTGGCGCTCCGGAAAAACCGCGGCCTGCTCGTGCTCGACTTGGTCGGCGGCGAGATTGCAGAGGTCGGTCGTCTGGAAGGCGATGACCTCCTCGCCATTGATGTCGCGGGCGGGTATGCCTATGCCGGGGCTGGGGAGAGTGGCCTCGTGGTCTACGACGTCTCCGACCCCGCTTCTCCCCAGCGCGTTGCCGACATCGACACACCAGGGTCGGCCAATGGGGTGGCGATCCGCGATGCGCTCCTCTTCGTCGCCGATGGAGCCGTCACGGACGGTCCGAACCTTCGTATCTACGACCTAGCCGATCCTGCTGCTCCCGCCTTGATCGGCACAGTCGAGATAGAGGGCTTCGCCACCCATGTCCACGCGCCTGAGGATGACAACGACGTTGTGTTTTGGGGAGGCGACTTCGGCCTCGTCACGCTCGACGTACGCGATCCGACTGAGTCCGTCGTTTTCGATACGGACTCGCTCGGCGGCGCGACGGTCTTCGAGGTAAACCGGATTCCCGGGACTTTCTTTGTCCTCGCTGCCGGACTCACGGGGGTCTCGCTCGTTCGGGCAGTACCCCCGAGCTATGTGTTGGAGCGCGTCTCTGCGTTGCCTGCGGACCAGGCGCTCAGCGTGGACGCCAGCACACGATTTCCGTTCGCGCTCGTAGCGGACCGCTTCGAGGGAGCCTCTCTCGCCCTCGTGCGCGACCCCTTCGACCCCGTGTTCCTTCCAGACCTTACCGTGCCCAGCGGGGGCTTCGCCTACAAGGCCTTTTTCGACGGAGGGCAACTCTACGTCACGGACCTGACGGGCGGCCTCAGGATTTTCGACACCTTCCAGGTGTTTTCCGAGGAGCCAGGTGCCTTCGAGGTGGCCCGCATCGACCTCCCCGTCAACACGCAAGAGGTGACCGCCCGCGATGGTAGAGCCTACGTCACCGACGCGGCCGGACCTACCTCAGGCCTGACCATTCTCGATGTGAACGACCCGGCGACGCCAACTGTAGCCGGGACGTACGCAAGCGACAACCCGATGTATGGCCTCCATCTCGACGGGACGACGCTGTTCGTGGCAAACGGCCCGGGGGGCGTCGTCGCGCTCGATGTGAGCGACCCCGAAAACGTCGTCGAGGTCGGGCGCGTCGCGCTGGCATCGAACACGGTCGACGTGGTTGTCGACGTGTGGCGAGCCGTGGCCTTCGTAGCAAACCAAGGCAAGGGTATGGTGTCGCTCGACGTGAGCGATCCGACCGCCATGACTATCCTCGACACAGAGCCGAGCATAGGCGTGCTCAACGCGGTGGACCTCGCCTCCCCCAGCGAATTCTTCCTGCGCAGTGGTTTCTTTGTTGCTGACGAGGCCGCTGGCCTGCTCGGCGTCCGTGCCATTGACCCGGCAGACTTGGCCCTTGCCTATGAGGTAGCTACGAGGTCAGCGGCCCGCGACGTGAGTTCGGGGGAAATCCTCTTTGGCGATGCTGTGGATGGGCTGCAATACATCGCCAGCGACGCTTTTGGGCTGGAAGTTTTCTATCTCGGCGAGCTTTATGCTTCGTTCGAGACCACCGACCGCGGACTCGGCGTGACGAGACGGTGCCGCGACCCAGAGACCGACCCCGAATTTTGTTCCGCCAATGTCGTTGCGATCGCTGCGGGCGGGGCCGGCGTTTACTTGTTCGAGGCCCCCTTCTTCGTGGCCGATGAGACGACTACATCTGCACGTACGACGGCGCTGGATGCCGTCTGGCCCAATCCTGTGCGAGAGACGATCACGGCACGCTTCGCTGTTCGCCGTCCTGGCCCGGCGACACTTGCCGTGTACGACCTGCTTGGTCGGCACATCGTCACGGTCGCAGACGGTCTGCATTCCTCCGGTACGCACACGGTCTCTCTCGGCACACACGGGCTTCCCAGCGGCACCTATGTGCTCCGCCTCCGTGCCGACGGGAAGACCTCGGCACGCACCTTCACGATCCTCTCGTCCGCTCCGTAGTCATCGCCGTATTCGCGGACTGCCCGACGACTGCGCTGTGGTGACGACGCAGTGCTGCTTCCCTACCGTGCGGGCCCGAGCGCAGCTCAAAGGCGAGCAGCAGCGCCTACCCGTTGAGCAGCGCGTTGATGGCGGCGTAGCCGGGCTTCTTCGCCTCCTCGACCCAGTCCGCCTCGGCCATGTTCGCGGCGACCTCGCGGGCGGTCTCCTCGCCCGCATCCGGGTCTGCGCCCGCGTCGAGCAGCTGCTGCACAACGTCTGGGTTGCCGCCGTACACGGCCGCAACGAGCGGCGGCGTCCCGTAGGCATTCTCCGCGGTGAGGTCTGCCCCGGCCGCTAGCAGCACGGCCACGACGGCGTCCTGGCCCGCCTCCGCAGCGATGTGGAGTGGTGTGTCGAGCGTCATCTCGGGCCGGTACATCGGCCCCGACCGACCGGCCACGGCGTTCACGTCGGCCCCAGCCGCTAGCAACACCTCGACGGCCTCGACGTGGCCACCCTGCGCAGCGAACATGAGCGGGGTGCGGTGATTCTCCGGGAGGTCCACGTACTCGGCATCCTCGAGCGCCGTAGCCAGCGCCTCGGCATCGCCCTCAACAGCGAGTTCGTGGAGCGTGGCGGCGGGTGCTTCGTCTAGCACCGAGATCGTGAGCGAGTAGTTGCCCGTCGCGCCGCCGTCCGCCGACGAGGCGAGCACCGTCCACGTCCCTGCGTCCGCCTCACGGACGACCACGCGCGCCAGACCCGCGCCGCCGAGGTAGCGCGCACTCGCCAGCGTGTCCGCCGACGGCGAGACGACGAGCACACGCGGCACCATGTATTGACTCAGGCTCACGAGCACGACCTCGAGCGCCTGACCGGCGGCCACCTCGGCCTCGTAGGTGTCGGTGTAGTACGGATAGTCGGGATTGCCACTGGGCAGGGTGGCGTCGTCTTCCGTGAGGTCGGCGTAGTGCTCCTGCGTCTGAGCGAGCGCAGCGGGGACGGCGGCGGCGAGCAGCGCGCCGAGCAGCGCGAGGAGACGGATAGGCATGCGGAGGGGCGTATGTCAGAACAGTGTGAGGACTGCTCTAGGTAGCCTATCTCTGCAGAGGCCCACAATCCCCTACATCGGGGATACGAGCGCAACGAGGCCGCCTCCACACGGGAAGCGGCCTCGTCGTAGTCAAGCTGGTAGCCGACAGCCGATAGCTGAAAGCCTTCCGCCTACGCGTCGATCACGTCCGCACCGTTGGCGACGATCTCACTCTCGGCGAAGAAGTAGCGGCCCTCCTTGATGCCGTTCGCGGCGGAGTCCGAGCCGTGGACCGCGTTCTCGCCGATGGACGTGGCGAACTGCTTGCGGATGGTACCGTCGGCAGCCTCGGCGGGGTTGGTCGCGCCGATGACCTCGCGCCACGTCGCCACGGCATCGGCGCGCTCCAGCACGAGCGGGATACACGGCGCACTCGACATGAAGGTGGTCAGCTCCTCGAAGAACGGGCGGCCGTCGTGCACGGCGTAGAAGCCCTCGGCCTCCCGCTTGGTGAGCCGGACGAGCTTCATCGCGCGGACGGCGAAGCCCTCAGCGAGAATGCGGTCGAGGATCTTGCCTGCGTGCCCGGCTGCGACGGCGTCGGGCTTGATGATGGCGAGGGTGCGTTCCATGAGAAAGCAGGAGCAGATTGGGGAAGAAAGTCAGCCCAAAAGATCCGCCGCCGCGCTTCCTCGCCGCACGAAGCCACCGCGAAAACCCCAAGGTCGATGCCGCGAGGCTCCGCGGGTGCCGCCCGGCCTAAAAGTGGCCCGGCGGGCCGATGGCTCTCCGGAACGCCCCTCCAGCGTCCCGACGAGCACAACCGGACCCGCACGGGCCGTGTAAATGTAGGAGAGCCGTACCCCTACGCGAAAGCGGTCCGGTTGTGCCCGCTCGGAAAAAAGCCGCAGCGGCGTCTAGCGAATGATGGTAAGCCGCGCCGTATGAGGTCCGTCGGGACTGAGCGCACGGAGGACGTAGAGCCCACCCGCGAGCCCCGCCGTGTCGAGGCGCAGCGTGACCGTCTCGCCGAAGTCCGGCGTCGCGTCGTAGAGCGTGCGCACGCGGCGGCCGAGCGCGTCGTAGAGGTCCACGCGGACGGGTGCCGACTGGGGCGCGGTGAAGCGCACTGTCGCGGCGTCGGCGACCGGGTTCGGGTACGGCGTTTCGAGCGTGAACGTGGCGGGCAGCGCGCGAGCGGCCCCCGGCGGAGCAGCCGTCGTGTCGAAGGCAACCACGAGCGGGGCGGCTCCGAGGTCCATCGTCCAGGCGCTCCCCACGGCCGTCGGCGTCGTGGCAGCCTCGCCCGTCGCGGAGATCCCGTCCAGCGTCCAGGCGCTGTCGGGCACGGCGTTCACCGTCAGCGTCGTCGGGACGGTCGTGGCATCGTCGCCGTCCACGGGCCGCCACGCGACGAGGTGCGTCGGGGTGCCGTCGGCCTCGCCGAGGAGGTAGGCGTAGGCGGTGTCGTCCTCGCGGAGCACATCGACCAGGTGCCGGTCGCCGAGCGTGGCCTGGAACGCCTGGAAGGCGACGTAGGACCGCTTGGCGGCGTAGCTCGTCGCGGCTGAGCCGGTGAGGCCGGAGCGCGTGAAGAGCGTCCCACCGGACGTGTTCGCGTAGAAATACCACGTGAGCGTCTCGGCCCCCTCGCGCGCCAGGATGAGCGCCCCGCGCACGCCGTAGCGCGCCTGCGCGACCTCGGAGACACACTCGCCGAAGGTGCAGCTCTCGCCCGCGCCGCTCGAATCCCAGCCCCACTCGGTCACGTGGATCGGCGTGCCGGGCATGTTGGTGTCGCGCCACCGTGCCATGTTGCGGATCGCGTAGATCTTCGAGGCGGGGTTCTCGGGGCGCGTGGCGATGCGCGTCCCGGCCGTGTTCTCGGTGAAACTGTAGAGGTGCGCGTTGAGCGCGTCGATGTAGGGCGCTTCGGCAGCCGTGACGCGGGCCCCGAGGTAGTTCTTGTAGGGATCGCCCGGCTGCTCCAGCTCATACGCCTGGAAGGCCGCAGGTAGGACCACCATCGCCGGGTCGGCGGCCTTCGCCCCCGACGCCATCCCGCGCAGGACATCGCGGTAGGTCGCGACCGGCCAGTCGATCCACGGCTCGTTGCCGACCTCCATCGCGGAGACATCGCCCGTGCCGCTGGTCGGCCCGAAGTGAGCCGCGAAGGCATCGCCGTAGGCTTGCGCTGAGGCAAATGGCGTATCCCAGTCCGACGCGTCGAACTGGACGAACTGGATCGAGGCGCGAACGTCAAGGCCCGCAGCCTGCCAGTCGCCGTATTCGCGGTCCCAGTCGAGCCACCACTTGGCGGGCGTGCCGCTCGTGGCCATGTTCGAGAAGTCAGGCGTGTCGTCCGGGTCGTTGAGGTCCCAGTTGAGGTTGTGGTAGTTGCGGACGTGGCTCGCCACGGGGGTGTAGCGGTCAGGGCCCTCACCGGTCGCGAGCGCGTCGGAGTAGCTGCCGGTCCCCCAGCCCCAGACGCCGTTGATGCCGAGGAGGTCGCCGAGCGTCTGCGCCGTCGGGGTGGTGAAGGCCTGCGGCGGGCCGTAGCGGTTCCAGCGGTCATAGGCGTCGATCTCCCAGACGTAGGCCTTTGCCCAGTTCTGGTCGGCCATCGTGTGGCGGACGCGGAAGTAGCGCGCCTGGACGGGCTGGGCCAGCTTCGTGGTGATCATGTTGTTGACGGTCGGGTCGATGGTGGCCACGGTCGTCCAGGTGAGGCTGTCCGTGCTCGTCTGGTAGGCCGTCGCCGTGACGCCGCTCGCCGTCCACACGCGCCCTTCGACGATGCCGACCTCCTGCGTCGCACCGAAGTCGAACGTGACGGCCTCGAAGCACTCCTCCGCGAGCGCGGCGACTTCGAAGAGCGAGAACGAGGCGGCGGACTCCACGAGGACGCCCACGACGGGGCCGCTGAGCGCGGGCACGGCGTAGCGGTTCCAGCCGTAGTTGTCGCTCGACGTGAGCGTGGCCACGAGCGTGGTGTCGGTCGCGGTCACGGCCGAGAGGGTGACGCTGCTCCCCGTGCCGAGGCGCACGGCGATGCGGTAGAGGTCCGACGGCTGGGCGAGGTCGGCGCGGAGCCATGCGCGCCCGCCGACGGCCTGCACGCCCACGGAGCCCGGCCCGCCGCGCGTTGCGCCGTCGAGCGAGCCGGTGCTAGAGCTGGTGCAGTTCCCATCGGCGCAGGTGCCGAGGAGGACGTTCGTGTCGGCGCGGCCGATGAAGCCGCTCGGGAAGCAGGCTCCCGACTGCCACTGGGTCGCCGGGTCGCCGTCGTTGACGTCCGGGAGGCCGTTGCCGGTGGTGGAGGTAGCGGCGACTGCTGCGCCGTCGGTGTGCGAGGCGACGAGCCCCGCGTCGGCGTCCCACTGGGCGGACGCAGCAGGGGTGAGTGAAAGGAGGACGGCAGCCATCAGGAAGGCTGCCGCGGGAGCGATGCGCCAGAGGCGCATGGCGTGGGGAAGCAGAACGAGAGAGACCACAGGCGGTAGAGGAATAAGTGAGAGAGACAGAGCGTGTGGCGGGGTGTTCAAGAAGCGAGCGCGCTTCGTATACCTGTTTGAATATGACTTAGCAAGTTTACATCGTATGTCATCCAAACCCCTATGTTTCTGCCCGACGCACAACCTCATCCCCGTTTGTACCGTCTCTTTTCCGAACAGTCCATTTATACAGTGCGCTCCCAAGGCCCTAGCCGTACCGGCACGGTCCCACCAGAGGCTGTAGCGACCTCCGTACATTGTCCATGCTGTTCACCTTCTCCCTCTCCAGACCCATCCCTCGCCGATGACCCCCATCAAGTTTGGCACAGACGGCTGGCGCGCGATCATCGCCGCCGACTACACGTTCGAGAACGTAGAGCGCGTCACCCGCGCGACCGGTCAGTGGCTCCACGCCACGTACGGCCCTGACGCCTCCGTCGTGATCGGCTACGACTGCCGCTTCCTCGGCGACCAGTTTGCGGCACGCGCCGCGCAGGTCTTCGCCTCCATGGGCATCCGCGTCCAACTGGCCGACAGCTTCGTGACGACGCCCGCCGTCAGTTGGGCCACCGAGGCCTACGGGCACAGCGCGGGCATCGTCATCACGGCGAGCCACAACCCCCCTGCCTACAACGGCTTCAAGATCAAGGCGCACTTCGGCGGCCCAGCCTCGCCCGCCATGATCGCCGACGTGGAAGCACAGCTCGATCACCTCGCGGACGGCTTCGAGAAAAAGCCGGTGCAGGCGCTCATGGACGCCGGGCTGATCGAGCACATCGACCTCGGGAGTGCGTTCACGGCCATCCTCGCTGAGCGCATCGACACGGACGCGATCAAGGCGTCCGGACTCAAGTTCGCCTACGATGCGATGTACGGGGCGGGCCAGGGCGCGCTCACCGCGCTCCTCGGTGCCGACAGCGTCGTGGAACTGCACCACGACCTCAACCCCGGC
>JBCDFO010000170.1:0-9518 GCA_039177895.1 Bacteroidota bacterium
GAACCTCCTCGCCGTCGCCCTCCGCGCGTTTGCGAAAGAACGCGTGACCTCGCTCCTCAACGTCGGCGGGCTCGCGCTCGGGCTGGCGTGCGTGTTCCTGATCCTGCTCTTCGTGCGCCACGAGCAGAGCTACGACCGCTTTCACGACCAGGCGGAGCAGATCTACCGCGTGACGGAGTTCTACGAGGAGGACGGTGAGATGCAGGAGCGCTCGGCGTCGGTGCCGTGGCCCGTCGGGCCGACGATGCAGGCCGATATCCCGGGCGTGACGGCGGTGCGGTTCTACCAGACGTGGCAGAAGACGCCGCTCCTCGCCTACGAACCTGAGGGGCCGGGGCAACCCGCCCGGCGGTTCTACGAGGAGCAGCTGTTCTTCACCGACCCTGCGGTCTTCGAGGTCTTCGACGGCTTCGAGCTCGTGCAGGGCGACCCGGCGCTCGCGCTCGCCGAGCCGCAGACCATCGTGCTCACCGAGACGACAGCCCGGAAGTATTTCGACGAGGCCGACCCCATCGGGCGCACGCTCGTCTTCGAGGACACGCTCGCCTTCACCGTCACAGGCATCCTCGCCGACCCGCCTGCCAACACGCACGTCGAGATCGGCGCGCTCGCCTCGATCGAAAACACAGGGGCTATCTTCGCCGCGACGGGCAACGAGTTGGGCTTCGAAGGCTGGTACTGGAACCCCGTCCACACCTATGTCCGGCTCGACGCGGGCGTGAGCGCGGCCGAGGTCGAGCGCGAGGTGCTGCCCGGCTTCGTCGCGCAGTACTTCCCCGAGGTGATCGTGGACGGCCTCACGCTGAGCCTGCAGCCGCTCACGACGATCCGCCTGCGAGAGGACCCGCGCTACCAGGAACTCTACCAGGAGATCGGGCCCGTCGGCAGCGCCGAGACGGTGCGGCTGTTCTCATGGATCGCGGTCTTCGTGCTGCTGCTCGCGGTGGTGAACTACACCAACCTTGCCACGGCCCGATCGATGCTGCGCGCGAAGGAGGTCGGCGTGCGGCGGACGCTCGGCGCGGGGCGGCGGGCGCTCGTGGGGCAGTTCCTCGCGGAGGCGCTCGTGGCCAGTGTGGCGGCAGGCGCACTTGGTCTCGTCCTCGCCACCGTCGCGCGGCCCGGCTTCGAGCGTATCGTGGGCGCGCCGGTGCCGCAGGCGGGGCTTCTCGACCCGACCTTCCTCGCGTTCGCAGCGGTACTGGTCGTCGGGACGGGGCTGCTGGCCGGGCTCTATCCGGCGTTCGTGCTGAGCGGCTTCCGCCCGGCCGACGTGCTTATGGGCAAAGGCAGTCGCGGTGCGGGCGGTGCGGCGTGGCTGCGGCGCGGGCTGGTCGTCGGGCAGTTCGCTGTCACCATTGCGCTCCTCGCAGGGGCCGCGGTCGTGGTGCAGCAGCTGCGCTTCCTCCAGACGAAAGACCTCGGCTTCGAGCAGGAGCAGATCGTGATGATCCCGATCCGAGGGACGACCGTGAAGGACGACTGGAGCCGGTTCAAGGACGCGCTCACCGAGGTCCCCGGCGTGGTAAGCGCTTCGGCCGTGTCCGACGTGATCGGGGCCGACGCGCCGATCCGCAACTTCGGTACCCGCGACGACTCGAACGACGACGGGGCGATCGTGCAGGTGCCTGGCCTCTTTGTCGATGCCGACTTCGCCGAGACCTTCGACGTCACCATCGTCGAAGGGCGCGACCTCGGCACCCGCGAGGAGGGCTTTGCGGACGAGGACCGGCCCGACCGGGACGCGCTGCTCATCAACGAGACACTCGCTGCCGACCTCGGCATGGCGGGCACGCTCGACGACGGCCGTATGATCGGCGGCAACGTCGTTGTGGGCGTGATGGCCGACTTCCAGATGGAGGGCCTCCGCCGGGCGCAGCGCCCGCTCGTGGTGATGGTGTCGCCGTGGTGGTACGCCTTCGCTGCCGTCCGCCTCGCGCCAGGCGACGCCCGCGCTACGCTCGCGTCCATCGAGACCCTGTGGCAGCGCTACGAGCCCGTCCGCCCGATGAGCTACACCTTCCTCGACGACAACCTCGACGCGCTCTACCAGACAGAGGCACGGTTGGCTACTGCCGTGGGGGCGTTCGCAGCGCTCGCGCTCGTGGTGGCGTGCCTCGGGCTGTTCGGCCTCGCCACGTTTACGATACAGCGGCGGACGAAGGAGATCGGCGTGCGCAAGGTGCTCGGCGCGTCCGTGCCCGGCCTCGTGCGGCTGCTCGCCCGCGACTTCGTTGTGCTCGTCGCCGTCGCGTTCGTCGTCGCGGCTCCTGCGGCGTGGTTCGCGCTGCACGCGTGGCTCGATGGCTTCGCCTACCGCGTGGATCTCTCGGCGACGCCGCTGCTCGCGGCTGGCGTGCTGGCGCTCGCCATTGCGCTCGGGACGGTCGGCGTGCAGGCGTGGCGGGCCGCCACGTCGGACCCCGTGCACGCGCTGCGGACGGAGTAGGCGCGAGCATCGGGCACGCAGTCCGGCGCGTAAGTTGGCGGCGTTGCCACTCCTCTTGTTGCCCGTCGCTCCATGCCCGCCCGTCTGCTGATCGCCCTCGTCCTGTTCGCGTTCACCTCGTCCAGCGCGTGGGCGCAGGTGTCGGCCACGCCGCCGCCGGTGCGAGCCGACAGCGGGATGGTCGTGGCGGCGGAGCGGCACGCCGCCGAGGCGGGCCTGGAGGTGCTGCGGGCGGGCGGCAACGCCGTCGACGCCGCGGTGGCGACGGGCTTCGCCCTAGCCGTGACGTTCCCCGTCGCGGGTAACATCGGCGGCGGCGGCTTCATGGTGATCCGCCAACCCGACGGCACCGCGACGACGTTCGACTACCGCGAGACGGCCCCGGCCGCCGCCACGCGCGACATGTTCCTCGACTCGACGGGCGTCTTTGTGCCGGAGCGCTCGCAGCGCGGCTACCTCGCCTCGGGCGTGCCGGGCAGCGTCGCCGGGCTCCTCCAGGCGCACGAGAGCTACGGCCGTCTCCCGCTTGCCGACGTACTGGCACCCGCGATCCGGCTCGCCGCCGAGGGCTTTCCGCTGAGCCGCCGCCAGGCCGCGCGCTTCACGTTCTACCGCCCCCGCTTCTCCGCTTTCGAGAGCACCGCGCGCTATTTCGTTAACAACAGCGCGCCCGACAGTAGCTACGTCGAAAACCACCGGTTCGTCCAGAGCGACCTTGCCGAAGTACTCCGACGCATTCGTGACGAGGGCCGCGACGGGTTCTATCGCGGCGCGACGGCCGATCTCATCGTCGAGGAAATGCAGCGGGGCGGCGGGCTCATCACGCACGAGGACCTCGCGAGCTACCGCGCCGTTGAGCGTGCACCCATCGTAGGGACGTATCGCGGGCACCGCATCCTCTCGATGCCGCCGCCGTCGTCGGGCGGCGTAGCGCTGGTGCAGCTGCTCCGCGCCGTCGAGCCGTACGACGTGGGCGCGATGGGCTTCAATTCCAGTTCGACGATCCACCTCCAGGCCGAGGCGATGCGCCGCGTCTATGCCGACCGCGCCGAGTGGCTCGGCGACCCCGATTTCACGCCCGTCCCCATCGACGCGCTCACGAGCGTGGACTACGTCCGCGAACGCATGGCCGACTTCAACCCCTACCGCGCGGACACGAGCGAGACGGTGACCTACGGCGATCCGTTCGCAGGCGAGTCCGCCGAGACGACGCACTACTCCGTCGTGGACGCCGACGGCATGGCCGTGAGCACCACGACGACACTCAACGGCGGCTACGGCTCGCTGGTCGTGGTGGACGGCGCGGGGTTCTTCCTCAACAACGAGATGGACGACTTCGCCGCCGCGCCGGGCGTGCCGAACATGTTCGGACTTGTCGGCTCCGAGGCCAATGCCGTAGCCCCCGGCAAACGGATGCTCTCGTCCATGACACCAACCATCGTGGAGGACCCCGACGGGCGGCTGCACATGGTGATCGGCTCGCCCGGCGGCGCGCGCATCATCACGACGGTCTTCCAGGTGATCCTCAACACCGTCGATCACGGCATGGATATCCAGGCAGCCGTCGCGGCCCCGCGCATCCACCATCAGTGGCTCCCCGATGTGCTCTTCGCCGAACACCGCGCGCTCGGAGCCGACGTGACGACGGCGCTCCAGCAGCGCGGCTGGACCGTCGACCAGGGCCGCCGCTGGAGCCGCGCCGACGGCATCGTGGTCGCCTACGAGGCCGTCGAGGCCGTCGTCGACCCGTCGGGACTCACGGACGGAGAGGCGGCCACGACGCGCCGCGTGCTCCTGGGCGGGGCAGACCCACGCGGCGAGGACGTAGCGGTGGGCTACTGAGTGCCGTAACTCTGCAGGAAGCGTGGGCGTAGGGATCACACGCACTTCTCCCTATGCCCCGCTTTTCTCCCCAGGACGCCGACCTCCGCCGCTTCATCGAGGCCTACTGGATCCTTGACCGGCGGCACGGCCTGGTGCTCAGCCCCGAGCCCGTCCGCACGTTCCCCTCGCTGGCCGCAGAGTTTGTGCTCGGCCTGCGCGGCACGCTAGTGCTGCACTACCACGGCCAGCGGATCGAGGCGAGCGAGAGCGTCGCGTTTGGCTACATCGATGGCGGGCTGACCGTGGACGCGCGCGGTGTCGAGCGGGCCATCGTGGTGACGCTGCAGGCACGGGGCCTGGCGGCGCTGGCCCCCTTCACCGAGGTCCCGCTACCGATGTTCGCGGACGAAGCCGTGGTCCCCGCCTCCGACCTGTTCGGCGACGCCCTCGCGCCCCTCGAACGGCACCTCGCCATGTGCGCCCCTGACCAGATCGCGCCGATGCTCGACGCGTGGCTGCGCGACCGACTCGACGCGTCGCGGGCGGGCGTGGTCGCAGAGATCGCACCGCTGCTGCAGCCCAACATGACGGTGACGGACCTGACCACGCTGACGGGGCTGTCGTACAGCACCCTGGCCCGACATTTCCGGGCCGCGAGCGGGCTAACACCGAAGCGCTACCTCCGCCGCCACCGCTTCCGCCATGTCCTCGACGCGCTCTCCGCCCGCACCGACGGGCCGCCCGACTGGCTCGACTTCGTGACCCGCTTCGGCTACCACGACCAGTCGCACCTCATCCGCGACGTGCGGCACTTCACCGGCCTCACGCCCACGGCGCTGCACGCCCTAGCCAGCGCGCCTCCCGTGGGTGACGACAGCCAAGGCCGGTCCGTGACGAAAATCTACAAGGCATAACCGGTCTCTGCGTCCGATGTTGACGCGGGCGGTTCGTCGCGCCTGGGCCTCTTACCCCTCACTCTTCCATGCTCCACCTCGACGGCCTCGCGAAGGTCTACCCCGGCCCCGTCCACGCGCTCAGCGATGTCACGCTCACGATCCCGCGCGGGATGTTCGGGCTGCTCGGCCCCAACGGCGCGGGCAAGTCGACGCTGATGAAGATCCTCGCCGGGCTGCTAGAGCCGACGGCAGGCCGCGTGACGTTCGACGGCATCGACGTGACGGCGGAGCCCGAGCAACTCTGGCCGCGGCTCGGCTACCTCCCGCAGGCGTTTGGCTTCTACCCCAACCTCACCGGCGAGGCCATGCTGCGGCATGTCCTCCGCCTCAAAGGCGTGCGCGCGCCCGGTGGCGAAAAGAAGCTGGCCGCCGCGCTGTTGGAACGGGTCAACCTCACGGGCGCGGCGACGCGCAAGGTGAAGACCTACTCGGGCGGCATGCGGCAGCGCCTCGGCATCGCGCAGGCGCTCGCGGGCGACCCGGACCTGCTCATCGTAGACGAGCCCACGGCGGGCCTCGACCCGGAGGAGCGGCTGCGGCTCTACCGCCTCCTCGCCGACCTCGCCGCCGACCGCGTCGTGCTCCTCTCGACGCACCTCGTGGACGACGTGGCGATGCTGTGCCCGCGCTTCGCCGTGATGCGCCAGGGCCGCCTCATCGCCGAGACGACGCCCGCCGACGCCCTCGCCCGCCTCGACGGCGCGCTCTTCGAAGGCACCGCGCGCCCAGATGACCTCCCGCGTTTTTCGGGGCAGATCGCCCGCGCCTACCTCGTCGCCGGGGAGCACCGCCTGCGCCTCCACCTCTCCGACGGCAACGCGCCCGACGGCTTCCGCCCCGTCACGCCGACGCTGGAGGACGCCTATCTGGTGCTGATGAAGGAGGCTGCCCGCACCGAAGACGCTCACCATGAGGTGGCTTCGTGAGCCAGAGACTGGCATCAACATCACATGCATGTCATCCTGAACTTGATTCAGGATCTCTGACGACTGGGGTTTATCGAGGCATTGCTGAGATGCTGAACCAAGTTCAGCATGACAACTCTGGTAGCGCGTAGGCTGATTGAGCGCCTCTACTTCTCAGTCCCGTAAACCCGCCTGCTCCCACGTCCACACAATCAAACAAGCATACGTCCACACCTCACCCATGACGCCCTTTGCCCGCGCCCTGGCCGTGGCGCGCCTCGACCTCCGCGTGCACCTCGCCAACCCGCTGCTGTGGGTGATGGTCGCGCTCGCCGTCCTGGCCACGATGAGCCTCAACGGCACTACGGCGCTCGGCGGCGACGCGGACGAGATCGGGCCGGACGGGCTGCGGCCGTTTGTGAACTCGCCCTACGCCATCGCGTGGCTCTTCAGCCTCGGCGGCTTCCTGGCGTATCCGTTCTTTGCGGGCCTGCTCGGCGGCCTGACCGTCCTTCGCGACGATGAGGCGCGCGTGGGTCCCCTGCTCTTCAGCACGCCGCTCGCACCGGGCGAGTACCTCGCGGGCAAGCTCCTGGGCGTCATCGCGGCGCTCGGGATCGGGTTGCTGGTCCACCTCGCCGCGCTGATGGTGCACCTCCAGTTCCTCGTCGAGCCGGGGGCGGCGGACATCCGCGGGCCGTTCCGGCTGGGCAGCTACCTCGTCCCGTTCCTCGTCTTCGCCGTCCCGACGATGTGGACGAGCGCCGTGCTCGCATTCGTCGTCGGGACCGCGTCGCGCCGTCCGCTGGCCGTCTATGCCGTCCCGATCACGATGGTGCTGGGCGTGCTGTTTTTCCTCTGGACGTGGCGGCCACCCGGACTCGATCCCGCCTTCGACCGGCTGCTGATGGTGCTCGATCCGTCGGGGCTGCGGTGGGTCTACCAGGTGCTCGTCGCGGGCGACCCCGGCGTGACGTACTACAACACCGCGCCGCTGGCCTTAGACGGGACGTTCTGGCTCAACCGGCTCGTATGGGTCGTCGGGCCGCTACTCGGCCTCGTGTTCGCGCTGCGGCAACAGCGTGCCATCGCCATGGGAGCGCGGGCCGTGACGAAACCGAAGCGGCGGTGGCTGCGACGCACGTCGGCAGAGGATCACGGCGAGTCGGGGGAGGTCGGACTGTTTGCGCCGCTGCGGGACCTCGGCATGACCCAGCAGACACCCGGATTCTGGGCGAGCGTCGGGCACGTCCTCCGCGCGGAGGTTCGTGAGATGGCGAACCAGCCGCTCGTGTATGTGGCGCTGCTGTTTGTGGTGCTCCTCGTCGGCGAGTTCGCGACGGAGCAGGACGCGCTCGGAGCCCCGGCGCTGCTTACGGCGGGCACGATGGCGGTCGGTTCGATCGAGGTGCTGACCGTGCTCGGGAGCCTGCTGCTCTTGTTCACGCTGCCCGAGTCGGTGCGGCGCGAGGCGCGGACGCGCTTCGACGGCATCCTCTACGCGATGCCCGTGCCGACGAGCGCGCTGCTGCTGGCGAAGGGCCTCGCAAACGGCCTCCTGATCGCGCTGCTCATGGGCGTGTGCGGCGTGGCGAGCCTCGCGTTTCTCGCCGGACAGGGCACCGCGCCGCTCGAATTCGGCCCCTTCCTGAGCGTGTGGGGGCTCGTCCTCACGCCGACGTTCCTCGTCTGGGGCGGATTCGTCGCAGCGGTGCTTTCGCTGACGAGGAATCGGTTTGCGACGTACGGCATCGGACTGGTCGTGCTCGCACTCACAGCGTACGCCTTCGCCTCGGGCCGGATGACGTGGGTGGCGAACTGGCCGCTCTGGGCAACGCTGCGCTGGAGCGACCTCGGCTGGATGCCGCTCAACGACGGCGCGCTCCTGCTCAACCGCGCGCTGATGCTGGCGCTGACGCTCGCATTCGCCGTCGCGGCATGGCGGTGGTTCCCGCGGCGCGAGCACGACGGCTCGTGGTGGGGGTACTCTGCTGGCCTCGTGCAACGAAACGCCCTCGGCGCGCTCGGGCTGATCGCGCTGCCGGTCGCACTCGGCGGGACGCTGGCGTACCAGGTTCACACCGGCTTCCAGGGCCAGGCCGCCGAGGACTGGGCGACGGCCTACTGGGACGCCAACCACGCTACGTGGAGCGATGTCCCCTCACCGACCGTCGCGCATGTGGATCTCCAGATCGACCTCCAGCCCGAGGATCGCCGCCTCGACGCGACGGGCACCTACACGGTCGTCAACCGCTCCGACGCACCAATGGCCGCGTTGCCGTTCACGACCGGCTACGGCTTCAGCGAGATCGCCTGGACGCTGGACGCCGGGGTAGCACCGCCCGTGGAGCGCCGTCCCGGCCTCGATGTGGTCACGCTGCGGGCTCCGCTCGCGCCTAGCGATAGCATCAACGTGAGCTTCGCCTACGCGCTCACGTATCCGCGCGGTATCACGCGCAACGGCGGCGGCACGGCCCACTTCCTCCTCCCCGAGGGCGTGCTGCTCTCGACCTACCGCGGCGAGTTCGTTCCGGTCCCGGGCCTCATCACCGGGCTTGGCGCTCCAGAGCCCGCAGAACCGCGTGTCTATCCCGACCGCTGGTGGCAGGACTCCCTCGCCACCATCGACGCCCTCGCGCCGCCCTTCACGGCCCGCCTCGAAGTCCGCGCCCCACGCACCTACACCGTCACCTCGGCAGGCGTCCGCACCGATTCGACAGGCGACGCCACGCACGCGACCGTCGTGTGGGCGACGGACCACCCCGTCCGTGCGCTCAACCTCATGGCGGGGCGCTGGGACGAGGTGACCCGTCCGTTCGAGGGCGGCACGAACGCGGTCTACCACCACCCCGGCCACGCCTACCACATCGACGCGATGCTGGACGCGATGGCGCTCGCGCGGACGCACTACAGCGACTGGTTCGGCCCCTACCCGTGGCGCGACCTGCGCATCAACGAGTTCCCCGACCTCCAGACCAACGCGACGGCGTTCCCGACGAACATCAGCATGAGCGAGAGCGCGGGCTTCCTCACGCGCCCGCCCGCCAATGCCGACCAGGCCACGGCCGACCTCGCGTTCGTGGTCACGGCGCACGAGGTCGCGCACATGTGGTGGGGCCACCTCGTCGCAGCGGCGGAGGGGCCGGGGACGGGCGTGCTGATCGAGGGCATGGCCGACTATGCGACGCTCCTACTGATCGAGGAAGCCTTCGGCGAGGCGGCGCGGATCGCGTTCGCTGAGCGCCTGGAAGCGCGATTCCTGCGCGGGCGCCGCGCCGCCACCGCCGTACCGCTCGTGGAGACCCGTGAAGGGCGCGACGAGATTGCGATCTACAACCAGGGCGCGTGGGCACTCTGGATGCTCCACACCCACCTCGGCCGCGA
>JBCDFO010000171.1:0-9474 GCA_039177895.1 Bacteroidota bacterium
ATCACCTGACTCGACAACAGCTCTGGCTTAAAAGCATCTCTCCGCTTTAATCCGAGATATGCCAAAATCGCCGGGATGGCCTCTTCGAGGAGGGCGAGGGCGTCCTCGTAGCGGCCGCCTTCTGAGAGCGCGGAGCCGTAGCTGTTGAGCGTGCAC
This sequence comes from Bacteroidota bacterium, assembly GCA_039177895.1. Classification (GTDB taxonomy): domain Bacteria; phylum Bacteroidota; class Rhodothermia; order Rhodothermales; family Rubricoccaceae; genus JBCBEX01. Next base: position 157 of record JBCDFO010000171.1, read on the forward strand.
GCGAGGGCCGCGCGCGCCAGGGAGTCAGGGAGCGGGCGCAGCGTGGCGATGGCACGCTCGTAGTAGGGAAACGCCTCGGCGTCGTCACCGCGGTAGTCGTGGGCGAGGGCGAGGAGGTAGAGCACGCGGCCGTACGGGAGCGTGAGCGAGTCCGGCGTCAGCGCGAGCGCGCGTTGGGCGTGGTGTTCGGCGGCCTCGGTGTCGCGGAAGCCGAGGTAGATATCGCTCATCGTCGCATGGACCTGCTGCGCTACGGCGGGCCGCTCCGCTAGTTCGTTGTCGATGCGCAGCGCGGCGCTGTCGAGGACGGCCCCGATGGAGCGTTCGGGGTCGGCTTCTTCGAGGTCGGCCTGGAGCATCACCGATTGGAGGAAGCCCATCGCGGCCTCAGCGTCGCGGAGCGCGGTCTGCGCCGTGTCGCGCTCGGCTGCGGCGATACGGGCTTGCCACAGCGTCCCGGCGAGGCCGAGCACGAGCGCCACGAGCAACGCCGCTGCCGCCGCCACGCCTACCCGGTTCCGCTGAGCAAACTTGCGGAGGCGGTAGCCGGTCGTATCGGGACGCGCCGTCACCGGGAGCCCGTCCGCGTGCCGACGGAGGTCATCGGCGAGGTCGGCGGCGGAGCGGTAGCGGCGCTCCGGCTCCTTGCGCAGCGCCTTCAGCACGATGGTGTCGAGGTCGCCCCGCAGCCGCCGCGCGAGGCGCTCGGGCTCGACGTGGGCGGATGGCGACGCGGCGCGGACGGCCGTGCTGGGCTTCGTCGGCTCCGTCTCCAGGATCGCCCGCTCGATGGCCGTCGCAGACGTGTGGTCGAACGCGTAGGGGCGTTGCCCGACGAGCAACTCGTAGAGCACCACGCCGAGCGCGTAGACATCGGTGGCCGTCGTGATGGCGTCGCCGCTGATCTGCTCGGGGGCGGCATACTCGGGCGTGAGCAGCGCCTGCCCCGTGCGCGTGAGCACCGCATTCTCGGTCGCCACGCTGCTTTCGCCGTCTTCCGCGAGCAGCTTGGCGATGCCGAAGTCGAGGAGCTTCACAACGGGCTTCCCATCCCCGTCGTCCGCGACGAAGATGTTCGAGGGCTTGAGGTCGCGGTGGACGACGAGGTTCTGGTGCGCGAAGGCGACGGCGTCGCAGACGGTGCGGAAGAGGGCAAGGCGGTCCGCGAGGCCGAGCCCGTGGTCGCGGCAGCAGTCCGTAATCGGCTGCCCCTCTACGTATTCCATCACGAGATACGGGTGCCGGGCGTACGCACCGGGCGTCGGATCCGTCACGCCGCCGTCGAGCAGCCGCGCGATGTGGGGGTGGTCGAGCCCCGCGAGGATGCGGCGCTCGGCGCGGAAGCGGCGGCGCTGGACCTCCGCTTCGGGGCCCGCCGCGAAGGCGCTCGTCCGCATCAGCTTGACCGCCACGCGCTGCTCGTAGAGCCCGTCCGCGCGCTCGGCAAGCCACACGCTGCCCATGCCGCCCTGCCCGATGGCGCGCACCAGCCGGTACGGTCCCACGTCGGGCGGCGGCGCGGTCTCGGCCAGCGCGACCGGGACGAGGTGGCCGGCCCCCCGCTCGAAGCGCTGCGTGGCGGCGGCCGTGGTGTGCGCCGCGAGCAGCTGCTCGACTTCCTGGATCAGGCTCGGGTCGTCCGCGCAGGCCGCTTCGAGGAAGGCCGTGCGCTCCGTCTCGGGGTGGTCGAGCGCGTCGCCGAGGAGGTCGGTCAGGCGGGCCCAGCGTTCGGGCGTGGTCGTAGGCATGGCGTTCAAGAGGCAGAGCATGACACCGAGAATTACGCGGTTCGCGCGCACATCTTGTCACGCGCTCGCCGCCGACATATCAGGCCCTGGTGCCAGAGTCCGTGTCAAAGCTCGCGTCGCCGAGCTCCCGCTGGAGCCAGGCGCGGGCGGCCGTCCAGTCGCGCGACGCCGTGGACGGCGAGATCCCGAGCAGGTCGGCGACTTCTGGAAGCGTGAAGCCGCCGAAGTAGCGCAGCTCGACGAGCGTCGCCTGCCGGGCGCTCAGCACGGCCAGGCGCCCCAGGGCCTCGTCCAGCGCAAGCGTCTCTTCGGACTGGGCGTCCAGCATCAGGGCGCTGTCGTCGAGCGCGCTGTCGTCGTAGGTCGCCGCGTGCGCGCCCGCGCCGCGCTTGGCGGTGAGGCGGCTGCGCGCGTAGTCGACGAGGATCTGCCGCATGGCCTGCGCCGAGATGCGGAAGAAGTGGCTGCGGTCGACGTAGGCGCTGCCTGCGCTCGCGAGCTTCTCGTAGGCCTCGTGCAGCAGCGCCGTCGTGTTGAGCGTCGCCGGGCCGCGTTGGCGGCGGCGCTGGCGGTGGGCCAGCTCGTGCAGCTCCGTGTAGAGCAGCGGCAGCACCGCGTCGAGCGCCGACGCGTCGCCGTCGCTGGCAGCAGCGAGCAAGCGGGTAACCTCAGAGGGAGCGGGCATGAGCGGGGATCCCGGTGGCGTCGAGCGAGGGGATGAGTATAGGCGCGCCTACCGAAGAGGGACAAGCTACACGGGCGAGCAAGCCGCACCGGCCTCGCACAGCGGTGCGCAGAAAAACCGGGCGGCGTGACAAGGTCGATGCGCGCTTCTCGTGGATGTCAGTCCCACGCCCCTACGACTCACTCATCCCCGCCTCGTTATGTGCTCGCTCCGCCTGCTCCCCGTCGCGTCCGCGTTCGCCCGCCATGTTTGCTCTCTCACACTTGCCGTGCTGGTTTTGCTGATGGCCGAGCCGATGCACGCGCAGTCGTTTGAGGTGCTGGGCGGCTACCGGACGGACGTGCCCGACCCGCCCTTCACCCGGATGCTGGCCGTCGGTGGCTCTGCAAACTCCCTCCGGAGTCCAGGCGGGGCCGGGGACGCCTCCGCCGACGGGAGCGTGGTCTTCGGGGCGATCCAAACCCTGGAGGGTCAACTCCCTGTCGTGCTCGACGGAGACTCTCTGTACGTCGTGGGTCCGAGGTCAACGCAACTCGACTACCCGGGGCGTCTTGGCGACTTCACCACATACGGCGGCCTCTCCAGCGACGGCACGACGCTCATCGGCGTCGAGGTGGGAGAGAGCACGCTCCTGAACTTCGTGCTCTGGAAATGGCGGACCGGCGAGGTGCAGCGCGCCCCCGTCCCCTCGGAATACGGTGATACGATCGAGCACGTCATGGTCAGCGCTGACGGGAGCATCATCGGCGCGGAGTTCCGGGATAGGGCCACCAACGAACGCGTCGTTGTTCGCCTCGTCGATGGCCTGGTCGAAAGCGTGTTCCGAGACTTCGCCTCGTCTGCGATGTCCGACGACGGAACGACGTTCGTAGGATTCGACAGGCCGAGCTCCGGCGGGAGCCAAGCCGCGCTCGTGTCCGACGCGGGGCGGGTCTTGGCCGGTCCTGAGGGGGCGTCCAGTTCCACGTTCCGGGCGATCAGCAGCGACGGCTCTACGGCGGTCGGCGACGCCTTCTTTATCGACCCGTTCGGAGACCAGGGGCTGATCTGGACGAATGGAGCGACTCAGCTACTCTCCCCTGCGTCGGACCTCCCGCCGCGACCGGGAAATGCCTCGGTCAATCTGGGGTCCGTCAACACAGCGGGTACCTTGGCCGTGGGCGAACAGGCGACAACCAGCGGGGACTCTCCGGTCCTCTGGCGAAGGGGCCAAGGCCTTGACGTACTCGCGACCGCCCTGGTCAATGACTACGGGCTGGACCTGCTTGGTTTCCAGGACGACCCGGGCGACCGTTCGGATTTCGTGGTTCGCTTCGTCACGGCGGGTGATGTCGTCTTCGGGACCGGGCGGCTGGAAGGCCAAAACTTCGTTCCCTGGCGCGCGATCCTCACCCCCGTATTCGCCGTCCAGGCCCCCGTCGAGGACGAGATCGTGCCACCCGACGAGACCTACACGGTCCGCTTCACCGCGCCGGGCATCGAGACCGTGGATCTCTACCTCGTCGCCAACGCCCAGGATGCCGACGGCGCGCGCACGCTTCTCGCGGAGGACGTCCCCATCGCTGACGGCACCTACGAGTGGGAGGTGCCCGAGGACCTACTCTCGCCCTCGACGTACCTCATCGCCGTGGACGCCGACGACCCCGCCGAGGAGGTCGTGAGCGAGCGCTTCCGCGTGCGACCGCCCTACCGTCTCAGCCGTGTCGTAGGAACGCCCGCCAGACCTGAGTACGAGCTATTCCGCTTCTCGCGCAACGCCTTCTCCTTCGCCCAGGACGACGCCGTCCTCTGGCCGAGGGCCTACTGGGACCGACTCAAGAACGCCTACGACGACAACGTCTCGGGCTTCGACCCGCTCATCCCGCCCATCGGTGCCGTGCGCTACGACGAGGAGTATTTCTACGCGCGGACCGCAGCAGCGCATCCGACGTGGGAGACCTTCGTGCGCGCGTTTGGCATGGCGGGGACCTACGCTTCTACAGAGACCATCGAGTTGTCAGGGCTAACGATCCACCAAGTCAATCCCAACGCGGCCAGCGCGTGGTACGCACTCTCCGGGACGGGCTTGCTGGAAGAAGAGGCAGGCTACAACGGTGCCTGCTACGGATTCGCCCTCGCCGTGCTGGCCGGCTTCGGAAGCCCAGAAGCGTTCATCGCGCGCTGGCTTCCCAACACGGGCCAGCGCACCCTCGCCGATGTGCCTCTCACGGACGAGGTGCGTGACGCCATCCACAGCCTATGGGTGTACGGAGGGGACCGCCGCGTAGAGCGCAGCGCGATCGCAGACCTCGCGACCGATCTCGTCACCCCGCGCGATGTGCTTGCTCAGCTCAAGAGGCGGCTCCAGAGCGACGTGCGCGATCTCGACCGCGTCTTGGTGTTCCAGGGGGTGTACCGCAACGCCGACGAGACGGTCGGCAGGAGCGCCCACGCCGTCGCCCCTATCGACCTCCTGGACGTGATCGACCTCGGCGGTGGGAGCGAGATCGGCGAGGAGGGAGACGGGCTCTATTGGCTCCCCGTGGTGGACCCGAACTATGACGTCAACGCAGATCCCAACTCCGCCATCGCGTTCGTCGAGATCGATTCGACCGCCTCGACGTGGGGGCACCTCGAGTTGCGTGATGGTGCGCTGTTCGAGACTGAGTGGGGAAGAGGGAACGCCAAGGGACTCTACCTCTCCGGGCTAGCGACCGACGCGCTAGACACAGCGCGGCCACCGTGGCCTGTGGCGTTTGAAGCCGCTGCTGCCGCGCCCGTTACAGCCTCACATCCCGTCCCGGCTTCCCGTCGCGCCGACGAACTGATCGTTCGCATCGTCGCGGGTGACTCGGGACTGAGCGGACCAACTGGGGAGGTGAGCTACCGCAACGGGACGCTCACGGAGACGCTCCCCGCCAGCGCCGCCCTCTTTCCGATCACGGGACGCCCTGCTCGGCCGTACGCCTACGTGGCGCTGCAAGGGCGCTACACGGTCGATCTCGCACCGGGACCAGCAGGGCGGAGCCGACTGACGGTAGGCGACCGTCGGACGCTCGCCATCGAGCGGCTCGACGGGGGTGCGGCGGGGCCTGCCGACCTCTTCGACGTAGGCGGCGACACGCTGCGCGTGGCGTCTGGGCAGGACGGGCTGTTGCGGTTCGACGCGCGACTCTCTGTTGGGACCGACGCGGGCGCAGTGGTACGGACCTTCGCAGCGGACAGCCTCCAGGCAGCTTCCGGTGTGAGCGTCGGCGTGAGCGCGCTGGCCGACTCGACGGGCTTCCGGCTCGGGAGTGACTCCGAGGTGACCTACGATCTCGCGCTCGGGCAAGCCGGACCCGGCGGTCGGCGCAGCTTCTATCACGCGAACGTGACGCTGCCTGCGGGCGCGTCGCATACGGTGCAGCCCGACTGGACCGCTCTGGACAACGCCACGTTGACGGTGGCTGTGGACCTGAACGGCGATGGTGAACCCGACGAGACGTTTGAACTCGCCAACGAAGGCTTCCCCGTAGCGGACGGGGACGAGGCGAGCGCGCTGCCCGACGTGTTTTCGGTCGCGGCGTACCCAAACCCGGCGCGCGGCACGGCGACCATCGACATCGCCTTGCCCGAAGCCGCCGGTGTGCGGGCCGAGGTGTTCGACCTGCTCGGCCGCCGCGTGACGCTGCTGCACGACGGTCTGCTCGCCGCAGGCACGCACCCGCTCACGCTCGACGCGGCGCGGCTCTCCGCCGGGGTCTACGTCGTGCGCGCCGTGACGCCCGACGCGACGCTCACGAAGCGGCTCACGGTGGTGCGCTGAGACGAACACATCCTGGCGACGAAAAAAAACGGGCGGCGATGGCAAGATCGCCGCTCGCTTCTCGTGGATAGGGGGGAGCGGGGCCGCGTGCGCCGCATCCAACTTCTCCTCACGCAGTCCCGCTCGACCATGCGCGCCCTCCTGCTACTCGCCCTCCTCGTCCCCGCGTGGGCCACGGCCCAGACCTGTACGACCTCATGGGCCACCGCCGCCGACGGCGACTGGTTCGACGAAGCCAACTGGACCGACGGTCTGCCCACCGCCGACGACACCGCCTGCATCGACGCGCCAGGCACCTATACCGTGACCACCAACGATGGCTTCTCGCTGCCGCTCACCGGCCTCGTGGTCGGCGGCGCGAGCGGCACGCAGACGCTGCAGACCACCGCCGACATCGACGTGTCCGGCGACGCGCGCGTTGCGCCGAGCGGGCGCATTGAGATGTCTAACCGAGGCTCGTCCAATGCCGACGGAATCAACGTCGCGGGCACCTTCCTCGTGGAGGGAGCGCTGGCCTACCAGGCGTTCACGGTGCTGATGTCGGAAGGCGGCACGCTCGACATCGCGCCGGGCGGGCAGTTTCTGGTCGATACGGGCATCGGCTCGGTCACCATCGGGCGGCGCAGTGGGGGTGTGGTCTCCACCGTGCGTGTGCGGGGCCGCGTTGCGTTCGGCCCCAGCGTGTCCTTCGCGCGCAGCACGAGCATCCGTGGCGTGTTTGAACTGGACGGCGGGACCCTCGCCATCGATACAGGCTCGCTCAGCCTCGCCGCCGATGGGACCTTCCGGGACGCCACGTTCGAAATCGGAGCCGATGCCTCGGTCACGGTGACCAACTCGAACAGCAACGGGGCTGCGGGCGACTTCATCGTCGAAGGCACCGTCTCCGGCGACATCGCGGGGACGCTCACGCTGGGAAGCGGGGGGAGCCTGATCGCGGGACCTGCGGGCGCTAGGCTCGACTTCGGCGGCACCGGGCTCGTTGCGAATCCAGGAAGTGGGCGGAGTGCGTCGCTCGAAAGCGCCGGCGGTGCCTTCACGAACACGGGACGGCTCACATTCGGCGGCAACGGGACGACCATGCGCGCCGTGACGCTGCGCAACGAGGGCGAGATCGACGTACCGAATCGCCTCACGCTGGACGGGGGCGCGACGCTCGACAACGCCACCTCGGGCGTGCTGGCGCTCGTCGATGGCGGCGCTCTCAACCGCGGGCCCGACGGCGGGCAACTCGTGGGCGCAGGACGGATCATCGCCGAGTTGGGAGGCGCCGCTTCGGCCAGCTCGCAGATCAACGTTGTCGTCGACCTCGACGGGGCGGTGCTCGCCTCGGACGGAGCCCGGATGCAACTCGGCGAGGGCACGCTGCGTGACGTGACGTTCGACGTGCCCGAGGGTGGCACGATCATCTTCTCGACCTCCAACAACAGCGGGTCGGGTGCCTTTACCCTGGCGGGCACGCTTTCGGGGACGCCTGCAGGCACGGTGTCGCTGAATAGCAGCGCGCGGTTCGCCGCCGCCGCCGAGGGCGCAACACTCAACTTGGGCGGTACGGGTCTCCTTGTCGACCCGGGGAGCGGGCGCTCGTCCGTCCTGGCTGGCGCGGGCGGTGTGCTCACGAACGTAGGCTTCGTCGAGGTGGACGGCAACAACGTGCGTGTCGAGGAAACCGTCTTCCGGAACGAGGGCGTGCTGCGCGTCGAGAGCAGGCTGTCGATGGAAGCAGGCGGCCTCGTGCGCAACACCGTGGACGGCCGCATCGAGGTGGCGGAGGGGGGCGGCTTTACCTCGGCCGACGACACAGGCCAGCTGGAGAACGCTGGGCTCGTGGAAGGGCTGCAGGGCAACCAGTCGGGTACCTCGCGGTCGGGTTTCGGCGGGACGCTCCGCAGCCTCCCCGGCTCCGAACTACGCACCAACGCAGGCGCACGGTTCGATCTCGACGCGCCCGCTTCGCTGTCGGTCCCGGCGGGCGTGCGCGTCACGGGCGACGGCATCATCTCGCTCACGCAGAGCTTCGAGCTCGAGGGGACAATCAGCCCGGGCACCGACGCGCAGCCCATCGACACGCTGGAGGTGTTCTCGTGGTTCTTCTTCTCGCGCGTGGCGGGTAGCCCACAAGTCGTCATCGACGTAGACGCGGGTGGCGTGGGCGACCAGATCGCTGTCACCCGAGGCAACGGGCCGTCGTTTCCGATACGACCGGCGGGGACCCTCATCGTGCGCGTACGGCCCGGCTACACGCCCCAGCCCGGCGACAGCTTCGAGGTGATCCGCATCACCAACTCCAGCAACGCCTTCCAGGGCAACTTCTTGCAGGTCGCCACGGTCGGCGGCCCAGCAGGCATCGCCTTCGACGCAGCCGTGAACGACGACGGTACCGCGCTCGTCATCACAGCGCGCGAGGCCGGGACGGGCCCCGTCGCCATCAGCCCCGAACGGCTCGTGGCGGGTGACCTCCGCCGCTTTATCCTCAGCGGGTCCGGCGCGACAGGCGTGACGGGCGCTCGCCTGGAATGCACCACCTGCGCCGACCCCGACAACCTCGCCTCCATCCCCGCCACGGTTCAGACGGCCGACGGCATCACGACCGCCGACGCTGACCTCAGCGCCGCGCGCGCGTACGGCCTCTACGACCTCGTGGTCACGACGACCGAGGGCGAGCAGCGCGTGCCCATCACCGTCGAGCCGTTCGTGTCGATTCTGGCGGTGGGCGCGGTCGGCCTGTCCCGCGTGCCGATCGTGCCCGAGGGGGCCGACACGGGCTGGGCGTCGTTCCGCGCTGAGGCGCTCACCAACGGCCCGCAGGAGATCCCCTACTTCGTCGACCTCGACCTGCCAGAGCCCTTCGTCCGCGTGGCGATGTCGTCCTTCTCGCACGGCAACGGCCTGTTCTACGACCGCGCGACGGCTCCCGACCCCAGCGAGGCACAACTCGTCATGGTGCCGGGGCGCAACCAGTTCCTCTCGTTCTCGCGCCAGGCGGGCATCGACCCCGCCAATATCCAGTTCCCGGGCGAGGAGCCACGGCCCAACACCGTCGCGTTCGGTGAGGCCATCGTGTTCGACTTCGTCAGCACGGACCACATGTCCACGGC
>JBCDFO010000172.1:0-9416 GCA_039177895.1 Bacteroidota bacterium
GCCCATGTGCGACCACCACACGACCCATCGTCCGCGCGCCATCGCGCTCGAAGACGGGCACGCCCACGACGACGACCACCGGACGTGGACGCGCCGCGACTTCCTCGTGCGCTCCGGGCTCGCGGCCACGGCGGGCGGGCTCTTGCTCGGCGGGACGCCCGTGCGCACGCTCGCGCAGACGCCGTTCCTCCAGCACCTCGCGCAGCTGGAGACGGACCGCGTGCTCGTCCTCATCCAGCTCAACGGCGGCAACGACGGCCTCAACACCATCGTCCCGGTCACGAACGACCTCTACTACAACGCCCGTCCCTCGCTCGCCATCGACCCGGCTGATACGATCCGGCTCTCGGACGACCTCGGGCTGAACGCCGAGCTCGGCGCGCTCGAAGGGCTCTGGGGCGAGGGCCGCATGGCGGTCGTGCAGGGCGTCGGCTACCCGGACCACAACCTCTCGCACTTCCGCTCGACCGACATCGTCGCGACAGCCGACACGACCTCCGGCACGACGGGCTGGGTCGGGCGCGGCCTCATCGGCGACTATCCCGACTACGAGACGAACCGCCCCCCGGCCCCGCCCGCGGTGCAGATCGGCGCGTCGGTGCCGGTCATGTTCCAGACGGAGAGCACCAACCTCGCGATGACGTTCGCGAACGCGCAGGCCGTGGAGCGGCTGGCCTCGGGTGCGGCCGCCTACGACCCCGAGGCGGTCCCGGCGACGCGCTACGGCGAGGAGCTGGCCTTCGTGCGGACGCTCGCCAACGCATCGGTCTTCTACCGCGAGATCATCCAGGAGGCCTACGCCGCGGGCGAGTCGGCTTCGACGCCGGACTACGGGCCGCTCTACGAGATGCCGAAGTCGCTCGCGGCGACGGCGCGGCTGATCAAGGGCAAGCTCGGCGCGCGGGTCTATCTCGTCTCGCTCGACGGCTTCGACACGCACGCGCGGCAGGCCAACACGCACACGTTCCTGATGCGCGCGCTCGGCCAGGCCATCGAGGCGTTCATGGCCGACCTCCGCGCCTCGGGCGACTCGGAGCGGGTCGTGGTGATGACCTTCTCCGAGTTCGGGCGGCGGCTTGCGGAGAACGGCTCCGGCGGCACCGACCACGGCACGGCCGCCCCCACGCTCGTCGTCGGCGACGCCGTGCAAGGCGGGCTCTACGGCGAGGCCCCCGACCTCGCCACGCTCGACGACAAGGGCAACCCGGCCAACACGACCGACTTCCGCGCGCTCTACGCGACGCTCCTCGAACGCTGGCTCGGTCTCGACCCCGACGCCACCGCGAGCGTCCTCGGCGGCACCTACACCGCGCTCGGCTTCCTCGACGCCGGTGCTGCGCCGCCCCCCACGCCGCCGCCGAACACGCCCGGCGAGGAGACGCCAACGCCCCGCTACGTGGCGGCGCACCCCAACCCGTTCCGCCAGCGCACCCAGCTCGGCTTCACGCTCCCCGAAGCCGCCGACGTGGACGTGGCGCTCTACGACACTGCGGGCCGTCGACTGCGGACGCTCATGCGCGGCCCCCTCGACGCGGGCGCGCACCCGATGACGCTCGACGGAACGCGGCTCCCCGCCGGGATCTACTTCGTGCGCCTCGTCGCCTTCACGCAGCCGCTGCGCACGGAGTATACCTGGACGGTGACGCGGGTCTGAGGGCAGACGAGGGCATCCGGAAGGCTCATTGGACGCCCGCTTCGCAGCGGCTCACTCCTCCGGGAGGTACGGAGACGGGATCGGCGAGGCGTCGTTCTCCTGGTGCCAGAAGATGGACAGGATGTGCCAGCGGTCGCCGTCCCAAAGCAGTTGGAAAGAGTTGATCCCGCGCGCATAGGCCACCTCGTCCGGCGCATACCGGCTCTCGTACGTGCTCCAGACGTGCGCCATCGACCCGTACCGCTCGACACGCCGGGCGATCTCGACCTCGTAGAAGCCCTTCCCTTGGAACATCGGTGCGTCGCGGAAGATGCTTGCGGCCTGGTCGGCGTACTCGTCGGGGGTGAACACGAGCACAACCCGCTCTCCCTCAGGCGTTTCGGTCGTCGGCATGAGCCGGGCAGCGGGGTGGTGGAGGGAGCGAAACCGGTCCCAATCGCGCGGCTCGGTAGACGGCCCTGAGATCGCCTCGTACACGGCCTCGACGATGGCCTCGGTCGTAGCGACATCAGCCGGGTCAGCCTCGGGCCAGTCGGCGTCCTGACCGCTGGCCGCTGTCGCGAAGAGGATGGTCGTGACGAGGGCGACGGCAAAAACAGTAGGCAGACGAGACATGGCGCAAGCAGCAGCGGTGATTCGGAGATAGGTCCTGGCACACTCCGGGCGACCGCTCTCGATGGACGCGGGCAGCGTGCAAAAGAACAGGATGCGGCTCGCCCGACCAGAGTACGCTGACAGGCAGACGAGGCAGTGTACACGCCGCTACTCACACGAGGCAAGAGCAGGGCCCTCGTTGGCTCTGATCGTAGGTGGTGGCCGCTGCAGGGATCCTACTCGACGCTGTGTCGTGGCGGGTCAGCCCTCGGTGTCCTATCCCTTCCTCCAGTGCCAGACTGCACGAAGCAGAACCGGCGTACGTCGCACTGCTGCGCAATCGTGCCGTCCAGTTCGAAGCGAACCCTATGTCGCGTCGCCGAGATCGCGCCCGACACCGGGTGTTCCAGAAACAGAACGCTCGCGTGAGCCCGGGCTCGCCGTGCCACGAGAGTAGGTCGAAAAATTCGTACTTCTCCACGACGGATGCGAACCGCGTCGTCCCGCTCCCTTCCGAGCAGAACCGAGACCACCCCGGCTCTCACCTACAGCCTTGTCACATTGTAAGAGTCGGAAGTGTTATTCGAATTTATGTTAATGTCCCCATGCTCTATTCGATTATCATTTAGCTGTATTATCTGAGCAACAAAATTGCTGGTTGTCATAGCTGCGTGGATGTTTTCGACTAGCTGGTCTATATCGTTTCTGTTTGCGCTCGCCAGACTTCTGGACCTACCTGAGGAGGTCGTCAGCCAAGCAAGCCAGAATGTTCTCGGTTCGGAATTCTTTTTGTAGGCATAGAACGCATAAGCTCCGCCTCCAAGTATCATTAACATTCCAAGACCAAACGCCTCACTACCGAGCAACATAAGCCCAAGTAGGGCAATCCCCACAGCGATTACCATGGACTTTATGGAGTGCGGAGCCTTTGGCTCTACCCTGTACTTTTCAACGTCTGTAATGGTACTTATTTGTATCATATTTCCACTATATCGTATAACTCTATCCGTAACCTCTACGCTTGTCATGGCTATGCTGGTATTTTAGTGATATAGTCTGCTAGCTTTGTGATGTTGACAAGAGCTGGCAAGTTTTCTTTGAGCTTTGACCAGGCGGCTACGGCTTTCTGCGGACTAGGACTCTGCTTAGCCAGCTCAGTAGACAGGTCTTGGAACAACATCCCATCTTCAGCGCTCCCATGCTCCAACACCAGTTCCTTCGCCCTGTCTAAGGCACTATCCAGGTCAGAGCTACTCACAACAGTATTGTAGCTGTTTGAGGTGTTATTCGAGTTGATGTTGATGCTTCCACCTGCTGACAGGTGCGGTGAGGGTTCTGACATAGCGGTATGGTTAGTGAGGGTTCGAAGTCTAAGGAATAACGCCCTACCCTGCAAGACGCATCAAATATTTCTAGAGCCTGATCGAAACCGAGGAATGCTTGGTCCGGCGAAGCAGTTGGCATGCACAAGGGCACTATTGCTTGGTGTTGGCATCTAACGCTCTGGACTGCTCAACCTCGACGAAGCGACAGCACTCGGCTCCTGCGCTATTGCTCAACAGCAGTTATGCCTTCAACAATCTGGTGTACAGTCCCAGAGCGTCGTGGTCTACCTCGTGACCACTTCAACCCCGACCTCCTACGGGACAACTTCTACACGGCAGCGCCCGCACCACGCACGCTACCCGACGAGCCATCCAACGCTCCCAGAAGACCGTGAGCGCACTCGCCGAGCAACACGGCCTCGATCGCAAGACCGGCACCAAGTGGCGCAAGCGCCAGACCGTCCTCTCGCCAGAGGAGAAGGCGACCATCGTCGCCTTCCGCCGACACACACTGCTGCCGCTCGACGACTGCCTCTGAGCCCTGCAGCCGACCCGCCCCCATCTGACGCGTTCGTCGTTGCATCGCTGCTTGCAGCGTCACGGCATCAGTAGACTCCCTGAGGTGGAGGGCGACACGCCCAAGCGCAAGGCCTTCAAGAAGCATCCCATCTGCTACGTCCCCATCGACATCGCCGAAGTACGCACCGAGGACGGCAGGCTCTACCTCTTCGTGGCCATTGACCGGACGTCGAAGGTAGCCTGCGCCGAACTCTACGAGTGCGCTAGGCGGGCCACGGCTGTTGAGTTTCTGCGCTCGGTGGCGGCTGCGTCCCCCTACCAGTTGCACACAGTGCTGACGGACAACGGGATCCAGTTTACGCACCGGAAACGCGACCGTCATGCCTTCCGGCACCTCTTCGACCGCGTGTGCGCCGAGCGCCAGATCGAGTACCGGCTCACGAAGGTGGGGCATCCGTGGACGAACGGGCAGGTAGAGCGGATGAATCAGACGCCCGCCCGCCTCGGCGAGGCGGAAGGAGGCGATGGTGAAGCGGTACCACTACGGCTCGCAAGCGGCGTTGCGAGAGCACCTAGCCACGTTCGTGCTAGCGTACAACCATGCGAAGCGGCTGAAGACGCTACGGGGTCTGACGCCGTACGAGTTCGTGTGCCGCGAGTGGCAACGCGAGCCGGAGCGCTTCCATCGAGACCCAACCCAGGATACCCTGAGACCGTACACCTAGTAGCAAGGGCTATCGGCCTCGCACGCTCAGCAGGAGTTGCGTCAGGAAGTCGCGTTGCGACTCGACGGGCTCCCGCTCCAGCAGCTCCGCTCCCACGATCCAATGCGCTCCTTCCGATTTCACCACGAGGGCCGCCAGCCGCATCTGAGGGAATGCCTTGTCCTCGACAACCAGGTCTGTGAAGGCGAACGAGAGCGAGCCATCGTCCTGGGTAGCTGTAAAGAACTGGTAGCGCTGGCCTTGTCGAAGAAATCTCTCTGCCTCGTACTCCCTAACTCGACCCAGGATATACTGCTCCAACGTAGCCTCTTCGGCACCAGCTATGTCCTCGACACGAGCCGCGAGATAGAGGCCGAGATGTGCGTCCATAAGTGACCGTTCATCCGCAGGGCCGGATCCGCCGCGGCGAGTAAGCGCGAGCCCTACCTCCTGTCCGTCCTGTGACATACGGCGCACCTCAACCTTCTTGGGGTCGGGCCTCACCAGACCGAGGTGCTCTGCCTCCGGCTCCATGAACTTGATGAGCCAGTCAGGGCTGTCAGGAACAGTGACAGCGTAGTGCTTGAAGGGGACAACACCGCCAGCCTCCTGCACGACCGACTGGGGGGGGAGCGCTGCCATCTGTGTGCAGCCAGTGAGAAGGAGAGCGATCAGAACGAGAGGAAGCCTCATGTAAGAAAGCCTCATGTAAGCAGGTGTCTAAGGAAGGGACCACACAACCAGGATAGGCCAAGGAGACGAATGTGTGACAGCGCGAACCTACTGCCTTCAGGTGTGCAGCGCCGACATTCTTCCTCGCCCTACTTTGACGGTTGGCCTCTCGGGTCAATATCTCTCCCTCTGGCGTCGGTCCGAACGAAACAGAACCGACACGCGTCGCGCCCTTGGGCAATCGTGCCGTCCAGTTCGAAGCGGACCCCATGCCGGGTCGCGGAGATAGCTCCTGACCACGTGGTGTCCCACGCACAAAATGCCTGCGTGAGGTCAGGCTCGCCGTGCCGGGAGAGCAGGTCGAAGAACCCGCACTGCTCCACGATGGACACAAACCTCGTTGTCCCGTCCCCCTCCGAACGGAACCGGAACCAGTCCCCATAGACGCTCCGCACCAGCCACTCGGTGCTTCGGCGCAGGAACGCAAGCCGGTCCCCTGGCAGCAGGAGACACGCGGCCATAAACAGCCGCGCGGTTCGCTGGTTTGGGCTGACGAGGGCACGGGTCACGACACGCCTGGCTTCGTCAGGCGCTCCACCCGCGTCGATAAGGTGCCGGTACGCGGCCAGGACGTAGCAGGCGAGCAGCAGGTGGGTCTGGGAAGGCGCATCCGAGAGCGTCCCGCGCTCGCGCTCGAAGAGGGCGTTCGCCCCCACGATGACCTGCTGCGGGGAAGCTCCGCTCGCCTGTTTCACGAGTTCGCGGAGGAAGGCCCGCTCGAACCGCCGATCTCCGCGAGACCACCGGCGGACAGGACCTGGGTTCGACGTGAGCACGGCTTTGCGGTAGAGGCTGGCAACGGACTTCGGCTCACCAGCGACGACGAGAGCGGAACGTACCCGCATAAGAGAGAAAAGGGTCGGTCTAGCCGTAAGCCGCTACGCCGGGTTCTACCGGGCAGGTACGCCATGCACCGACTACCCCGTCTGCTGCTTTTGCCTGAGCCCCGCAGCCATGAGACCGCCGATGGTGGCGAGCGCAACGCCGGTGATCCACGGCGGATCGTCGAAGATGGCAACACCGGCCAAGTCTTGCACGGCGGCAGCGACCAGCAACCCGACGCCGACGACGAGCAGTCCGAGGCAGAGGTAGTAGAGCGGCCTATTCATTTCAGCTGGGGAATGTGAGCAAAGCGGTGGGCGGTGGCACGACAGATCATGAAGTAGGGGCCGGCAACCTCCCGACAACACCTCCCAGCATCTAGCGGGCGTAACACGTGCAGCCCAGGTTATGGGTTCATGTTGAAGATCACCTGCCGCACCCGGAGTCGGTCCTCCTCCCGCTCGAAGACGAACAGGTTCTTTGTCTCGAACGCCATGGCCTCTTCGGAATCCTTCGGTACGAACGTGCCGACGGCACGCCCTCGCGCAAGGACCACATCCTGGTACGCCTCCAGAGCGAGCACCTCGTGCGTCACGGTGGTCTGCCCATACGTCCACCCCGCCTGGACGTGCGCGCGGTAGGCATCCCGCCCCTCCACGAGCGGCTGGCCGTGCGGCATGAGCACCACATCGGGAGCCACGTGCGAGAGGTACGCCTCCAACCCTGCCTCGTCCTGCCTGTCGGCCAGCGCTAGGATGCGCTCGACCTCCGCGCGGTCGCTATCCACATCTACAGGCTGGGTGGGCTGCGTACACCCCGCGACTCCAACAACGGCGACCAGCACACACAGCGCACGCCTCCTACTACAGAATCTCATCGGACAGGCTGGGCTTGTGGTGGATTAGCGTGGCCGTTGGATGCTTCTGGTTGCTTCATAGAGCGCGCTGTCGAACTCCTCGAAGATGAGACTTGCAAACGCCGACGTTATATGATGAGAGTCTTGCCACACAACTACTGGCCCTGCGTCTCCACTACGAATAGGACGACATATGTCGGAAGTACATACGAGCTCATTTAGATCAAGAACTTCAGCGGATGGAATCAGGGAAGCAGACGCGACCTGTACATCGTATACGTTTACGCCTTGGTCCCTGTCATGTGGGAACGAGCATTGTTTGCTGGGATCGAGGCCTCTCCAGGTCGCTCTGGAAAGACAAGCGGGGCTATCCGAGGGAGGCCTCGGAACGTCCCGCAAGACTGTCACGGTCTGGCTTGACTCGGCGAGGCGCTGGAGTAGCCGTGATGTAGCGGGCTCCCATTCGTCACGGCCGATGCTACCATATCCGGTAAAGGATGTTGACACGATGATCAAATCAGGTTGGAGCGAGTCGGCGAACGCGGTTGCGCTCTTTCTCCATGAGTCGCATTCCGTGTAGGGACGACCGAGCGCCCCGGACCACGGCGTAGCGTCAAAGGCCCCACAGGCTACCTTGAGCGCCGTCTCGACTCTCCAGCCTCGCTTTTCGGCAAACTGCTCCACGGCTGGCAGCCAGTGACGGGCATGGCTGTCTCCATAGAGTAGAATTACCCTAGACGACGTTGTGTCACCTGCGGTGCAGCTGAAGTGGTGTGAGACTTCGTACTGGGCAATGCACTCCGTGCCCGCTTTATCCCTGGCTGCCTGGGCGTATGCGACCTGTTCTGGCGACACCGCTGCCGCACCCACGGCCTGTTTCCAAGCGAGTGAGAGCACGAGCCCAAAGGCCGTAAGTGCACCGAGGAGCGCAATGCCTCGCCACGACTTGGCCGCAAGCCACCGCTGGTGTCGGATCGGGTCCTCAACAAGCCGATACGACGCCTCCGCTAACCCTAACGAAATCAGGAGCAAGCCGAGCCGGACTGGGAGCGAAAGATGCTCTCCTACGCCTTTCCCAACAAGCCCTTCGGCAAACACGAGCACGGGCCAATGCCAGAGGTACCACGAGTACGAGAGACGCCCGGCCTCCAGGAGCGGACGCCAACTCAGGAGCTTCCCCAGCAACGTCGCCGGCTGGCCCACCCCGGCTCGGAGCACACACACGGTCCCGACGACCGGAACGAGTGCCGTCCACCCCGGAAACGGGGTGCGCGCCCCGTAGAATATGCCCGCTCCGACGACAGCGGTCAGCCCGATCCACCCTATGAGTTGGGCGTTGAAGACAACACCTACCCCGCGCCCCGACGTGAGCCGGAGGCGAGGAAGTATAGCCCCGAGCCCACCGAGAGCGAATTCCCATGCTCGGGCCGGAGAGGCAAAGAAGGCCCAGTGTGTCTGGAGCGTCCCCATGAGGTACACCGTGAGGGCGAACGTCGCGACGCTGACCCCAACCATCGTCCACACTAGCCGTCGGTGGCTCAGCTTCAGGCGCCGTCCGAGCCACGGGAGCCCTACGAGCCCGACGACAACCAACAGCGGCCAGCCCAGGTAGAACTGCTCTTCGACGGCAAGTGACCACGTGTGCAGGAGTGGGTTGGTCTCGGCCCCGGCCGCGAAGTAGTTCGTTGCATCGCGGGCGAACCAGACGTTCGAGAGGTAGAGCGCCGTCGCGAGCGCCGTGCTCGCAATTCCTTCCTGCTCAAGCGGGGAATAAAAAACAAAAGCGAACGCAGCGACAGCGAGGAGTAGGACGGCCGAGGCGGGGAGGAGCCGGCGAGCCCGGCGGGCGTAGAAGCGGACGAGGTCAACCCGCCCGCTTCGCTCGACTTCCGCGACGAGGATGCTCGTAATGAGGTAGCCTGAGAGCGCGAAGAAGACGTCGACGCCAACGTAGCCGCCGGAGAAGCCTGGGAAGTCGGCATGATAGAGGACGACGAGGAGCACGGCGACGCCGCGCAGTCCCTCGATGTCGGGCCTCCAGACGGGCCGCTCACCAGGGATCCGAAGGGGCTCGAACGAGATACTCCGAGTCTTTTGACGATTGCTATCGACTCTCACGCTACAAAGGGGGGCGGTAACAGCAGGGGACCACGTGGCCACGCTGCGGACGGCTGGCTAGTGGAACGAGGCGCAGGATACGCGATGCCAGA
>JBCDFO010000173.1:0-9391 GCA_039177895.1 Bacteroidota bacterium
CGACGTGGCCGATGGTGCCGACGTTGACGTGGGGCTTGGTGCGCTGGAACGTTTCCTTAGCCATAACTGGAGTTGGTTTCGCCCCGAGTGGGGAGCGTCTGTGTTAGCGGAAGTGGACGCTCCCGCGTCCGGGGTGGTTGTTCAGGTTGGGTTTCGCGGTGCCGCTTAAGCGACCATCGCGGATTTGGAGGCGACGATCTCTTCAGCGATCGACTTCGGTGTCTCCTCGTAGTGGTCGAACTGCATCGAGTAGAGCGCGCGGCCCTGCGTGATCGAGCGGAGGTCGGTCGAGTAGCCGAACATCTCGCTCAGCGGGACCATCGCCTTGATGACCTGCGCGTCGTTGCGCTGGCCCATCGACTCGATGCGGCCGCGGCGGGAGTTGAGGTCGCCGATCACGTCGCCCATGTACTCTTCGGGCGTGATCACCTCGACGTCCATGTAGGGCTCCATGATGACCGGCTTCGCGCGGCGAGCGGCCTCGCGGAACGCCATGCGGCCCGCGATCTCGAACGACATCTGGTCGGAGTCGACCGCGTGGAACTTGCCGTCATACAGACGCGCCTTGATGCCTTCGATCGGGTAGCCCGCGAGCGGGCCCTGGTCGAGCGCGCTGGCGATGCCCTTCTCCACCGACGGGATGAACTCGCGCGGGATCGACCCGCCCTTGATCTCGTCGATGAACTCGAAGCCGACGCCGTCGTCGGTCGGGATGAATTCGACCTCGACGTGCGCGAACTGGCCGCGCCCACCGGACTGCTTCTTGTGCGTGTACTTGTGGTCCACGGACGAGGTGATCGCCTCGCGGTAGGCCACCTGCGGCTTGCCGACGTTGGCCTCGACCTTGAACTCGCGCTTGAGGCGGTCCACGATGATCTCGAGGTGGAGCTCGCCCATGCCCGCGATCAGCGTCTGGCCGGTCTCTTCGTCGGTGGACACCTTGAACGTCGGGTCCTCCTCAGCGAGCTTCTGCAGGCCAGTGCCGAGCTTGTCGATGTCAGCCTTGGTCTTCGGCTCGATGGCGATGCGGATGACCGGCTCGGGGAAGTCCATCGACTCCAGCACGACGAGGTCGCTCGGGTCGCAAAGCGTATCGCCCGTCTTGGTCTGCTTGAGACCGACGATGGCGCAGATGTCGCCCGCCTTGACCTGGTTCACGTCCTCACGCGTGTTCGCGCGCATGAACATGAGGCGACCGGCGCGCTCCTTCTTCTCGTTGGTCGCGTTGATGAGCGAGTCGCCCTTGTTGAGCGTGCCTGAGTACACGCGCGCGAAGGTCAGACGACCGACGTAGGGGTCGGTCGCGATCTTGAACGCGATGGCCGCGAGCGGGCCGTCGGGGTCGGGGAGGCGCGTGACTTCCTCTTCGCTGCGCGGGCGGTTGCCCGTGAGCGGCGGCACGTCGAGCGGGCTCGGGAGGTAGTCGATGACGCCGTCGAGCAGGCGCTGCACGCCCTTGTTCTTGAAGGCGGAGCCGCAGAAGACCGGCGTAATGTCGATCGAGAGGGTGGCCTCGCGGACGACCCGCTTGATGTCCTCGGGGGCGATGGTCTCGCCTTCGAGGTACTGCATCAGCAGGTCGTCGTCGTGCTCGGCGACGGCCTCCAGGAGGTTGATGCGCCACTTGCGGGCGACCGTCCGGAGGTCGTCGGGCACCTCGATCTCGTCCCAGGTGGCACCCTGCGTCGAGTCGTCCCAGACGATGGCCTTGTTCTCGATCAGGTCGATGACGCCGCGGAACATGCCGCCTTCGCCAATCGGAATCTGGACGGGGACGGCATTCGCGCTCAGACGCTCGTTCATCATCTGAACGGCATTGGCGAAGTCTGCGCCCGTGCGGTCCATCTTGTTGACGAACGCGATGCGCGGAACGTTGTACTTGTTCATCTGGCGCCACACCGTCTCCGACTGCGGCTCGACGCCGCCGACGGAGCAGAAGAGCGCGATGGCGCCGTCGAGCACGCGGAGCGCGCGCTCCACCTCCACGGTGAAGTCGACGTGCCCGGGCGTGTCGATGATGTTGATGCGGTGATCCTTCCACTCAGCGGTGGTCGCGGCCGACGTGATCGTGATGCCGCGCTCCTTTTCCTGCTCCATCCAGTCCATCGTAGCGCCGCCCTCGTGGACTTCGCCGATGCGGTGGGTGCGCCCGGTGTAGTAGAGGATGCGCTCGGTCGTCGTCGTCTTGCCCGCGTCGATGTGGGCCGAGATGCCGATGTTGCGCGTCCGCTCAAGCGAGAATGATTTGCCAGTCAAGCTCATGACAGTGGTCGTGGTTGGGTGCGGCGGGAGGGGTGCGGTTAGCAGACCTCGTATGCCGAGCCCCTAGGTTCGTTCGGAGTCGAACGGGTAAGAAATCGCGAAGGGAAAGCCCTTCAGTATCGCCGCCCGGGCGACAGAATCAAGCGTGTGCGACTAGAAACGGAAGTGCGAGAACGCCTTGTTGGCCTCGGCCATGCGGTGCGTGTCATCCTTCTTCTTGACCGCGTTGCCTTCGCCGCGGCTCGCTGCGAGGATCTCGGCGGCGAGGCGGTTGGTCATGCTCTTGTCGCCGCGCGCTCGGGCGAACTGGATGAGCCAGCGAAAGGCGAGCGAGGTCCGGCGCTCGGGGCGCACTTCGATCGGCACCTGGTAGGTCGCGCCGCCGACGCGGCGGCTGCGGACCTCCACGAGCGGAGCGATGTTGCTGATCGCCTTGCGGAAGATCTCCACGCCCGGCTCGCCGGTGCGCTCCTCAACGGTGTCGAACGCGCCATAGACGATCTTCTGGGCGAGGCTCCGCTTGCCGTCACGCATGATGGCGGAGATGAACTTGGCGACGGTCACGTCCCCGTAGATCGGATCGGGGACCGGAATCCGCTTTTCGGCTTGCTTTCTACGCATAGGAATAGGCTATTGGCTTTCGGCTGTCAGCCATCGGCAGGCTCCTCTGAGAGCCGATAGCCGCGAGCTGAGAGCGGAACTACTTCTTCGGCTTCTTGGCGCCGTACTTCGAGCGGCTCTGCTTGCGGTCGGCGACGCCGGCCGTATCGAGCGCGCCGCGCACGATGTGGTACTTCACACCGGGGAGGTCTTTCACACGACCACCGCGCACGAGCACGATGGAGTGCTCCTGGAGGTTGTGGCCTTCGCCGGGGATGTAGGCGATCACCTCGATGCCGTTCGTAAGGCGAACCTTCGCCACCTTGCGGAGGGCCGAGTTCGGCTTCTTCGGGGTCGTTGTGTAGACGCGGGTGCAGACGCCGCGCCGCTGCGGGTTGCCCTGGAGGGCCCGCGCGGTCTTCTTCGCCTTCTTGGGGGTGCGGCCCTTGCGGACCAGCTGCTGAATCGTAGGCACGCCGTACGAGAGGTCAGTTTGTGGGGGTGCTCCGGGCGAATCCCAGGAGCGAAAGCGGTCGTCTCGTGTGCGAACTCTGGCGCCGAGACAGGAAAGAAAGGTACGGAGCTTGCTCAGCCCAGCCAACCGGCATCCTGTGCATAAACCACGAAGGGGCGCTTTCAGCCTGTATCAGCCTTCTTGACAGGATGCAATGTGATATTCTGGTCTATACCAATTATCACTGCACTGCATCCTTCCTCCATAAACGAGCCGCTCCACCCCTGGTTCGGATGAAGCGGCCCTGGTGGCGCACGGGGATACGCTCAGAGATGCTTCTCAGATACCGAACGAGACGCCTCGCCCACTCGACTCGAACCCCTCTGTTTCAGGAAACGGGTCGGGGTCGTCGCATTCGCACGTCCACGGGTCGCAGATCTCCATGCACCCCGCACAGGAACAGTCATCGTCTGCGGGCGGATCATCGGCAGGCGGGTCGTCCTTGGGTGGGTCGTCGGCCGGGGGATCGTCCGCGCCGCTCAGCGGCATCAGGAAGCCGTGCGTCGTGCCGCCGCTTCGTAGCAGAAACTCGCGGAGGTACTCTGGGGCAGGCACGAGGCCGGTCCCGACGAAGGTGTCCCCTTCGCGCTCGACGTCGATGATGCGATCGGCGAGGCTGTGTCGGTCCAACCCGGGCGTGTTGCGGGGTGCCGTGAAGAACACGGCGCTGAGGTTGCGCGCCCAGGCTGCGCGCCCGCCGCGCTCTGTGGGGCGGATCGTGACGCGTGCCTGACGCAACGCACCGGACCGGGAGCGGTACTCCACCTGCACGGTGTGCGTGCTTTGGACCACCGTAAACGAGGTGGGCCCTTCTAAAATCGACGGGGCCGTGTCCGCGTGGGCGGTCGGAGCCACGGCGGTGAGGGTGCAGACGAGCACCCCTGCCATGAGAAGGCGAGCGAGCATGACGAACGGGAGATAGGTGGTACGGATCAGCGCCTCGTGAGACGACGCCCTTATCCCCGTACGCGCACCTCTCGCTCGGTGCAGGTCACGCGTTCGGCTCAGCCTGATCCGGCTCCACCTGGTCGGGCTCCACCACGGCGCCATCGCCGCCACTAACAGCGTCGAGGTCGGCGGGCGGCTCGCCCTCGCGGTCATAGATCGGGCGCTTGTAAGGCCGCTCACCGAGCACCTCCTTGAGGTCGTTCTCGTTGAGCACTTCCTTCTCCAGCAGCGCCTGCGCGAGCCCCTCGAACACCTCGTTCTTCTCGCGAAGGAGCCGGTGCGCCCGCTCGTGTACCTCGTCAATGACCCGCTTCACCTCCGCATCAATCAGCTCAGCGGTCTTATCGGAGTAGGGCTTGTAGAACGAGTTCTGCTGCTCGCGCCCCGGGTCAAAGTTGACGTGGCCGACCTTCTCGCTCATACCGAGTTGCACGATCATGCCGTAGGCGGTGCGCGTGATCCGCTGCAGGTCGTTGGACGCACCCGACGAGAGGTGGCCGAACTTGATCTCCTCAGCGACACGACCGCCGATCGTCATCGTCATCTGGTCGAGGTAGGCTTGCTTGGTCGTGATGTAGCGCTCGTCCGGGAGCGACTGCGCGAAGCCTAGCGCGGCGAGGCCGCGGGGCACGATCGACACCTTGATGACGGGGTCTGTGTGCTCCAGGAACCAGCCAGTCACGGCATGGCCCGCCTCGTGGTAGGCCACGATCTCCTTCTCCTCGGGCGAGATGAGCTTGTTCTTCTTCTCCAGTCCACCGATCACGCGGTCGATGGCGCGCTCGAAATCGACCATCTCGATGGCGTCCTTGTCGCCGCGCGCAGCCAGGAGGGCGGCCTCGTTGCAAACGTTGGCGATCTCGGCCCCGGCGAAGCCCGGCGTCATGTTGGCGAGCATGTCCATGTCCACCTGATCGCCCAGCTTGAGGTTGCGGGTGTGGACCCGGAAGATGGCCGCGCGCTGGATGCGGTCGGGGCGGTCCACCATGATCTGCCGGTCGAAACGGCCGGGGCGGAGGAGCGCCGAGTCGAGCACGTCGGGGCGGTTGGTCGCCGCCATGATGATGACGCCCTTGTCGGTGTTGAAGCCGTCCATCTCCACGAGGAGCTGGTTGAGCGTGTTTTCGCGCTCGTCGTTGCCGCCGATCATCATGCCCTTGCCGCGGCTGCGGCCAATGGCGTCGATCTCGTCGATGAAGATGATGCAGGGGGCTTTCTCCTTAGCCTGCTTGAAGAGGTCGCGCACGCGCGCCGCGCCGACGCCGACGAACATCTCGACGAAGTCGGAGCCGGAGAGGCTGAAGAACGGCACCCCTGCCTCGCCCGCGACGGCTTTGGCGAGGAGCGTCTTGCCGGTGCCCGGAGGCCCGACGAGGAGGACACCCTTCGGCAGCTTGCCGCCGAGCTTGGTGAAGCGCTTCGGGTTCTTGAGGAAGTCGACCACCTCGGCGACCTCGTCCTTGGCCTCGTCCAGCCCGGCGACGTCTTTGAAGGTGAGCTTCTCCTCCCCCAGCTCGTCGAAGAGCATGGCCTTCGACTTGCCGATGTTGAGCACCTGCTGGCCGGGCCCGCCCATCCGGCGGAGGATAAACACCCAGAAGATCACGAGCAGGGCGATCAGGAAAATCCAGTTGAGGACGCCCGCGAACCAGTTGCTCTCGTAGCGCGCGCCGAACTCGACCACCGTGCCGTCGGCTTCGCGCGCCTCGTCGTTGTAGGTCGTCAGGAACTCCGTGAGGTCGTGGTCCTGCGGCTTGGTTGAGTGGAACTTGCGACGGGCGTCGGAGGGCGGCTCGGCGTTGAGGAGCGTCCGGCCGGGCTCGGCGGCCTCGACGCGGCCTTGGTCGACGGCTTCGGTCGTGTAGTACCCCGTGACCCGGACGTTGTCGATGATCTCGACCTCGTCCACATACCCTTGCTCGACGTGATCGAGGAAGGTGGAGTATTCGACCTCGTTGCCGCTGCTCGAGCCCATGAAGTAGGCCTGGACGAGCAGGAGGCCGAGCAGGATGGCGACGTAGAACACCCAGAGTGAGAAGCGCGGCTGCTTCTCTTTCTTGGGCTTCTCGGAGCCAGTGCGGGGGTTGAGCGAGTCGCCTTCGTTCTGCGACATAAAGTAAAAGCCGAGAGTGGGAGCCGATCGGCGGGACACGGTGCTGCGGCACCGAAGGGGTGCGCCCGCACGCGCCCCGCATACACAAGCAGAAGGGCGACGTGCTACGCCGCCCGCGGTGGTGGGGCCGTACCGCTGCGCCGCTGGCTTGGTTCCACCACGCCTAGCCGTCGCGGCCCGGTGCCCCACCGGGCGCGCTCGGATCTCGACCGCGCAGGTCGGCCCCCTGGAGCACGATGGTCGCCTCGTCCAGGCTGAACTGGTAGGGCTGAACGCCCTCGCTGAGGAGGCCGAGCACGTCGGCCCGCGCCTCGTTGGCGGCCTCGGCGTCGCGGAACTGCCCGACGACCACGAGGAACCGGGTCAGCCGGCCGCGCTCTTCGCGGACGAGCGCTGTCTGGTAGCCGTCGAGCGCGATCCGGCGCAGCATGGGCTCAGCATCGGCGCGCTGCTGGAAGGTGCCCACCACCCAGGCCATGCCGCCGGAGTCAGGCCGGATGCGGCGGAGGTTGCGAACTGGATCGTCGGTGCCGGACGGCGAGGTAGGCAGCTGCGCTGCAGCAGGCGGAGCCAATCCGGGGAGCGGCGGTGGCTCGGCCGCAGGCTCTGGCGCCGTGGAGTCCGCTGAGGCGGGATCGGACATCGCGTTGCCAGACGTTGGGCTGCCAGCCACTCGATCCCCGAGCGACGCAGCGCTGGCCGTTGTGTCTACCCCGATGGGATCCGAGCCTGGCGGGGCGAACCGATCGGCACCGTCGAGGTCAGGGAGCGCAAGGCTATCGGGCGCGCTCAGCAGCGCGGGATCCAGCGCGACAGTGTCGGGGGCCGGGCGGGACTCCTCCAGGGCATCGCGCAGGGTGGTGGCCCGCTGCGCGTAAGGTGTCCCGGCGTAGCGCTCGGCGATCTGGCCGTAGAGCCCGCTCAGGTCGAGCGTGTCGGCCTGCGGGAGCGGCTCGAACAGATCGACGGAGCCGGTGGTGGCCCACTCTGAGTAGACCCGCCCCGCAGCCAGTAGGGCCCGGGGGGCGACATCACTCTCGGGGTAGCGCTCGCTCACGGTAAGCAGGTTGAGGAAGGCCTGCGGGTAGTCGCCCTCCTGCCACGTCGCGTAGGCGAGGTCGTAGGCCGCCTCGGCGCGGTCACGCTCCGGCTCGCCCGTACGCACAGGCGCCAGCCCAAGCCGCTCACGCGCTTGATCGGCCAGGTCGGACTCCGGGTAGGTCTCGATGACGTAGCGGTACCACCGGTCGGCCTCGGGCCCGTTGCCGAGGGCACGCTCGGCCTCGGCTAGGGCGTAGTAGGCGCGCTCCGCCACCGCCTCGTCCGCCGACTCGATAACCTCGCGGTAGACGACAGCCGCGGAGTCGGCACGCCCGATGGCGAGGAAGAGCGCGGTTCCCATCTCGTAGAGCGCTGCCGCCCGGTCGGCGCGCATCGTGGCCTGGGCCTGTATCGTACGCGGCACGGCGGTTACGTCCACGCCTAGCCCGACCGTCGTAGGCGCGAGCGAGGTCTGCGCCTCCTCCTCGCTCAGAGCCCCGGATGCCACCGCGAGCGTGATCGCCTCCCGCCGCCGCCAGTTGGGCACGAGCGGGCGCTCGCCCCAGGTGGCCTGGAACGCCGCGAAGCTCTCCTGCACGCGGGCCGGGTTGCGGTATGCGAGGAAGCCAAAGTCGCCGCCGCCCGTCGCGGTCGCCGCTGCTCCGATCCCGGCGGGGCCTGTGTCCGTCCGGAACCCGCCTCCTGCCGAGGGCGCGCCCCGGAAGCCCTGCTCGCTGCGGAGGCGCGCCTGCCGGGCCTCCTGTTGGGCCGCCGCAAGCTGCCGCTCCTCCTGGATGGCGAAGATCCGCGCGCGGAAGGCGTCGTCGTCCAGCTGGCCAAGTTCGAGCAGGGAGTCGTACTCGGCGACGCGGCGGGCGGCATCGGCGAAGCCGAGGTAGACCTGCGCCTCCGCATCCACGTCGAGGAGCGCCTGGGTCGTGAGTTCGGAGCGCCGCTGCGTGGGCGCGCGCAGGCTCGTCGCGGCGCTGTCGAGGTAGGCGGCCGCCAGGGTGTAGTCGTCGAAGCCGTCGCGGTAGACCTCGCCGAGGCGGTAGAGTGCCTGCCCGCGCATCTGCCCAACGTTCTGGCCCTCGTCGTCGTAGAGCAGCGTCAGCAGCACGTCGCGGGCCCGGGCGGGCTCCTGGGCCGTCACGAGCACCCGAGCGCGGGCGACCTCCAGTTCGGCGCGGTTGCTGAAGTTGTTGTCATCGCGGAGCATGTCGCGCAGCAGGTCCAGGGCCGGGGCTGTCTGCCCAGCCCGGAGCCCCAGCGCGAGCGCCGTGTTGAGCTCGGAGGCGTAGCGTAGCTCGTAGAGCGGGCGGTAGCGCCGTACGCCCGCGTAGGCCTCGGCAGCCTCGTCATACTGCCCCAAGGCCTCGTACACCTGGCCCAGCAGGAACTGCGCGCGCGCCGCGAGGTCGCTGTTGTCCACGCGCGGGATGCCTTCGGTGAGTGCGGAGGCCGCCTCGGCCCAGCGCTCGTCCTGGACGTGGATCTGCGCGAGCGCGATCCGCATCAGCGAGGTCCACTTCGCCCGCGCTCCCTCCCGGTCGATGCTCTCCCGCAACATGTTGGTGGCCTCCTCACTCTGGCCGTTGGCTGCGAGCGAGCGCCCGAGCCAGAGCCGCGCCTCGTCCTCGGTGCGCCCCTGGTCCTCCTCCTGGGCCACCCGGATCGCCTCGTTGAGGTTGAGCTTCGCACCCTCGTAGTTGCTCTGGTAGAAGTAGGACTTCCCGATGAGCAGCAGCGCATCGTCGGTGTACTTCGTGTCAGGCGACTCGCGGAGCAGCCGGGCGCACTTCTCAAGCACCTCGCTGAACGGCCCGTCGCTCGTCCCACCTCGCCGCTGCTCAGGCTTGGGCAGCACCTGAAGGTAGCGCGTCCGGTCGATGACCTGGTCGTCGCGGATGATC
>JBCDFO010000174.1:0-9380 GCA_039177895.1 Bacteroidota bacterium
AAGCGGTCGTAGCTCTGCTCGTGGCGCACGAAGAGCAGGATCAGGAACACGCACGCCAGCCCGAGCGCGAGCCCGCCGACGTTGAGGAGCGAGGTCACGCGTTCTTTCGCAAACGCGCGGAGGGCGACGGCGAGGAGGTTCTTTAGCATGGCTCTGGTAAGAAGGGCAGGGGGCAAGAAGGGCGGGGGAGAAGGGCTGTATGGAGAGGCGGGCGTGCCCGACGGCCGACACGCAGGTGTAGCGTAGGCGCTACTTCGACATGCGCTGGAACGACTTGTTCACGATCAGCCAGCGGTCGCCGACGCGGAGGAGCGACATGTAGTCGACGAACTTCACGGTCGGGTAGTCAAGCTCGATCACGCCGATGGCCGCGTCGCCGGTGACCTCGATGCTCACGATGCGGCGCTCGCGCTCGGCCTCGTCGGGGGCGGGCTCGCCGTTGAAGAAGCCGGCGAACTCGGTCGCCGTGCGCTGCCGCACCTCGCCGTCGACGATCCAGAACAGCTTGGCGTCCTCGTGGAAGGCCTCGCGCATGAAGTCGCCGTTTCCGGTGGCGTGGCCCTGTAGATACAAGTCGAGCGCGGCGCGGACGCCTTCGAAGTCAGCCTGGTCAACCATGTCCTGGGCGAACACGGGCGAGGCGAGGAGGAGCGAAAGGAGAAGCAGCAAGCGCATGGGATTGAGGGTCATGGGTTTTGGGTCGAGAGTCAAGGGTCTTGCGTCGAGGGGCACTCGTGAGCGGACCCACGACCCTGGACACGCGACCCAGGACTTTAGTCGTGCCGGAGCGAGCGGACGGGGTCGGCGGTGGCGGCGCGCAGCGCGTGGACGCCCACGGCCACGAGCGTGAGCGCCAGGGCGGCGACCCCAGCCAGGACGAAGAGGCCCAGGTTCAGGTCCACGCGGTAGGCGAAGCTGGCCAGCCACGTTCGCATGGCGAGATATGCGAGCGGCCCAGCCACCACGACGGCCACCGCAACGAGCTTGACGTACTCCGTGGAGAGCAGCGCGGCGATGCTCGCCACGGACGCGCCGAGCACCTTGCGGATGCCGATTTCCTTCGTCCGCTGCACCGTGGTGAGGGCCGCCATCCCGAAGAGTCCCAGGCAGGCGATCCCGATGGCGAGCGCGGCGCACAGCGCGAAGAGCGCCTCCAACCGCAGCTCGGTGCGGTGCAGCGCGTCGAAGTCGGCGTCGAGGAAGGAGTAGGCGAAGGGGCGCTCGGGTACGAGGCGGTCCCACGTGCCCTGCACGGCCGCGAGCGTCGCGGCGAGGTCGCCGGGCGCGACCTTCACCGCAACGTAGTCGGAGGCCACAGGGGCCGCGGTCATGAAGACGGCGGGCTCGACGGCCTCGTGCAGCGACTCGGCGTGGAAGTCTTCCAGCACCCCCTCGACGATGTGCAGGCTGCCGAAGAGGTCCAGCTGTCGGCCTACCGCCTCCGTCCACCCGAGGTGCTGCATCGCCGCTTCGTTGAGCAGGACCCTGGGTGCCGCATCGCTCCCCGTAGCGGGCTCACCGAGGGGACGCCCCGCCACGAGGTCGAAGCCGAACACGGACGCAAAGCCTGCCCCCGCCTGGTAGGCGCTCAGCACGATCGTCTCGGTGGCGGTGGTGCCCTCCACGGTGCTTGGGTCGATGAAGGTGATCGCCGTCGGCCGGCCCGGGCTGAACGAGGTCGTCGTGACGGCCTCGACGGCGGCGACGCCTTCGAGGGCAGTGCGCAGCGCGCCGTAGCGCCCGTCGAGCCCGCCGTGGGTGTCGAGCATCAGCACCTGGGCGTCGCCGAAGCCGGGGCGCGACTGCTGGACGAGGTCCATCTGCCGGTTCATCACGAGCGTGCACGCGATGAGCGCGACGGAGGCCGCGAGTTGGAACACGATGAGGCCCTGCCGCAGTCGGCTCGCGCCTGCTCCGAGCCCGCGTCCCCGCAGCGCCCGAACCGGCTCGAAGCGCGCTAGGACCAGCGTCGGGTAGCCCCCCGCTAGGAAGGCCACCGCGCCGATGGCGAGCGCCAGCGTTGCCAGCAGCAGGGGGGACGTCCAGGGGATCGACAGGGCGAGATCGAGCTGGGCGTTCAGAAACGGCAGCGCCGCCTCGGCCAGCCCCGCCGCCAGCAGCATCGCGGCCCCGCACAGCAGCGCCGACTCACCGAGGAACTGCCGGACGAGCTGCCCGCGCCCTGCGCCGAGCGTCTTGCGGACGCCGACCTCAGCCCCGCGCCGGGCCGCCTGTGCCGTGGCGAGGTTGGCGTAGTTGATGCAGGCCACCAGGAGGATCACGAACGCGACGGCGCCGAAGAGCAGGACGTAGCGGATGTCGCCTTGCGGGGTGTACTCGCTCGCATGCCGCGCGAAGAGATGGATGTCGGTGACGGGCGTGAGCGTGAAGCGGTCGGCGGGCAGAAAGCCTGCCGTGTCATGAACGCGCACAAGTGCCGGAAGCTTCGCCTCGACGTCGGCGGGAGACTGTCCGGCCTCGAGGCGGACATAGGTCATCGCCCCGCCGCGCGTCCAGGAGGTCGGGTCGAGGCCGTCGGCGATCTGCGAGGCGCGCGACCCCACCATGTCGAAGCGGAGGTGCGTGTTCGAGGGCAGGTCCTCGAACACCCCGACGATCTCGTAGGGCGTGCCGTCCACCTCGACCTCGTTCCCGATAGCGTCGGCCTCGCCAAAATAGCGGGCGGCCGCCGAGGCAGAGAGCGCGACCGTGTAGGGCTGCGCGAGGGCGTTCTCGATCTGACCGCCGCGGATCGGCAGGCCGAAGAACCCGAAGAGGTTCGCGTCGGCATAGACGAACCCCGTCTCGTAGGCCCGGTACCGCTCGTTCTCGACGAGCACCTTGCCGTCCGAAGTGGCGATGCGGGTCGCAGCCTCGACCTCAGGGAGCGAAGCCGCGATGATAGGGCCGACGGGGCCTGACGTCCAGGCGAGTCGCATCGTCCCACCGTCCACGGGGAAGTCGCGCGCGAGGCGGTAGGTGTCGTCGGCGCGTTCGAGGAAGCGGTCGTAGCTGAGCGCGTTCTGGAGGTAGAGCGCGAGGAGCAGGCAGCACGCGAGCCCGACCGCGAGGCCTAGCACGTTGATCGCGGCATACACCGGCTGGCGACGGAGGCTGCGCAGCGTGACGAGGAGGAAGTTCTTGGTCATGGGACGAGGGTCGTGCGTCGAGGGTCGTGCGTCGAGGGTCGTGCGTGAGCGGACCCACGACCCTAGACACGCGACCCAGGACTTCATTCGTGGCGCAGCGTGCGGACGGGGTCGGCGGTGGCGGCCCGGAACGCGTGGACGCTCACCGCAGCAGCAGCGAGAACGAGCAGTCCCAGACCGATGCCGAGGAACACCGCAGGGTCTTGCGGGGCGGGGTAGGCGAAGTTGTCGAGCCAGGGCCGCGCCAGTAGCACCACGATGGGGACGGCGACGACGAGCGCGACGCCCACGAGTGCGACGAAGTCCCGCGCGAGCAGTCCGACGAGCTGGCCGACGCGTGCGCCGAGCACCTTGCGCACGCCGATCTCCTTGGTGCGCTGCTCGGCCGCGTAGGCGCTCAGGCCCAGCAGCCCGAAGAGCGCCAGCAGCACCGCCACGAGAGCGATGCCCCCGACCAGCCGCCCGAGCGTCCGGTCCTCGGCGAACTCTTCAGCGAAGACCTCGTCTACGAACGACGGCACAAAGGGATAGCCCGGCGCTACGTCGGCCCAAGCCGCCTCCAACGCGCCGAGGCTGCTCCGCAGGTCGTCTGCTGCGAGCCGGACAGCCAGGAGCGACTTGAACGGCTGTTCGTCGAGTGGGGCGAAGCCGAGCCCTTCGATGTCGCGGCGTAGCGTGGCGAAGTGGAAGTCGGAGACCACCCCGACGATCTCCAGCGGTGCTCCGTCGCTGCGCTGGCGCACGATCGTCTGGCCGATGGCGGCTGCGGGGTCGTCGGTCATCAACCCGAGCGTGCGCGCGGCGGTCTCGTTGACGACGAAGCTCGTCGGCGACTCGCCTGCGCCAAACCAGCGCCCGGCGATGAGGTCGAGCCCGACCGCGTCGAGGTAGGCAGGGTCGGCTTCGGCGAGCCAGAGTTGGCGGTCGTCGGTGGGGTCTGCGGCGGTGGACGGGTTGGAGAAGAGCGAGAGGGCGTTCACGTCCCCGGGGACGCCCGAGGTGATGCTGGCGGCTCGGACGGCAGTGAGGCCGCCAAGTGCGTCGCGCAGCGCTGCGGCCTCCCGCGCGAGGCCGAGGTCGTCGAGGTTGAAGACGACCGTCTGGTCGCCGCGGAAGCCGAGGTCGCGCGTCTGAGCATAGCGCACCTGCTGCGCTACTACCGCCGTGCCCGCAAGCAGCACCGCCGTCGCCGCGAACTGGACCACCACGAGGCCCTGGCGGATGCGCCGCCCGCCGCGCCCCTGGAGGCGCTCGCCCTTGAGGACGGCTGCGGGGCGGAAGCGCGCGAGCGTGAGCGCCGGGTACGCCCCGGCGAACAGGGCCGCCGCTGCGACCACCGCCGCGAGCGCGAACACGGCCGGGCTGCCCAGCCCGAAGAGCGTGATCTCCTCGTCCATGAACACCCGGAACGACGGCAGAGTCAGTGTGGCTAGGCTGAGCGCTACGACCCCGGCGGCGGCGGCCAGCAGGAACGCCTCGGCGAAGAACTGCCCGGCAAGCTGCCGTCGCCCCGCGCCGAGCACCTTGCGCACGCCGACTTCCGTCGCCCGGCGCAGCGCCAGCGCCGTAGCCAGGTTGGCGTAGTTGATGCATGCCAAGAGCAGCACCAGCGTCGCCAGCACGCCGAAGAGCATCAGGTAGCTCACCGCGCCGAGCTGGTCGTGCTCGTGTAGGGCGAGGAGCGGCGTTGCTTTTGCACCGCCGAACTGTCCCACTTGGCGTTCCCGCGCTTCGCCGCGCGCCGTCAGCTGGGCCAGCAGCGCGGTCGTGTCCGCCATCGCGTCGAGGCGCACGAAGGTCTCGCCGCCTCGGGCTAGCCGCTCCCGACGTCCGGAGCGAAGGTCGACCACCGTGCGTCCGGAGACGAGTAAGTCGTAGGCCAGGGTGGACGTAGCAGGTGGGTCGGCTACCACGCCGGTGACGGTGAGCGCCAGCGGGGTCGGGTCGTCGATGCCGCGCACGTGGTGGCCCGTCCGCTCGACCTCCACGGTAGCGCCGATAGGGTCACTGTCACCAAAGAGCGTGGCCGCGAGCGAGGCCGTGAGCACGGCCGCGTCGGGCTGGTCAAGGGTCAGCGTCCCCGCAAGCATTGGTACAGTGAAAACGTCGGCGAAGGCGCTGTCGGCATAGAGCATCTGCTCCACGGCTACGCCCAGCCCGTCCGGCCGCCGCGCTAGGCCCTGCTCCGCATCTACCACGGCCGCAGCTACCACGCCGGGTACGTCCGTCCGTATGGCCTCGACGGTTTCCGCGTCCGTGTCGATCAGAAAGATGGTCATGTCGCCGATGGCGAGGTCTTCCTCGATCCGCACGATGCGGTCGGCGTGCTCGTGGTGGCGGTCGTAAGCGCGCACGTGGAGGACGTAGAGCAGCGCCAGGAAGCAGCAGAGCAGTCCCACGGCCAGGCCGCCGACGTGGAGTGCCGTCGTACCCGGCCGCCGACGCAGGCGGCGCAGCGCAACGAGGAGGTGGTTCTTGGTCATGGGTCGAGTGTCATGGGTCGAGTGTCATGGGTCGAGTGTCATGGGTCGGGGGTCGTGCATAGAGGGAAGGTTGGAAGTGCCCCAGGACCCTCGACACGCGACCCTCGACCTCATTCGTGCCGGAGGGTGTGGACGGGGTCGGCAGTGGCGGCGCGGAGCGCGTGGACGCTCACTGTAGCTGCTGCGATGCAGAGCATCGCCACGGCGAGGCCGGCAAAGACGCCGGGGCGGATCGGTGCGGGGTACGCGAAGTCGGCCAGCCACCGCTGCGCGAGGAGCACCACGACGGGCACCGCCACCACGAGCGCGACCCCGACGAGCGCCACGAAGTCCCGCGCGAGCAGGCCCACGAGGTGGCCGACGCGGGCGCCGAGCACCTTGCGCACGCCGATCTCCTTGGTGCGCTGCTCGGCCGCGTAGGCGCTCAGGCCCAGCAGCCCGAAGAGCGCCAGCAGCACCGCCACAGTCGCCACGCCGCCGACGAGCCCCGCCAGCGTGCGATCCTCCGTGAGCTGCTCCGCGAAGCGGTCGTCGACGAACTGCGGCGCGAACGGGGTGCCCGGGGCGGCCTCGGCCCAGGCTGCTTCGAGGTCGTCCATGTGGCCGCGCAAGTCATCGGAGGCCAGCCGCACGGCGAGCAGGTCATAGAAGCCTGGCTCCTCCTGCGCGAACACCGCCAGCGGCGCGATGTCCTGACGGAGGTCGTCGAAGTGGAAGTCCGAGAGTATACCCACCACCGTGTACGGCTTGCTGCCCCCGACGGGCTGACCGACCGCCGCTTCGGGGGTATCGGTCATCAGGCCAAGGTTGCGCGCGGCCGTCTCGTTGAGCACGACTGCGCCTTCCACCTCGTCAGGACGGAGCCAGCGCCCCGCGACGAGCTGGAGCCCGAGTGCGTCGGCGAGTCCCTCGTCCGAGTCGATCATCCACGTCTGGAGGTCGTCGGGCGAGCCGTGCTCTTTGCCGACCGGAGCGAAGGTCGTCATCGTGTTGACGAGGCCGGGCACGCCAGACGTGAGGCTAGTCGCGGTCGTGGCCGTGAGGGCGTCGAGCTGGGTGCGCAGCGCCTCGCGTTCGGCGGCGAGGCCGAGCGCGTTGAGGTCGAAGAGCACCGTCTGGTCGCCGCGGAAGCCAAGGTCGCGCGTCTGGGCATAGCGCAGCTGCTCCGCCACGATGGCCGTGCCGCCAAGGAGCACCGCCGTGGTGGCGAACTGGACCACCACGAGGCCCTGGCGGATGCGTCGTCCGCCGCGCCCTCGCAGCCGATCGCCTTTGAGCACGGCCGCCGGACGGAAGCGTGCCAGTGTCAGTGCTGGGTAGGCTCCCGCAAGCAGCCCCGCAGCGAGTACCACGCCCGCGAAGGTCGCCAGCAGCCACGGCTGGAACGCGCTCAGGCCGATGGCCTTGCCGAGGAACGCATTGAAGCCGGGCAGCACCACCGAAAGGGACGCCAGTGCTACGAGTGCCGCCGCTGCCGCCAGCAGAAGTGCCTCGGCGAAGAACTGCCCCGTGAGCTGCCGCCGTCCCGCGCCGAGCACCTTGCGCACGCCGACCTCGGTCGCGCGCCGCAGCGAGAGCGCGGTGGCGAGGTTGGCGTAGTTGATGCAGGCCAAGAGCAGCACCAGCGCCGCGATGGTCGCGAAGAGCACGACGAAGCGCACGCCGCCCGCGCGCCCCTCGCGGTGGAGGTCGAGGAGCGGGATCGCCCGGGCCCCGGCAAAGGTGCCGAAGCCGCCGGTATCGGTGTCGAGCAGCGCCGCCACGCTCGCCCGCAGGGCTGCCGAGTCGGCCTCGGCGCGCATCCGCACGAAGGTGGGTCCGCCGTCGGCCAGCCGCGCCCCGCTGCCGCCGCTGCGGTACTGCACCGGCGTGAGCCCGGAGATGAGCACGGTGTAGTCGAGCGTCGAGGTGGCGGGTGGGTCGGCGGCGACGCCCGTCACGGTGAGCGCGAGCGGGGTGTCGTCGTTGACGCGGAAGCCGGTACGGACGACCTCCAGCGGTTGGCCTATCGGGTCCTCCTCGCCGAACAGCAGCGCCGCCATGGACGCGGTGAGGATGACCTC
Source organism: Bacteroidota bacterium (assembly GCA_039177895.1). Classification (GTDB taxonomy): domain Bacteria; phylum Bacteroidota; class Rhodothermia; order Rhodothermales; family Rubricoccaceae; genus JBCBEX01. The sequence goes on from JBCDFO010000174.1 coordinate 7,696, forward strand.
GCCGGGCGCACGGAATGCCGTCGTGGCATCGCCGCGCACGAGTGGGACCGTGAACACGTCGAAGAACGCGCTGTCGGCGAAGGTGAGCGCGTCCGCCTTCACGCCCTCGCTGCCGGGGCGCCGTACGAGGCCCCCGTCCTCGTCAAGCACCGTCACCGCCTCGGCCGTCGGGACCCCGGAGCGCAGGGCTTCCACCACATCCCCGTCCATTGAGGTCATGTTGATGGTCATGTCACCGAGCTGCCGCGCCTGCGCTAGCTGCACGATCCGCTCGGCGTGCTCGTGGTGGCGGTCGAAGGCGTGCTCGTCCTGGACGTAGAGCAGCGCGAGCAGGCAGCAGAGGAGCCCCACGGCGAGGCCGCCGATATGGAGCGCGGTCGTTCCGGGTCGGCGACGCAGGCGGCGTAGCGCCACGAGGAGGTGGTTCTTCGTCATGGGTCAAGGGTTGTGGGTCGTGGGTCCTGGATCTTCAAGAGCACAGCGACCCTTGACCCAAGACCCTCGACCTCATTCAGAGCGGAGCGAATCGACAGGGTTGGCTGTCGCGGCGCGGAACGCATGTGAGCCGACGGTCACGACGGCGAGGCTGAGGGCCAGGCCGAGCGCCACCAGGAAGGGCGTCGCGCCGATCTCGGTGCGGTAGGGGAAGGCGTCGAGCCAGCGTTGCATGGCGAGATAGCCCACGGGCGCGGCCACGACGAATGCCGCCGCGACGAGCACGAGGACATCGCGCAGGACGAGGCCCACGAGGCCCGACACGCTTGCGCCGAGCACGCGGCGGACGCCGAGTTCCTTCGTCCGCTGCCGCGTGGTGAAGGCGGCCAGCCCGAAGAGCCCCAGCATCGCGACGAGCAGCGCGAGCGCAGTGAAGAGCGTGAACGTCTCCCGCATGCGCACCTCGGCGCCGTAGAGTGCGTCGAAGTCGGCGTCGAGGAAGGAGGCGCGGAAGGGCGCATCGCCCGCAAACGAGGCCCAGGCCGTTTCCAGGCCCGCCATCGTCGAAGTCAGGTCGCTGGGTGCGACGCGGACGAGCGCGTGCGCCGCCCAGCCCGGCGCGAGGCGCAGCAGCAGCGGGTCGACGGTCCGGTGCAGCGACTGGAAGTGGAAGTCCTCGACCACGCCCACGACCTGCACGGCCTCGGGTGGGGCGTCGTCCTCGGTGTACCACAGCACCTCGCTCCCGACGAGACCAGCGATGTCGCCGGCAGCGAGCACCCGCGCGGCCTCGGCGTTGAGCAGCACCGCCTGCGCCGAGTCGGCCCGGAAGCCGCGCTGGAACGTCCGGCCCTCCGCGACCTCGATGCCGAGCGTCTCCGCGAAGTCGAAGCCGACGTAGACCTCGGCCACATCGTGCGTCTCGTCCGCGCCGGGACGCTGAACGGGGTTCTGGTTGAACGAGCCGCCCGGCACGTTCGAGGTGCCCGTCACGGCGACCACGCCGGGCTGCTGCTCGAAGACGGTCGCGAGCGCGTCGAAGTCGCTCCGCAGCCCCGCAGGGATGCCCACGACGACGACCTGCTCGGTGTCGAGGCCGAGGTCGCGGTCGCGCAGGAAGTTGAGCTGGTCGGACACGACGACGGTGCCGATGAGCAGCGCCATCGCGAGCCCGAACTGCAGGCCGACGAGCGCGCGGCGGAGGCGCGCTGGTTGCCGCCCGTCCTTACCGCCCTGCTTGAGGACACGCA
>JBCDFO010000175.1:0-9361 GCA_039177895.1 Bacteroidota bacterium
CACGAGGAGGCCCTGCCGCTCGTGGAGGAGTACGTCGCCCTGCGCGCGTTCGACGACGTCATCCCGACCTCGGCCGTGAGCGGCTTCAACCTCGACGCACTGCGCGATGCCATCGTGGAGCGGCTGCCCGAGGGGCCGCCCTACTACCCGCCCGACCAGCTCTCGGAGCACCCGGAGCGCTTCTTTATCGCGGAGATCGTGCGCGAGCAGATCTTCAAGCAGTTCCGCGCCGAGATCCCCTACTCGACGCAGGTGAACGTCATCGTCTACGAGGAGCGCGCGGGCCAGAAGGACTTCTGCGACTGCGAGATCGTCGTCGAGCGCGATGCGCAGAAGGGCATCTTGATCGGCAAGCGCGGCGCAGCGCTCAAACGTCTCGGGGCCGCCGCCCGCCGCGAGATCGAGGCCTTCCTCGGACGCGAGCTCTACCTCCAGCTCCACGTCAAGACCCGCGCTGACTGGCGCAACCGCGACGGCTTCCTCCGCAGCTACGGCTACGGGTCGTGAGTCGTAGGTCGAGGGTCACTGCTGCTCGGCACTAAAGCCTAATCCGTTCACGAGTACCTGAGGGTCGAATCGCCCCACCGCTGGCTCGCCGACAGTGAAGCGGTCGAAGTGACGGCGCTGCGGGTAGGTCTTTCGTAGCTCACGGAAATAGGCTGCGTATTCCGATGAGGGTAGGTCGAGAAGCCTGCGAAACCTCGCGTCGTCGTTAGAAATGCTGTAGGCTCTGTGGACGAGCAGTTGAGCCGCAGCATCATCTGTTCCGAGGTCTGGGTTAGCGTGTCCAAGCTTATGGATGACAGGCGGCTTCTCTTTTAGCAACACCTCTTCAGCGTCCCATCGCTCGGGAATGTCTTCAGGGATTCGGTCCGCCTCGCTGACATGACTGCGGAGCCAAGCGTTGAGTGCGTCTACGAGCATTGAGGTCCCAGCCACCTTTCCATCGTAGGCATACCCCGCGATGTGCGGCGTGCCGATGCTCACCAGCGGGATGAGATCGGGGTCGGGCGTTGGTTCGTTCTCCCAAACATCCAAGACAGCTAGAAGCTGAGGGTCGTTCGCCGGATTTCGTTGCAGCGTCTCTCGAAGCGCATCATTGTCCACAACAGACCCACGCGCCGCATTGATGAGGAGCGTTTGAGGTCGCCGCCATGTTCGCCGATCCCGCTTCCGGTTTGTCATCCGCTTCAGTTCACGCTTGCCGATCAGGTGGTAGGTCGGGTACCGCCCCGCACGCGTCAACGGTGTGTGCAGCGTGACGACGTCCGCCTCGTCGAGAATGCGGTCGAGCGAGACGAAGTCGTGGGGCTCCCCAACTGCCTCCGCGGCCTCTGCAAGCGGCGGGTCGCAGGCGAGAACGCGGAAGCCGAGATAAGGAAGCCTCTCCAGTAGGCGCCCTCCCACTTGTCCGCAGCCAACGACTCCTATAGTCTTGCTCGCAAACGCCCAGCTCCCAAGCCACGTGAGCGCAGCGAGGACGTATTCCACCACCGACTGCGCGTTGGAGCCGGGCGCGGAGGCAAACGTGATGCCCTGTGCGGCCAGCCAATCCGTGTCGACATGGTCTGTCCCCGCCGTGGCCGTGCCGACGAAGCGAACGGGCGTGCCGGCGAGCAGCGCCTCGTTCACCGGTGTGACGCTGCGGACGAGCAGGATGTCGGTTTCGGCGAGCGTGCCGGGTAGAATCGCGGCCCCGGGGCGCACTTCGACGGTGCCATAGCGATCGAACGCCTCGTGAAGAAACGGGATGTTGGCATCGGCAAGGAGCCGGAGGGGGCGGGTGTGTAGCGGAGCGGTCACGGGCGGTGGTGGCTGTGCAATCGGGAAGACACCTCCGTGAATGCCAGCATGCCGGAAGCGCTTCGTGCATGGTATGTGCATACCAAGAGGACGTGAAAGCGCTCCGTTTTGGCTTCACAGAAGCTCTGCACGGCCCCTCGGCCCGGCAGGCACCGCGCAAAACCGGCCGTTTGGGGCGCCCGGTGTACCCATGTGAGCGGTTTGCCGTAGGCCCACGGGGTCTTCATCGGGCGTGCACGCGCGCTGTGCCAACCTGAACCACTTTGGTAGGGTCTTGGCATACACAGGCCCAGACAGACAGACGGCCCCGCTGGCGTCGCCACTCCCCCGCGCTTCACAACTACGCGCACTCGGCGATGCCGGGCCCGGCCCCACCCGGCCCGGAGGCCGCTTTTTCGAACCAGCGATTCTCTGCATGAAACTGCTGACCCGCAAGCCGCTGCTCGGCTTCTACTCGTTGGCCGCACTCGGGGTGTTCCCCCTGCTCGCGGTCCTCGTGAAGCCAGCCGCCGACGCAGCGGATTCGGCGCCCCCCCCCATCCCGGTCGAGCTCTCGGCCCCGATGGTGGAACGCACGCCGACCTTCTCCCTCGACGCCGTCTCCCCGGACGTGCTGTGGCTCGCCCGCTGCATCTACTCCGAGACCAAGCGTCCCGACGAGCAGGAGCTCGTCGCCTGGGTCGTCCGCAACCGCGTGGACACCCGCTACCGCGGCCAAGACTCGTACCGCGAAGTCGTCCTCGACCCCTTCCAGTTCTCCGCCTTCAACGCCGACTCAGGCAAGCGGCGGTTCTACTCGTCGCTCACGCCGGAGAGCCGGTGGCGCGGTTGGCAGAACGCCCTCCGCATCGCGCACGAGGTCTACTGGGCCAATCAGGACGACCGCCCCTTCCACAAGCGCACGCGCCACTTCTACAGCGAGCGCTCGATGAAGGACTTCGCGAAGCCGTACTGGGTCGAGGGCTACGCCCCCATCGAACTCCCCAACCACGACATCGACCCCTGGCGCTTCCGCTTCTACAAAGGCGTGCGCTGATTCCGTCCCACCGCGGCCAGACCCGAGGCGTCTCTCACCATGAGGGACGCCTCTTTTTTGGGTTTGGGCTGTCGGCTTTCACCCATGCCGATTGATGAGTCGCGCTGCTGTCATCCCGGACGTGATCCGGGATCTCTCACGGCTGCGGTGTGTCGCGGCGTCGCTGAGATGCTGAATCAAGTTGAGCATGACAAGGTCGGATGAATGTCGTCGAATTTGGTAGGGGACGCAGGCAGACCGGGGTGTCCCGTCAAGCGGAATCGACGAACAGGAGGCCGAGCTTGCCCAGGTCAACGCGGTCGGCGTGCGGGTGCTCGGCGCAGATCGCAGACCAGGCGCGGCGAACGGCGTGGCCGGGCTCAATGTCGTCGAAGACCACGCACGCGCCCGATGCAAGGTGCGGCGCGATGCGAGCGAAGTAGCGCCGTGTGGCGGCCTCCTCGTGGTGCCCGTCGAGGAAGACGAGGTCGAACGGGCCGTGGGCATCGAGCACGTCGGGCAGCGCGTCGTCGAAGCGGCCGGTCACCACGGTCGTGGTCGTCGAGGCACCCTCTCCGAACGCGGCGCGGAGATCGTGTAGGTGCGCGCGCGCGGCGTCGGCAAGCGTCGGGTCGCCCTCAATGCTGACGAGCAACCCGGACTGGCTGTCGGCTGCGTCTTCAAGTTGGTTGAGGCTGAGCGCCGCCTGGAGATGGCCCGCTGAGACGCCGAGGTTGGTGCCGAGCTCGAGCACGCGCAGCGGCCGCAGTGCCCGCACGAGCCGGAAGAGGACGTCTCCCCACACCGGCGATGCGGCGGCGGTCCGGTAAATCTCGGCGATGCTGCGCGCGGTCGGCTTTGCCTCCGTGCCCAGCACCCGTGCCCGGGTGCCCGCTCCGAAGTCCTGCATCGCCACGGGCGTCGTGTCGGCTGCGAGCACGGTGCGTAGCCGCGCAATAGGAGCCTGCACAGCCTCCTCACGGGCTGTGAGCGCCCGGCGAAGCGCTACGCGCAGCTTCGACTTACGCTCTGGAGAGAGCCTACGGGACGCGCGCACGGCGAGCGCAAGCAGCGGGGGGACAACGTGGGGCTCGGCGGCCCGAATCAGCGAAAGCAAAGCAGCGAGAGCCTGGGTGCGCGACGACGGGGCCGCAAACTACTGCCAGGGCCAAGTTGGGAAAGATTAGGATGTTCAGCAATAAAAATCGTTCATATCGTTCAGCTCTAGGTTTTTGATTACCAGCACCCTATATTGGGCCATGCCGATAAAACGTTCAAATCGTCCGGAACCCCTTCCGAATGCTATCGTTGGTCGGATTGCACTTCTCAACCAGCACCTCTCGCTTCTGATATACGCGCTGTAGACGCTCGAACGCTGAGGAATCCCGCAACCCTCGTTCGGTCCCAAGGCGTCTCCCATCTCCCAGTCGCGTCTCGGAAGCACAGATCCTCAGGGTCTGCTCTGATCGACGAAACCCGGCCGCCTCTCTCTAGGCGACCGGGTTTCGCTTTTGTGCTCGCCGGATGCTCACGTCCGGGCAGCCCTGGTTCGAGTTGGCTGCCCCTACGGGGGCGAGCATGTTCGGTCCCAACGCCTCACATATCAGGGTATCCCCCATGCCTGCTTCAGGTTCCGGCGAACTTCAGTTCGATGGCATTCCTCCTCCTAGCGTTGGTCGGATCTGCGTGGAGTCCCGAGTAGAATCTATACGTCGCCCCTCCGATTCGACTGCGTCACTATTGGACGCCTCACAGATGCACTGCATCGATCGCATCCCTACAAAACATCCAAAACGTTCTACTTAAGCCCATGTCAAGATGAGACCTCCCCGGTCTCCGTCCAACCGTTCCAGAGACGGAATGCTTGTTGGGACGAACATACCTCGACGGGATGTCACGTCCCCGCTTTCGTTTCACCCAACCCGCTCCCACTCCCATGCAGGTACAAGCCCTCGATCTCAAGTCCGCTCTCCAGGAAGCCATGAACATTGACGGCGCGCTCGGCGTCGCCATCGTGGATCTGGAGTCCGGCATCAGCCTCGGCACGCTCGGTGGCGGCGCGATGGACATGGAACTCGCCGCGGCGGGCAACCGCGACTTCATCCTCACCAAGCTACGCATCAAGGAGCAGCTCGGCCTCGGCGACGACGACCTGGAGGAGATTCTGATCACGATCTCGGGCCAGTACCACCTGATCCGCCTCGCGCGCGACCAGACCGGCCTGTTCACCTACCTCGCGCTCGACCGCGCCACCGCCAACCTCGGCCTTGCGCGCATCCAGCTCCGCCAGATCGACGAGGCCCTCTCGATCTAGAGTCAGTTGATCGGTGGTTCAGTGCATCAGTGGTTCGGTATCTGCCTGTTCTAGAGCATGGCGCTCGTTTACGCGGGCTCGACCGTACCAAAGCTCATCGCAAACCGCTCCAGCCACCGTCTACCCCCACCACCGCGCCCCTCGAGCGAGCGCGCCGCGCCGTCAGGACAGCTCTGGCGGCGCGTGTTGTTTGCGAAGCTCTGGCCTGGCACCGCAAAACATCAACGTCAGAGCGCCAGGTCGAGGGCTTCGCTGACACGCTGGACGGGTAGCAGTTCGAGACCTTTCGGCGCGCGGAGATCGGACGCCGAGGGCTTGGGGAGGAGAAAGCGCTCGAAGCCGAGTTGCCTCGCTTCACCGAGCCGCTGCTCGATGCGGCTCACCGCGCGCACCTCGCCGCCGAGCCCGACTTCGCCCGCGACGACTGTCGCCGAGTCGGTCGGGATGTCGCGGAAGGACGACGCGACGGCGAGCACGACACCGAGGTCCACGGCGGGCTCGTCTACGCGAACGCCCCCAGCCACGTTGAGAAAGACATCGTGCTGGGAGAAACGGAGGCCCTCGCGCTTTTCGAGAACGGCGAGTAGCAGTTGGAGCCGCCGCGCGTCGAAGCCTGTGGCGGTGCGCTGCGGGGTGCCGTAGCTCGTGGATGTCACCAGCGCCTGCACCTCGATGAGCAGCGGGCGCGTCCCCTCCATCGAGCACACCACGACCGAGCCGGACTGGCCGTACGACCGCTCGGCGAGGAACAGCGCGCTCGGGCTGCCGACTTCCTTCAGGCCGCCCTCGCGCATCTCGAAGACGCCGATCTCGTTCGCCGCGCCGAAGCGGTTCTTCATCGCGCGGAGCATGCGGAAGGCGTGGTGGCGGTCGCCCTCGAAGTGGAGCACCGTATCGACCATGTGCTCCAGCACGCGCGGCCCGGCAATGCTGCCCGACTTGGTGACGTGGCCCACGAGGAAGGTGCTCGTCGGGAGCGTCTTGGTGAGGTCGAGGAGCGCGGCGGCGGACTCGCGGACCTGCGACACGGAACCGGGTGCGCTCGTGAGATCAGGCCGGAAGATCGTCTGGATCGAGTCGACGATGAGCACGTCAGGGCGCACGTCGTAAGCCGCCGCGAGGATCGCCTCGACGTTGGTTTCGGGGAAGAGGTAGAACTGGTCGGCGTCGACGCCGAGGCGCTGGGCGCGGAGCTTGACCTGCTGCGCGGACTCCTCGCCCGTGACGTAGAGGATCGTCGCGTCGGGCATGTGCCGCCCGAGCTCGGTCATGAGCGTCGACTTGCCGATGCCGGGGTCGCCCGCAACGAGGGTGAGCGAGCCGTGCATGATGCCGCCGCCCATCACGCGGTCGAACTCGGCGAGACCCGTCACGAGGCGGCTACGCTCGCTCACCTCGACCTCGCGGAGCCGCGTCGGGCGCGACCCGAAGCCGCCGCGAGCCCCCGCTCCTCGTGTGCGCCGCGAGAAGCCGCCGCTGCCGAACGTGCCGCCCCCATCGCCCAGGCCTCCGTCGTAGTCAGCGGCCTTCATCACGGGCGCTTTGATCGCCTCGCGCGGCGTTTCTTCGACGAACGTGTTCCAGCCCTGGCAGCTCGTGCACTGTCCCATCCAGCGCGGCGAGGTGTTGCCGCAACTCTGGCAGACGTAGACCGTTTTCTTCTTCGCCATCGCGGGGGTTGAGGTGTGAACGTGTGTGGGTGTCGACGTGTGAACGTACCACACGAAGCCTCCAAACCTATGCGCCTGCGCTGACAGCCCTGCTTCACCCTTCGTTTCCACATGGCCTCCCCTGACGATCCCACCCGCGCCGAACCGATGCCGGACGACCCGAGCGATGTGCTCACCGAGGAGACGACTACTGACGCTGGCGTAGAGGAGGAGCCTATGGGCAACGAGGCCGCGAGCGACCCGGCCATTCTCGAAGCGACGGTGCTGGAGGAGACGGAGACGCCGTTCGGTGGCAACCCGCCCGACCTGACGCAAGAGTCCGGGATGTCGATACCCGAGGCGAAGGAGCTGACGCGGCAGCGGGCCCGGGAAGCAGGTGGGCTGCTGTTCGAGTACATGCGCCGCCACCTGCCGGAGCGGGCTCCCCGCATGGAGGAAGCGACCCCCGCGATGCCGCGCGTCCAGGGTCGGCATGCGCAGTGGCTCCCGGTGCTCCGCGCCGTGCCGTGGTTTCTGGGCGCGCTGTTTCTGACGTCGTTCGCGTGGGACTTCCCGGGCTGGGAGGCGTCGCTCTTTGGGCGCGTGCTCGTCTTCGAGGGCCTGCTGCGGATCCTGGCGGTGAGCGGGCTGATCGGGTTTGCGACGAACTGGCTCGCGATCACGATGCTCTTCCAGCCGCGCGAGAAGCGGCCCATCTTCGGACAGGGCCTCGTCCCTGCGCAGCGCGAGCGGGTCGTCTACCGGCTCGCCCAGGCAATCTCGCAGGAGCTCATCAACGAGACGATCATCAAGGAGCGCATCGCCGAGAGCGGCGTCATCGGTCGCTATCGGCACCTCGGCGTGAAGCTCGTCCACGACACGCTCGACGACCCCGACTTCCGCCGTGAACTAAAGACCCTCGCCGAACTGACCGTGCGCGACCTACTCGGCTCGGAGGAGATGCGCGCGAAGCTGAAGGCGGTCGCTGTCGAGAAGCTGGAGCAGAACGCAGGCGAAGGGCTCGGCGGCCTCGCGCTGAAAGCCTACCGCAGGGTGCGCGGCGACGACTTCGACCGCCGCATCGAGCAAGCCATCGCCGACCTCCCGGACGCGCTCGACCCCGTCCTCGACCGCCTCGACGCGCTGCTCGACGAGGTCCCGGCACAGGTGGAGGCTCAGGGCGACGCCATCGAAGAGATCGCCACGCGGACCGTGCTCGGCTTCGTGGAGCGCCTCGACGTCTACGCGATGATCGTGGAAAACGCGGATAAATACGACGAGCAGCAGCTCGAACGCCTCCTCAAGACGACCTCGAACGAGCAGCTCAATTACATCAAGTACCTCGGCGGTCTGCTCGGCCTGGTGGGCGGGCTCGTGATCTGGGAGCCGCTGCTCGCCCTCGGCACGTTCGGCACGATCGGTGCCGTGCTGTGGGCCCTCGACGAGGCGCTATACCGGCGGGGATGAGGGTTGGCTGTGAAGCAAGCCGATGTAGGTGGTACCGTCAAGCGCATTCAAGCACGGTAGACTCAAATCGAGTCATCTCCGCGCACGCGGGGACCCACGAGATCACATTGGCACGCAAGATTTGATGAGAAGGCACCCAGTGGGCAATACCATTTCCGACAAAGAGTGAGGGATGGGGCCCCTCGGCTCCCCCTGCTTCGACGCGCCTGAAGGGCGGTCAAAGCTGTCCCCCTCGCATCCGAGGGGGACAGTTCGAGTGAAACGAGAACGGGGGGAGCCGGGCAACGCTCAGCGCATGCACAGCGATTAGTCGCAGATGGTGTGAGGTGTCACGAGGATGATTGGCTAGGTGGAGCGAAGCTGGCCCGTGCACGTCGCATCCGCCTCGCTCTTCACCCTTTACTCTTGACCCTTCCCCCCAAACCACCCGATTCTTCGGCGTCCCGATCACCAGGCTTGCCCTCCATGCGCCTTCTCATCGTCGCCTGCCTCCTCTTCGCCCCTGGCGTCTCCGCGCAGATCCTGCCCGACCTCACAGGTGACGCCCTGCTCAGTGCGCTCGCCGATGCGTACACCCCCGACCGGGTACTCTCCAGCAGCCAGAGCAAGGACCGGCTCTACGACACCGTGGACGAGGTCACGGTGGATGGCCAGCGCGGCGTACTCGGCTTCTACACCGACTTCTTCGTGCCGTTCGATGGGCAGCCCTCGTCGGACCCGTCGCAGGACGTGTTCAACAACAACGCCGGGCTCAACCAGGAGCACGTCTGGCCGCGCTCGGAGGGGACTGACAACAACGACGCGGAGACGGACATGCACCACCTTGTCCCGACGCGGGTGCGGGTGAACAGTGATCGCGCGAGCCTGCCCTTCGCCGAAATTCCGGACGCGCAGGCCGTGGCGTGGTACCGCTTCGACCAGACGCAGTCCTCGCCGCCCGCCACGGACCGCGATGCGTACTCGGAGCGCAGCACCTCCGCGTTTGAGCCCCGCGAGATCGTCAAGGGCGACGTGGCGCGGATGCTGTTCTACGTGGCCACGATCTACGACAGCGAGGTTGGGACGCGAGGCCGCGGCTGGTTCGACCGTCAGCTCACGACGCTGCTCGACTGG
>JBCDFO010000176.1:0-9331 GCA_039177895.1 Bacteroidota bacterium
AGCGAATTGAGGATCTTGCAGGGCCCATCCCTCTCGCACACCGACCTGCCGACCGATGCCCCGCAAGATCTCCGACCCGTCCGCACGCGTCCCACGTGCTCCTCGATGAGCTTACCACCGGGGACGGGGATGCGGGTCGGGTCGGAGATCTTGCGGGGCATCGGTCGACAGGTCGGTGTGCGAGAGGGATGGACCCCGCAAGATCCTCAATTCGCTACGCCGTCACCGCAGCCTCCGTCTTGCCAAACGCGATGACCGTCTGCACCACGTCGGGCGCACGCAGGATACGGCGGTGCCCCAGCCCGTCGGTCGGATGGAAGGTGACGTGCGGTCCGGCTGCGGCGTTCGTCTCGCCCTCGGCGTACGGGATCTCCTTGTCGTCACGGTCGTGGATGACAAGCGTGGGCACATCGATGAGGGCGAGCGCGTGGCGGACGGAGAAGTACGACGCAGGCTGTCGTCGCAGCCATTCAGCATCTCGGGCAGGTCGACCTGCTCGTCGGGCACTCGTTCGGAGGCTACGCCTGCGCATTTGCTCTGGCAGGGATTCCCGATGTCATGGAGCCCCAGCCGGTCGGTCGGCTGGCGCTCGTCTCCGCGCCGGACACGTTCGAGGGCGTCTTCCACCGCTTCGCGCAGATGGTCGGCTTCTCGGAGGCCGTCGAGCGCCGCATCCACCGCCGCGTCGAGGCGATGGGCGGACAACCGGCGTCCTACTTCTCCGTCCGCCACGCGCTCGCCCTCATCGACGTGCCGACGCTCGTGATCCACGACCGCGACGACAAGGAGATCCCGTACGCCGAGGGCGAGACGAACGCCGCAGCCGGGCCGCACGTCACCTTCCATCCGACCGACGGGCTTGGTCACCGTCGTATCCTGCGCGCGCCCGACGTGGTGCAGACGGTCATCGCGTTTGGTAAGACGGAGGCTGCGGTGACGGCGTAGCGAATTGAGGATCTTGCAGGGCCCATCCCTCTCGCACACCGACCTGCCGACCGATGCCCCGCAAGATCTCCGACCCGACGCGTATTCCCGTCCCCGGTGGTAAGCTCATCGAGGAGCACGTGGGACGCGTGCGGACGGGCACCGCGAGCCTGAGCGTGGCGCACATGGTCGCGCCGCCCGCGTGGGGTGAGCCGGTCCAGACGCCGACGTTCGACGAGGTCACCATCGTCCTGCGCGGCACGATGCGCGTGGAGCACGACGGCGGCATCCTCGACGTGGGGTCGGGCGAGACGGTGCTCTGCGAGGCGGGTGAGCGCGTCCGCTACAGCAATCCATCCGAGACGGAGGAGTGCGAGTACTGGGCTGTCTGCGCGCCTGCGTTCAGTCCGGACGCGGCGCACCGGGAGGCGTCCTGAGTGGGAAGCCGGGCCTGAGCGGGAAAGCCGGGCGGCGATAACGCTATCGGCCCTGGTCGAAAAGGGAGAGGCATGGGGCGAGGCGGTACGGGCCAGAGGTGCCGACGACCAGGCATGCATCGCGAACAGGAGCGGCGTGGGGAATGCACGGAGGACATAAGCGGTAGGTGAACCTTGGTCTTCCGGGTGAGCGAGGGCGCCAGCACGGGGGCGGCTGCGGGGGCATGTGCTTTGAGCCGGGGCGCATCCCTACCCCAAAGTCACCCACGCGCACTTTGTCCATGCCGACCGCTACGAAACGCTTCACGCTCCCTGTCCTCCTGGGAGTCGCGCTCCTCGCCACTGCTCCGGTCGCTCAGGCCCAGCAGGCCCAGGCCCAGCAGCACGCCACCACCGTCGACACGCCCGCGACAGGCCACCTCGGCCACGATCACGAGGGCGGTATGTGCGTGTTGCCTGCGATGCCGTTCGAGGGAGCCCTCTCGATTCCGGCTCCCGAGCGTGCCTTTGCGGTGCAGGCGCGCCAGGCGGCAGCCACGTTCAATGTGGATTACGTCAGCGGCGGCAGCAGCCTCTATGGCTATGCGTGCTCCAGTTGGCCGAGCGCGGCCCAGACCGCCTTCCAGTACGCCGCCGACGTGTGGGGCGGGCTCCTCAACTCGCCGCAGACGATCACCGTCAAGGCGTGCTGGTCGACGAGCCTGCCTTCGAGTACGCTCGGTGCGGCGGCAGCGCGCTCGGCGCACGGCAACTTCACCAACGTGCCCTACACCAACACCTTCTATCCGGCTGCCCTGGCCAACGCGCTCGCAGATAGCGACCTCAACGGCTCCGCCAACGAGGAGATCTACGCCATCTTCAACGGCAACCGCACGGACTGGTACTACGGCACCGACGCCAGCCCAGCGTTCACGGAGTACGACTTCGTGACGGTCGTCATGCACGAGATCGGGCACGGGCTCGGCTTCGCGGGTTCAGCGGGCATCAGCGACGGCACGGGCACGGGCCGGTGCCGCAGCTACGCGTCGGGGCAGGGGTGCATCAACAACGGCAGCCTCCCCTACGCCTTCGACCGCTTCGCCTACGACGGCGGCGGCACGAGCGTCCTCACGACCTCGAAGTACGCCAACCCGTCCAGCGACCTCGCGACGATCCTCACAGGCGGGACGGTCGGCGGCAGCACCGGCATCTTCTTCACGGGCTCGGCCGTCGGGACCCAGCAGCTCAACACGCCTGGCAGCTACGCCAGCGGCTCGACGTACTCGCACTTCGACCTCGGGCTCTATCCGAGTGAACTCATGAAGCCGTCGCTCCCGAACGGTCAGGCCATCCACGACCCCGGTCTTGCGCTCGATCTGCTGGAGGACACTGGCTGGGCCTCCGTCGTGCCGGTCGAGCTGACCGCGTTCGACGTGCGCCGCGCGGGCGAGGACGTGCTGCTCTCGTGGGCGACGGCCTCGGAGACGAACAACAGCGGCTTCGAGGTGCAGATGCGCAGCCCCGCCGCCGCCGACTTCGCCGTGCTGGACTTCGTGCAGGGTCACGGCACGACGGCCGAGTCGCAGACCTACACCTTTCGCGCGCCCGACCTCACGCCGGGCACCTATGCCTTCCGCCTACGCCAGGTCGACTTCGACGGGGCCTTCGAGGTCTTCCCGGAGGTCGAGGTGACCGTCGAGGTGGTGGGCACGCACTGGGCGGCGACGGCCTACCCGAACCCGTTCGTGGACGAGGCGACCGTGACCTTCGCCGTGCGCGAGCGCGAGCCCGTCCGCGTCGTCGTCTACGATTTGCTGGGCCGCGCCGTGCAGACGGTCTACACCGGCACGCCCGCCGCCAACACGCCCGTCCGGGTGCGTCTCGATGGGCAGCGGCTCGCGAGCGGGGCGTACGTCGTCGAGATCGCAGGCGAGCGCTTCCGCGAGACGCAGCGCGTGACCGTGGTAAGCTAGGGGATGGCCCCGCACGTGCTTCAGGGATAGGGAGGCGTTGCAGGGGTTCAGGCCGAACGCTAAGTTGGGGGCACGCAAGCCTTGCGTGCCTCTCTTCTTCGCTCAGCCGCCCCAGTCATGCGCCTCGCTTCGCTTCTGACCGCTCTGCTGCTCCTCATTTCTGCTCTTCCCGATGTCTATGCCCAAGAGCATCGGCATGGCGTGACGCACTCGCACGGCCCCCATGGCGAGCCGCACACCCACGCCTCGCAGGACAACATGGACGCCCGCGCCGCAGGCAGCGACATGTATACGCCGGACGGCCCGGACCACTGGACGTCGTCTAGGCCCTATACAGGTGCGGCGTCTATCCCCGCGCCGCCGCCCCGTGCGTTGCGCACGAGCCAGTCGGGCCTCATCACGATCAACTTCCTCGGGCAGGGCGACTCGGCGTTCGGATTCTCGTGCCGCACGTGGCCTGCGGCGGCGCGAAACGCCATGGCCTTCGCGGCCACCATCTGGGACGGCCAGGTCACCACGCCGGTGGACGTCGTCGTGGATGCGTGCTGGTCGAATGATCTACCGCCCGGAGCCCTGGGTGGATCGCTTACCAACAGCTTCGCCCGCAACTTCACGGGAGCCCCACAGCCAAATGTCTTCTACCAGGTTGCGCTCGCCAACGCTCTCGCGGGCACCGATCTGAACGGCACTACGGCAGAGATGACGACCATCTTCAGCACGCCCTCGAACAACCCCCTTTTCCCGCTCGACTGGTACTTCGGTACCGACGCCAATCCTCGGTTCGACCAGCAGGACTTCGTGACAGTCGCGCTTCACGAGATCGGGCACGGGCTTGGCTTCGCCGGATCGGCAGGCATCAGCGACGGCACGGGCCTAGGGCGATGCTCGAGCTTCTCAGGCGGGCAGGGGTGCATCAACAACGGCGACTCGCCCTACGGCTTTGACCTCTTCGTAGAGGACGGCGGTGGCGTATCGATACTGTCAAACCCACCTTACCCCAACCCTTCGTCGAACCTCGCCACGGCCATAAGGGGGGGGGCGGTCAACGGCAACCGCAACCTCTTCATCGAGAGCCCAACAGGGGGGCGGCAGCAACTCTACACCCCCAGTGTGTACGCAGCCGGTTCGAGCTACTCGCACTTCAACACGGATGATTATCCCAACGAGCTCATGAAGCACGCGCTTGAGGTGGGGTTCGCGATCCACAACCCGGGCCTGTCGCTGCCCTTCCTCGAAGACTTTGGCTGGTCGCAGGCGATCCCGGTCGAGCTGACCAGCTTCGACGCCCGCCTCGATGGGGCCGACATGGTGCTCGAATGGGCGACGAGTTCGGAGACGAACAACAGCGGCTTCGAGGTGCAACTCCGCGCACCGGACGCCGCGGACTTCGCGGTCGTGGACTTCATGCCGGGCGCGGGCACGACCGCCGAGGCGCAGACCTACGCGTTCCGCATCGCCGACCTCGCGCCGGGCACCTACACGGTCCGCCTCCGCCAACTCGACTTCGACGGGCGCTTCGAGATGCTGCCCGAGGTGGAGGTCGCCGTCGAGGTCGCCGGGACGCACTGGCTCACGGCCGCCTACCCGAATCCGGTCCGCTCGGAAGCCACCGTCGAGTTCGCCGTCGCGCGCTCGGTGCCGGTCCGCGTGGAGGTCTACGACGTGCTTGGCCGCCCCGTGCAGACGCTCTACGACGCCACGCCTGACGCCGACACGCCCGTCCGCGTCCGCCTCGACGCGACTCGCCTCGCGAGCGGGACCTACGTGGTGCAGATCACCGGCGAGGGCTTCCGCGAGACCCAGCGCGTGACGGTGGTGCGGTAGGCACACGTGCGTGAGCGTAGCAGGGCGCCGACTCAAAATCGCGCTGGGCTCGTAGGCTCGGCACACCCAGGCAACCATGCATGAGGTGCATGCTTGGCCCTGGGCGTCCAGCCGCCGCAGCCATGCGCCTTGCTTCCTGTCTCGCCTTGCTCCTGTGTGCCGCCTCGTTGGCAGCCCAGACGCTGCCCCCGGGCGCGTGGCCTGCTCCAAAGCCGGAGGAGGTCTGTGTCTACCGCGCTCGTCCTCTGGAGCCGGGACAGGTCCTTCAGCGCACTGTGCTGCCGTGGCGGGCTGGGGAAGCTGGCGCACCTGCCCAAACGGCGACCTTCGACGTCACCTACAACGGGTTCACGCCGGAGGCGGAGGCGGCCTTCCAGTATGCCGTCGACATCTGGGCGCGCCTGCTCACATCGTCGGTCCCGATCGGCATCAACGCTACCTTCGAGCCGCTCTTTCCGGGAGCGCTTGGGTCGGCGGGAAGCAATGGTGTGTTTCCCGTGGACGTGGATGGCGAGATAAGTCTCTATCCCTCGGCCTTGGCCGATGCGCTCACGGGCGTCGACCAAGGGATGGGGAGCGCGGACATCTTCGCCAGCTTCAGCAGCACCGCGTCGTGGTACTTCGGCCTGGACGGCAATCCGGGTCTCAATGAGTTTGACTTCGTGTCGGTGGTGCTCCACGAACTGGGGCATGGCCTCGGCTTCTTCGGCAGCGCCGACTATGGCCTCGGCTGCATCGGCGGCTCGGAGGACAGCGGCTGCTGGGGCTTCGGCTTGGAGGTACCTATCATCTACGACCGCTTCGCCGAGGACGCAGAGGGCATCCCATTCCTCGACACCGACGCCTACCCCCAGAACTCGACAGCACTCGGCGACCTCATCACCGGTAACAACCTGTTTGCCGACGGTACGCTTCTCTCGTCCACAACGGAGGGACGTCCCCGTCTGTTTGCACCAGCTACCTTTTTTGGAGGATCGAGCTTTTCGCACCTCAACGACGCGACCTACGCGCCTGGCACCGAGAACGCGCTCATGACGCCGCGCATTTCCAGAGGCGAGGTGCTGCAGTCGCCAGGTCCCATCGTGTGCCGGATGTTCACCGAGTTTGGATGGACGGTGGACCTCGAAGCCTGTGACGCGCTCACGCCCCCCGTTGAGGTAGAGCGTCCCGCTGAGCCCGTGGGGACGTACTGGCTGGCGTCGCCCTACCCGAACCCGGTGCGTGTGTCGGCTACCGTGGCATTCGCCATCGCGCGGCCAGTGCCGGTCCGCGTGGAGGTCTATGACGTGCTCGGCCGCCCCGTCCAGACGCTCTACGACGCCACGCCCGATGCCGACACGCCCGTCCGCGCCCGCCTCGACGCGACCCGCCTCGCGAGCGGGACCTACGTGGTGCAGATCACCGGCGAGGGCTTCCGCGAGACCCAGCGCGTGACGGTGGTGCGGTAAAACGCCCAGTCCCGAACAAGCATCCGGACTGTAGGGGTCGTTTGCAAACGACCCCTACCGACCGCCGCGTTGCATCAGGGCATCGCGAACGACCCCTACCGAACACGGTGTTGCGGGCACGCCCCCTGTCAGGCACGGTGCTCGACCAACGGTTACGCGTCGCCGGGTTCGGCGGGCGCGATGGCGCCATCGCCGCTCGGGTCGGCGGCGGCTGGCGGACCGTCGCCATTCTCGTCGTCGTCCTCCGGGTCGAGGATGAGGCGGGCGACATCGGCGATCTGGTCGCCGTCGCGGAGGTTGATCACGCGCACGCCCTGCGTGTTGCGGCCGTACGACGAGATGTCGCCGACGCCCATCCGGATCATCGTGCCGTGCTGCGTCACGATCATCAGGTCATCCTCGTCCGTGACCGATTTGAGCGCGACGAGGTTGCCCGTTTTGCTGGTCGTCTTGTGCGTGGCGATGCCGAGGCCGCCGCGCGACTGCTGGCGGTACTCCGAGAGGTCCGTCTTCTTGCCGTAGCCGTTCTCGGACACCGTGAGCACCTGTGCGCCCTCGCGTTTGAAGGCGATCATCCCGACGACCGCCTCGCCGTCGCGGAGCGTCATGCCGCGCACGCCGCGCGTGTTGCGGCCCATCGCGCGGGCGTCGGACTCGTGGAAGCGGATCGAGCGGCCGCCCGAGCAGCCGAGCATCACCTCGGTGTCGCCGTCCGTGAGGCGCGCTTCGAGGAGCTGGTCGTCGTCGTCGATCGAGATGGCGATGATGCCGTCGACGCGGGGGCGCGAGAACTGCTCCAGGACGGTCTTCTTGACCTGGCCGTTCTTCGTCACCATGAGGACGTAGTGGCTGTTCAAGAACTCGTCCGAGCGGAAGTTGTCCTTCTTGACGCGGAGGACGGCGCGGAGGCGGTCGTCCTGCGGGATCTGGATGAGGTTACGGATGGAGCGGCCCTTCGCCGTGCGCCCGCCCTCGGGGGCGTCGTAGACCCGCAGCCAGTAGCACTGGCCGAGGTCGGTGAAGAAGAGCAGGTAGTCGTGCGTCGAACACGTAAACAGGTGCTCGACGAAGTCCTCGTCGCGGGTGCCGGTGCCGCGCATACCGCGCCCGCCGCGGCCCTGGCTGCGGTACTCGCCCAGCGCGGTCCGCTTCACGAGGCCCTGGTGCGTGACCGTCACCACCATCGGCTCGTCCTCGATGAGGTCTTCGAGGTCGATGTCGCCGCCGCCCATGTAGTCGATCTCGGAGCGGCGCTCGTCGGCGTACTTCTCCTTGATCTCCAAGAGCTCGGTCTTGATGATCTGCATGCGCAGGTCCTCCGAGCCCAGGATGGCGCGCAGGCGCTCGATCTCCTGGATGAGGGCGCGGTACTCGCCGAGGATCTTGTCCTGCTCCAGGCCCGTCAGGCGGCGCAGCGTGAGGTCGAGGATGGCGCGCGCCTGCGCATCGGAAAGCCACGGGCGCGGGACGAACTCCTCGGGGAGTTCTTCGCCGTGCTGCGTGAACTGGAGCGCGCTCGCGAGCCGCTCGGTCATGCGCTCGGCGGGCGGGACCGGGTTGAGGCCCATCCGCGCAAGCACATCGGCCGTGAGTTTCTGCGGGTAGACGCCCGCCATCAAGTTCAGGCGTGCCTCCTCGGTCGTGGCCGAGTTGCGGATGATCGCGATGACCTCGTCGAGGTGGTCGAGCGCCAGCGTGAGGCCTTCGAGGACGTGCGCGCGCTCCTCGGCCTTGCGCAGCTCGTACTGCGTGCGCCGCACCACGACCTCGTGGCGGTGCTCCACGTAGTAGCGGATCATCTCCTTGAGCGTGAGCACGCGCGGCCGCCCGTTGACGAGCGCGACCGTGTTGACGCCGAAGGTGTGCTGAAGCTGCGTGTATTTGAAGAGCTGGTTCTGCACGACCGCCGGGACCGCATCGCGCTTGAGCTCCATCACGATCCGCATGCCGTCGCGGTCCGACTCGTCGCGCAGGTCCGAGATGCCCTCGACGCGCTTGTCGCGAACGGCGTCGGCGATCTTCGTGAGGAGCGTGCTCTTGTTGACCTGGTAGGGGATCTCCGAGACGATGAGCGCGAGGCGGCCTTCGCGGATCTCCTCCTCGTGCATCTTCGCGCGCATGATCACGCGCCCGCGGCCGGTGCGGTAGGCCTGCTTGACACCCGCGTAGCCGTAGATCACACCGCCCGTCGGGAAGTCAGGCGCCTTGATGTGCTGCATCAGGTCGTCGAGGTCGATCTCGCGGGTGCCGTCCTCGCCCATCGGGCTATCGACGTACGCGACGATGCCGTCCACGAGTTCGCCGAGGTTGTGCGGCGGGATGTTGGTCGCCATGCCGACCGCAATGCCCGACGCGCCGTTGAGCAGCAGGTTGGGCACGGCGGCAGGGAGGACCGTCGGCTCCTCGCGCGAGCCGTCGTAGTTGGGCGCGAAGTCGACCGTCTCCTTGTCGATGTCGCGGAGGATCTCCTCGGCGACGCGCGTCATGCGGGCCTCCGTATAGCGCATCGCGGCGGCGGCGTCCCCGTCAATGGAGCCGAAGTTGCCTTGGCCGTCCACCACCGGCGTGCGCATCGCGAAGTCCTGCGCCATACGGACGAGCGTGTCGTAGATCGCTGAGTCACCGTGGGGGTGGTACTTCCCCATCACCTCGCCGACGATGGTGGCGCTCTTGCGGTAGGACTTCCCGGCGGTGAGGCCGAGGTCCTGCATGCCGTAGAGGACGCGCCGCTGGACCGGCTTGAGGC
>JBCDFO010000177.1:0-9275 GCA_039177895.1 Bacteroidota bacterium
CCGCACAAAAGGCTGCCCGGGCCTCCTCGACGTTGACCCCTTCGGCATCCGCGCTCGGTAGGAAGTGGCCGAGGAGGACAGTGCTGTTCATGTCGGCGGCCGCGTACTGGAGATCGTAGTAGAATGCCGTCGCCTGGGCACTCCCGTTCAGGTCCTGCGCGATGTCACCGAGCGGCCCACCGTTTGACTGGCCCCCCTTCGCGGCAACAGTGGGGCCGAGGAGCGCGGCGTCTGGGCTATCCTGGGCCAGTTCGCATCCCACGAGGCAGGCTGCTACCAACGCCAGCATGCATGCGCGCTGGATACGAGAGAATCGGGACGAGAACATGGCTTTATCCGGCAGGATCTGAATGGGGTGCAGAGCGAGCGTAAAGGAGCGCTCCCATCCACACTACGCAATGCGTCGGCACCCCGGATCACGGCTGTGCCGTTTTCTCCCCTAACCTTGCTACGCCTCAGCCTTGGGACGTGGCCCCGACCCGGGGCGCGGCCCACCCCACGTACGCCCGCCCATCAGGTCGTACTTCTTCAAGAGGCGATACACCGACGACCGCGAGACGTCGAGGGCGTCCACGAGGTCTTCTACGACCCCGCCGCACACGTCGTGGGCGTGCACGAACGCGGCGCGCTGCACCTCCTCCAGCGTCGGCAGCGTCTCCTTGCTGACACCTCGCGCCAGGAGCGCATGCGCGGGCGGTCGCGGCTCGTCAGGCACGTCGGCGGTGGCGCGCTGCACGGCGTGCGCAGTGCTGCTGCCCATGTGACCCCGCACGGGTGCGCCGCGCACCGGTTCGTCGTGCAGCATCAGGTCTCCAGGCTCGATCTGGTCGCCCTCGGCCAGTAGCACCGCACGCTCGACGGCGCTCTTGAGCTCGCGTACGTTGCCTGGCCACGCGTAGGTGAGGAGCGTCCGCCGCGTCGTCGGCGACAGAGCGCGCTCGGGCGTGTCTGGATGCCGACGCAGGAAGTCAGCGAGGAAATGATCGGCCAGGAGCAAGATGTCGGCCCCGCGTTCGCGAAGGGGCGGGAGCGGCACCGGGAACTGGCAGAGCCGGTAGAAGAGGTCCTCCCGAAACTGCCCAGCCTGGACCATCGCTTCGAGGTCGCGGTGCGTCGCCGCAATCACGCGCACGTCGACGCTTAGGGTCTGGTAGCCGCCGACGCGGCGCAGCGTGCCGTCCTGCAGGACGCGCAGCAGCTTCGCCTGGAGATCCGGTGCCAGGTCGCCGATCTCGTCGAGGAAGAGCGTGCCGCCGTCGGCGATCTCGAAGACGCCGCGCCGACGCGTGAGCGCGCCCGTGAACGCGCCCTTCTCGTGCCCAAAGAACTCCGACTCCATCAGGTCGCGCGGGATGGCAGCGCTGTTGACGACCACGAAGGGCGCGCGCGCCCGGCTGGAGTTGTGGTGGATTGCCTCGGCGACAAGTTCCTTGCCCGTGCCGCTCTCGCCGAGGATCGTCACCGCGAGATCGCCGCGCGTGGCCTTCTCGATGGTCCGGTAGACCTCGACCATCGCCTCGCTCTCGCCGATGAGTTGCGGGCCCTCCGGCGGTAGCGCGACGCGGCGGCGGAGCGCGTCGAGTTGCGTCGTGATGCGGCGGCGCTCAGCAGCCTGCCGTACGAGGACAGGCGCCTTCACCATATCGTCCTGCGCTTTCGTCAGGTAATCCGTCGCGCCGAGTTCGATGGCGTCGAGGGCGACACGGATGGTGGTCTGCGCCGACACCATCACGACGGCGAGGCCGGGGCGGGCGGCACGGAGGCGGCGCAGCACCTCCAGCCCGTTGAGACCGGGCATCGACACGTCGAGGAAGACCAGCACCGGATCGGCGCCGTCGTCGAGGCCGCGCAGCAGCGCGTCGCCCGACGGGTACACGTCGATGCGGGGGTCGTCTATGCCTGCCGCACGGCTAGCCGACAGGAGTTTTCGGGAGAAGAGGGCGGCATAGTCGGCGTCGTCATCGGCGACTAGCAGACGGAAGGACATGACAGCGGTACAGCTTCCGGCAAGACCGCTTGGGGTCCTTGCAGCCTCGCCGTGGTGGGGAGTAGGGTGCGTAGGATAGACATCTCACCCTCGCCGATGTAACCCCGCGTTCACGCGATGATCACGCTTCGCTAAGCCGCACAGCGAAACGTGCGCCGCCTATCGGAGCCTCCTCCACCGCAATCGTCCCGCCCCATGCCTGCACGGCGATGCGACAGAAGTAAAGACCGAGTCCTGCCTTCCCAGGCCGCCCGCCCGCCTGGCTGAACGCCTGAAACAGGAACGGCTGCACGCTCTCCGGCACCCCCGGCCCCGCATCATCGACGGTGAGCACGATTTCCCCGTTGTTGCTCCGTAGCGCAACCTCTACGGCAGAATCCGACGGGGCGTAGCGGAGTGCGTTGTCGAGCAGGTTGTGGACCACGCGCTCCAAGCGGTTCTCCTCGGCGACCGCCCGGCACGCCACGTCCGTCCCACTCAATTCGATGTGCTGCCCTTGCGTTCGCGCGCGCGGGGCCTGTGCCTCGGCCACACGACGGACGACCGCCGCCACGTCGCAGCGAAGCGCTGACCGGTCTGCCGACGGGTTGAGTGCATCAACTTCGGCGCGGAAGACTTCCAGGATCGACCGGATCATCTCGCGCATGCGGTCAGCCTGACGCAGCGCGATGGCGAGGATCTGCCTCGTGTCAGCCGTGTCTTCCGGCGCACCGAGCGCGGCCACGTCGTCGCCGAGCAGCTGCAGGGCACCCCGGACGCTGCCGAGCGGGTTGCCGAGGTCGTGGACGATGCAGTGGAGCAGCACCTCGCGGCGCTCGATCTCCTTCTGGATGCGCTGGCGGTCGAGGTGCTCCTGCCGCGCCGACTGGAAGAGTCGCTGCATCCCCGCATAGTCCAGTGACGGCGGTCCGATGAGCAGCATCGCCCGCCCGTCGAGCACGAACGCCGTCGCTTCGAGCGGACGCTCGCGGCCGTCGGGACCGGTTTCCGTCCACGGCCCTGAGCGCAGCAGGTCGGCCTCGCCTTGCGTCCAGTGCTGAGCCGCGTCGATCAGGAAGTTGTCGAGGAAGAGCGAGGCCGAGGCGAGGTCCAGCGCCTGCTCGGGGTGCCCCGGGACGGCAAAGAGCGCCTCGAACCACGATGGCACGGCACCGAGCCGCGCGAAGCGGTCGCCGCGCCGCTCCAGCAGCGCCACGTCGAGGCGCGCGGGCAACCCGGGCGGGATCGGGGCAGGCGGTGGGGCGTCCTGAAACATCGGTTCTCAGGCGGTGCCGAGCAGGCGCTCGGCGAGATCGGTGAAGGCTGCCTCGACGCCCTCCCCCGTCTTGGCACTCGTGCGGTGTGGGGACAGCGTCAGATCCGCCTCGGCCTCGTCGCCCAGGTCCCACTCCGTCACGAGGTCGGCCTTGTTGAGCAGCAGCAGCGCGGGGACGTCGCCCGTCACGGCCTGGGCCCGCTGGTGCAGATCGAGGGCGTGGTCGAGCGTGGCAGCGCGGGTACCGTCTGCGACGAGGAGATACCCCGCGGCTCCGCGGAGGTACGACATCTGGAGCTTCTGGAAGGCATCCTCGCCGTTGAGGTCCCACACGAGCAACTCGACCCGCTCCTCCCCGATCCGTAGCGCCTTCTTGTCGATTTTGACGCCCAGCGTGGTGAGGTATTCGTCAGAGAAGATCCCCCGGACGAAGCGCCGGACGAGGCTCGTCTTTCCGACAGCGGAGGTCCCCAGGAGGCAGATTTTCTTGCGGATCATGCGGAAAGCTACGCCCCGCGCGGGTTCCATCGGCCCCCTCTGTCAGCGCGCCGTTCGCTACCGACGGGACGGTGCCGGGACCGCATTGAACGGGACCGGCCATACAAACAGCACTTCGACAGGACCGCCCGGCTCCTCGCCCGGACTGAACCGGAGCGTCCCGACGGCCTCCAGCACGCGTTCGTTGAGCCCACCGGGCAGCCCGACGAGCACCTCGCCGCACGTCGGCACGCCGTCCTCGCTGAGGACGAACCGGGAAAAGACCGTCCCCTGCACCCGCGCGCCGCGCAGGGCCGGCGGATACTCCAGCGCCTCGCCGTAGAACGACTGCAGCGCGACCTCACGCGACGGCATCAACGACGGCGACGTCTCCGGCACGGCCACGATGTCCTCCCCGTTGAAGCGAAGACTTCCATCCTCGTTGCGGCGGTCCTCCGGGCAAGGCAGCCCGGTGGCCTGCGGGATCAGCCGCGCTGGCCCGGAGGCGGTGTACGGCGTGTCCTCGCGGTATTCGCCGCCCAGCTCGACCAGCACGTCCCCGTACGCCTTGCCGAGGCGCGCTGCGATCCCCGCGGCGTCGAAGTAGGACGGCCGGTCCACGAACTCGCCGAAGCGCACGTGTGCGCCGTCCTCGTGGGCCTTGACCTGCACGAGCAGGCGGTCGCTCGGCTCCTCAACGGCCAGCGAATCGACGGTGCGCACCTCCTTGTTGAAGAGCACCCGCTCGGCTGCCGCCGCGACCTGCTCCGGATCCGCCTCGTAAATCGCTTCGAGGTAGACCGGGTAGCCTTCGAAGGCCCCGCCATTGCCCCCGGCTGCTCCGCCCCCACCCGAAGTCGCACATCCAACACCGACAGACAGGAGCGCCGTGAGGACGGCGAGGGCAGCAAAACGAGACACGGCGACGTAGAGTGGCAAGCGACGAGAAGGGGGAGCGATGGGAGCGCCGCGTGTACAACGGGCGACGGCGGACAAGAAAAGGGTAAAAAAGGTAGCACTGCCACCCGGTGCGCGTCAGGCGAACAACACGTACGTTAACGCTGTTAACCGCACACCCTTTCTGCCTTCCGTCTCCTCGCCATGCGCTTTCCGCTTCCGATCCGCGTGCTCAGCCGCAGCCTCAGCTGGCCTCGGCGCCGCCTGCGCGCCCTGTTCGAGATCGCTCTGCCGCCGCTTTCGCTCCGCGCCGACGATGTGGAACGACAACTCCAGCGTCGGAACGTCGTGCGCACCATCGCGCCAGAGGTGCGGGCGCTCACCCATTCGCTTTCGCTGAACTGAGACGCACCGTCCGCGACGTTCGCGTCCTACAAAAACAGCAGCGACGCGATGGCGAAGTAGACCGCCAGGCCGAGGATGTCGTTGCTGACCGTGATGAAGGGTCCCATCGCGAGCGCTGGGTCGATGCCTGCTTTGTCGAGCAGGAGCGGCACCGTCGCGCCGATGCTTGTGGCGATGATGACGACCAGGAAGAGCGAGAGCGCCACCGTCGCGGCGAGCGCGCCGCCTGCGTCGTCGGTGAAGCCGGGCAGGACGAGCACGACCACGCCGAGCACGACGGCGAGCACGACCCCGTTGAGCGTCGCCACGGCGATCTCCTTGCCGAGCCGGCGGAGGAGGTCGGAGCCCCAGAGGTCGCCCGAGGCGAGGCCCTGCACGGCGATGGCGGCCGACTGGATGCCCGCGTTGCCCGCCATCGCCATCACAACGGGGATGAACACGGCGAGGACGGTTGCGCGCTCCAGGCTGCCCTCGAAGCCCTTGATGACCAGCCCCGAAAGGAACGCCCCGACGAGCCCAAGCAGGAGCCAGCCGAGCCGCCCGCGTGTGATCTGCAGCACCGACGCCGAGAGCTCCTCGTCGCCCGCGATGCCCGAGGCGCGCTGGAGGTCTTCCTCTGCCTCGTCGCGGATTACGTCCACGATGTCGTCGATGGTGATGCGGCCGAGCAGCACGCCATCGCGCGTGACGACGGGCAGCGCGATGAGGTCGTAGCGCTCCATCAGCCGCGCGACCTCCTCCTGGTCCTCGTCGGGCACCGTGGTCACGATATCGGTGAGCATGATCTCGCGCACGGGCCGCGACTCGCGGGCGAGGAGCAGGCGCTTCAGCGGCACGAGGCCGCGGAGCCGCCGCTGGGCATCGACGACGTAGACGGCGTAGACCTGATCGACCTCCTCGGCGCACGCGCGCACCGCCTCGGTGGCCTCGGCGACGGTGGCGTCCTCCTCGACGACGACATAGTCGACCTCCATGAGGCCACCCGCCGTTTCCTCGTCGTACCCGAGCAGGTGCTCCACCTCGATGCGGTCTTCGAGCTGCGGGAGCACCCGCGCCGTGACGTCGTCCGGGAGGTCCGCGATCACGTCGGCCGCATCGTCCGTGTCGATCTCGTCGATGAGGGCGACGAGCGTGGCCGGGGCGACCTCTTCGAGCAGGTCGGCGCGGTAGGCGCTCTCCAACTCGGGCAGCACGAGGCCGCCGCGTTCGCTGGGGAGCCATTCGAGGAGCCGCTGGCTGTGCTCCGGCGGGAGGTGGCTCATCAGCTGCGCCAGGTCCGCCGGGTGGAGGTCTACGGCGAGCGTGCGCACCATCGCCTCCTGCTCCTCCGCGATCAGCGCACGCACGTTCTCGACGAACTCCTCGTCTACGTCGAGCGGCGCATAGGTGAGATCGGTGGTATCGGGCATGTGCGGCGCGGGCGGAGGAGAACGAGCGGGATGGAATGCCGAGGGGCCTGCGCAAGTTCACGCACGCGCGTCGAGTAGGCCACGCCGCTATTTTCGCGGCCGAGCGTCCCCGAGTATCTTCGCGCCTTTGCTCCGCTCCTCCCCCACCCCTTCCGTCGATGCAAGCACCGCAGCCCACGCCCTTCCGCGCCGAACGCCCCATGACCCCGAGCGACCAAGAGAACTGGACCCGCTCGCAAAACCGCGACTCGTGGCTCGTCTTCCGCATCATGAGCGAGTTCGTGGAGGGCTTCCAGACGCTCTCGGAGACCGGCCCTAGCGTGACGGTGTTTGGCTCGGCACGCACGAAGCCGGGGCAGCCGTACTACGAGATGGCGCGCGAAGTCGGCCGCCAGCTCGCGGAAGAGGGCTACGCCGTCGTGACCGGCGGCGGGCCAGGCATCATGGAGGCGGCCAACCGCGGTGCCCACGAGGCGGGCGGCGTGTCGGTCGGCCTCAACATCATGCTGCCGTTCGAGCAGGGCTCGAATCCGTACGTGGACCACGACAAGACCATCACGTTCGACTTCTTCTTCGTCCGCAAGACGCTGCTGGTGAAGTACGCGCAGGGCATCGTCGTCATGCCGGGCGGGTTCGGGACGATGGACGAGCTGTTCGAGGCGCTGACGCTCATCCAAACCCACAAGGAAGCACGCTTCCCGATCATCCTCATGGGCGAAGCCTACTGGGGGGGCCTCGTCGATTGGCTGCGCACGCACATGCTGGGGGCGGGCAACATCTCGCCGCAGGACCTCGACCTGTTCACCGTCACGGACGATCCCGCAGAGGCTGTCGCGCGGATCGTACAGTTTTGTCAGGCCGAGGGGGTCGCTCCCAATTTTTAAGGCCGAACGGGGATCTTACTGCAACTTTAACACGCGGCCTGTGTCTTTGTGGTCGTTTGCACGAATACGTTCGGTTTGCCCGTTTAGCCAGGGTCACCGGTGTTACCTCCTCCGGGTATCGTGCGACTTGGTCCACCGGGGCACGCGTTTTCCCCTGCGCGTGGCACACCGTTCGCCGGATCTCGTCGGACGCCTCTCCCGTTGCACGCCCACCACACGCTTTCATCCCGCTAACAAATAGCTCCTTACATGTCTCGTCTCTCTCTCTTGCTGCTCGGTACCCTCGTCGCGATGCCCGCCTTCGCGCAGTCCTCGGACGAGCCCGCCATGGCCGACGCTACCTCGGTAGAAAGCGCCTCGACGGAGGTCACCCCTGCGGACGAGCCCGCCACCGACGCCCGCACCGCCTACACGGAGAAGCTCGAAGAGGCGCAGGGCGCAGCCGAGGGCGACACGCCGGAAGGCTACCTCGAAGCCGCTCGCCTCTACCTCGAAGCCCGTGACATCGCCGCCAACTCAGGCGACGAAGAACTCGTCCCGTTCGCCGCTTCGGCCGCCGAGAGCGCTGTGGCTTCCTACAAGAACGCGGGCGACGCCTACAAGGCGCAGGCCGAAGCCGCCGGTGACGACGCCGAGGCCGCAGGCTCCGCCTACCTGGCCGCCGCCGCCCAGTTCGTCGCGGCCGCCGACCTCACCTCCAGCCTCGAAAGCACCAGCAACGAGGCCACGCTCCGCTACTTCGCGGGCGACGCCTACGCGGACGCGTCCGACTTCGAGAACGGCATGGCCCAGCTCGACCGCGCCATCGAACTCGCGCCGGAGGAGTACAACTTCCAGCTCGTCCGCGCCCAGGTAATGATGAAGTCAGGCGACATGGAAGGGGCCCAGACGTCCCTCGCCGAGCTTATCACCGCGTCGGAGGCCGCTGGCGAGTCCAGCGTCAACAACAACGCCAGCCAGATGCTCGGCATGACCTACCTCCGCACGGCCAACGCGCAGATCAAGGACGACTCGTTCACCGACGGCATCGCCACGCTGGACGCTGCTGCCGAGTACCTCGGCCCGGACAACGAGACGCTCAACAAGCTCTACACGAGCGCCTACTACAAGCTCGGCGTCGCGCAGGTGCGCGCGGAGCAGTTCTCGAGCGCCAAGGGCAACTTCGAGCAGGCCCTCGCCTACGGCCGCCGGGCGGGCATGGACCGCATCGTCGGTGCCGCTCAGCAGCAGCTCGACTACATCGCGGAGGTGCAGGGCAACTAGTCGCTGTAGGGCTCTTGGGTGACGGCTATTGGCTGTCGGTTTTCAAGAACCCGATCCGCTAAATCGAAAACCGCCGCCCCGGCATTCCGAGGCGGCGGTTTTTTGTGAAGTAGGCGTGCCGTCCTTACTGACAGCAGACAGCCAATAGCTGACAGCCGTTACACCGTGCTCCGGCTACCGAGCCAGATCACGACGACGAGGAAGACCAGCGCGACGAGGACACTCGCGATGGGCAACCATTCGAGGCCCGTCCCGGTCGGGTACGGCGGGTCTTTGAGGAGGAGCAGCGCAGCAAGCAGCGTCATGGCAGATCGAGGCTGAATGGATAGGAGAACGTTGCGATCAAGGTAGGGCGAGACGCGACAATCGTTCCACCGCGCGCTCGATCTTCGACCCCTCTCCTATTCGGCGAGGTCGCGTACCCAGATCATCGCCGTGCGCTCCGGGACGGCGACATCGTGCGCCTGCCCCCCATCGAGGGTCTCGCCAAGGCCATCCTCATGATCGATGCGCTGGCCGTCGCTGACGAGTGTCCAGGTGCCGCCCGAGAGATCGACGCCTGCGAACGTCTGCGGGGCGTCGCTGCTGTTGACGAGCACGAGCACGCGGTCGTCCACGACGTAGCCGAGCAGTTGCGTGTGGTCGGGCGTGAGGAAGCGGTAGTAGCCCTCGGCCTGCACCTCGCCCTTGCGGAAGAC
>JBCDFO010000178.1:0-9207 GCA_039177895.1 Bacteroidota bacterium
ATCTCCGCGATCTTGCCGTCGCGAACCAGCACGTCGGTGTTCTCCAGCGTGCCGTTGATGACCGTGAGCACGGTGGCCCCCCGGATCAGCAGGTCGCCCCGCGCGTCGGGCGGCGGTAGGTCAGGCTGCGCGGTCGCGGTGAGGCAGAGCGCAGAGAGCAGAAAGCAGAAGAGAAGGCGCATGGGGTGCAGCGAGCCCGCGTGAGAAACCAAGGACAAAAAGACGGAGGACCTGCGGCTATTCCGGCTGCCGCGTGGCCTCCATAGGGATCGTGAAGTCGCCGCCCTGGACTTCGAGTGCGCCGGAGAACGTGTCGCCGTCGATGAGGCCGGTGCCGGTGATGCGGCCCATGCCAGGGGCGTCGAAGACCATCGTGAGGACGTTGCCCTCGAGCGTCACCGAGTCGAACGTGACTGTGCCGAGTTGGGGCGTCGTGATCGAGCCTGAGAGGTTGTCTGCATTGCCTTCGAGGGTAAACGTGCCCGAGGTCGGGCTACCGGGGACCTCGGCGGTGTAGTCCCATGTGCCCGTCGCGATGACGACTGCGTCCAGGTCAGCCCCTTCGGGCGCTTCGTCCTGCTTCATCTCGAACAGGTGCCCGTCTACAACGACGTAGCGGATGGGCGTGTCCTCCTCGAAGTACGAGCCCTGCGTGACGACCAGGTTGCCCATCCGGCCCGCCTCAACGGTCCCATGCATCGCGCTCAGGCCGACGAGGTCCGCGGCGTCGGTCGTCAGCGCGGCGAGAGCGGCGTCCTCCGAGAGCCCAGCCGCGATGAGGCGGCGCAGGTTGGCGCGCACGTCGCCGGGCTTCATGTCGAAGAGCGCGAACGCGAAGGGCACGGCGCGATCCTCGAGGTCGGCAGCGCTCCCTTCGAGGCGCTCCATCGCGGCGCGGCGCTTCGCCATGAGCGCTTCGCGCTCCGCGTCGAGGCCCTCGTAGGAGAAGGTGCGCGTCGCCAGGGCCGCGTCGCTGGCCGTCGAGTCCTCCTCCAGCGCGTCGGGGAGGTCGAGCGAGAGCAGCAGCGGACGGTCCTCGTCGGCGAGGCGGTCCGCGAGCGGCGTCGCGTCGAGGAGGCCAGCCAACAGCACCTCGGTCCCCGTGTCGGCTGCTAGCTTGAGCGCCCGGTGGGCCTCGTTGGAGTCGTCCACCACGAAGAACAGCACCTGGTCGCCGCGTGCGGCTGGGGCGAGCGCGTCTATGACGGGGTCATAGGTGAGGCGCCCACGCCCGCGCGGCACCTCCGCGTAGGTCTCGGCGGCAGCATCCATCTCGCTGGCCTGCTGCATCAGCTCGCGCATCCGCGCGATAATGGCCATCGGCGTGGCCGGGTAGACGCCCGGCGCGGTGTCAAACTGAGCGAGCTGCGCCACGTCGCCGCGCAGCACCATCGACTCCGGGGTGTCGCCCGCGAGCAGGATGA
Source organism: Bacteroidota bacterium (assembly GCA_039177895.1). GTDB lineage: Bacteria > Bacteroidota > Rhodothermia > Rhodothermales > Rubricoccaceae > JBCBEX01. Next base: position 1,425 of record JBCDFO010000178.1, read on the forward strand.
GCGCCGTGGTCCCGGCGAAAAACCCGTCCCGGGGAGCTACGTGGGCGGCCGTGAAGCCGATCTCGCGGAGCTGCTCGATTCGTCCCTGGTCGGCATCGAGCAGAGCGCGCACGTCGCGGTCGGGCGTGAGGCCCGAATGGGCGCGCGGCGGCTCGTCGGGGTTGTCGATGTCGGGGTCGTCACCGTCGGGCTTCGGGACGCCCGCATAGCCCAACGCGTCGATGAAGCCCGCGTACACCGTCAGCGAGTCGGCCTCGATGACGCGGGCGTCGAACGGGATCGTCACATCCGGTCCGACGGCGGCGATGAGCCCGTCGCGCACGACGACAGTGGCGCGGTCAAGCGCCTGGCCGGGAGCTTGGACGACGCGCGCGTTCGTGAACGCCAGCGTGCGGGTGACAGGGCGGAGGGGCGTGTCCTCGGTGACAGCGCGTTGCGCGTGGACCGAGGGGGCCACGCTGCTGAGCACCAGCAGCGAGCAGAGCAGGGCGAGGAAGCGCATAGAAGAGCCGCGTGGAAGAGCCGAGCCCGAAGATAGCGTTCCAGCAGGAACTGCCGACGAGGACGCCTGCACCGAAGGGGGTACGCGACCGATCTTGTAGCATCCTCTCCAGCATCCGTCCGCCATGAGCCGCCGCGCATTTGTCACCGGAGGAACCGGCTTCGTCGGAAGCCACCTCGTCGAAGAACTCTTGGCGCGCGGCTACGCCGAGGTGCGCTGCCTCGTGCGCTCGCGCCGCAAGTGGCTCGGCGGCCTCGCCATCACCCCGGTCGCGGGCGGGCTCCACGACCTCGACGCGCTTCTGGACGGCGTCGCAGGCGTCGAGGAGGTCTACCACGTCGCTGGCCTCACGCGAGCGCGCACGCAGGACGAACTCGACCGGGCGAATGTCTCCGGCACGCTCAACGTGCTCGAAGCGGTGCGCACGGCCGCGCCGTCGGTGCGGCGGGTGGTGGTGGTGAGCAGCCTCGCCGCCGTCGGGCCGAGCCCGGTCGCGGAGGGCAAGCCACAGGCGCTCGACGAGGCCGCCCCGCTCGCGCCGATCTCGATGTACGGCCGCAGCAAGGCCACGATGGAATGGGCGCTCGACGGGTGGCGCGCGAAGCATCCCGGTGCGCCTGCGATCACCCTCGTCCGCCCGCCCGCCGTCTACGGTCCGCGCGAGGCCGACATCTTCACGATGATCCAGACAGCCAGCCGCGGCCTGTTTCCTATCGTCGGCGACGGTGCCACGAAGGCGCTCTCGCTCGTCCACGTCCGCGACCTGGTGCGCGGCATCGTGGACCTGGCGGCGTCACCGCTGGCTGAAGGGGAGACGTATTTCGTCGGGAGCGAGGCCGCCTACTCCTGGTCCGAGATCCGCGACGCGGTCGTGGGTGCGCTCGGCGGGCGGACGCTCACGGTGAAGGTGCCGCCGACGCTCGTCACCGGCATCGGGACGGTCGTGGAGAAGGTCGCCGGGGTGTTCGGGCAGTACCCGCCGCTCAACCGCGAGAAGGCCGAGGAGGCGCGCCATGCCTGGATCTGCTCCGTCGCGAAGGCCAAGCGGCACGTCGGCTTCGCGCAGACCGTCCCGCTCGATGCTGGGATGCGGGAGACGGTCGCCTGGTACCGCGCCGAAGGCTGGCTGTGAGCGTCGGCGAAGCGGGGGGCTATACCGCACGAGACAAGGTATTTTACCCGAGTTTCCCGCTCACCGCTCTGCTCTCGCGTGTCTTCGCTGCTCCAGCGCCTTCCGCCTCCGATCTCGGCACCGCTGCGTCGGCTTCTGCGCCAGCCCGAAGACCCGCGTTTGGAGGCGGCCGTCTCGATCCTGGCGGGCTGCCCGCTCTTCGCTTGTTTTCGCCGCGCCGACCTCTACGACCTCGCGCGCCACGTCCACACCCGCGACTATGACCGTGGCGAGGTGATCTACTTCGCGCGCGACCCAGGGCTGGGACTTTACGTCGTGGTGCACGGAGCCGTCTCGCTGTGCACCCGCTGCGACGACGGTGGGGTGGGCAGTGCCGATGACGAGGTCGTGCACCGTGTCGGCCCGGGGGGGACGTTCGGCGAGCGGGCGCTCCTCGGCGAGCACCGCCGCGCGACCCGTGCCGAGGCGGCCGACGACACGCGCGTGCTCGGCTTCTTCCGCCCCGACTTCAAGACCCTCATCAAGCGCCACCCGAAGCTCGGGACGCAGGTCGCGCTCGCCGTGGGCCAGTACCTCGCCGCCCGCGAGGCGCTCCTCCGCGACGCCCTCTCGGCCTCCGAGTCGCCGGTCGCGGTGAATCGGCTGCTTTACGGCCTGCGCGTCCCGGACGGCACCTGCGATCCGATGCTGTTCTTCCGGTAGGGGTGGCGCTGCCGCAGTGGTGCGGTGGGTTTTGGATGGAGGTCGAACTGCGCGGCGCGGCGCGGGTTTGAGTGCTTTCGCACCGACTCTCCGATTCCCCGACCCCCATGTCCACTGATACGCGTCCGCCCAAGATCAAGCGCGGGGCCTCCGTCGAACTGACCCTCGAAAAGTTCGCGGACCGAGGCAAGTCGCTCGCCCGGGTCGACGGCTACGTCGTCTTCGTGCCGCGGGGTGTGCCGGGCGACCGCGTGCGCGTCGGCATCCGCAAGCGGAAGCGGAGCTACGCCGAGGGCGTGATCGAGGAGGTGCTGACGCCGAGCCCCCTCCGCACCGACCCACGCTGCACCTACTTTGGGACGTGCGGCGGCTGCAAGTGGCAGCACGTGCAGTACGACGCCCAACTCGAAGCGAAGCGCCAGAGCGTCGCTGAGGCGTTCGCGCATGCCGGGGGCTTCGAGGCGTCCACGTCTGGAGCAGTGGGCATCAACGTGCTGCCGACCATCGGGATGGAGACGGCAGACGGTGCTGCGCCGTTTTTCTACCGCAATAAGATGGAGTTCAGCTTCTCGGCGCGGCGCTGGCTCACCGACTGGGAGATCGCGTCCGGTGAGCAGTTCGACACCAGCTTCGCGCTTGGCCTCCACGCGCCCGGCCGCTTCGACGCGGTCCTCGACCTCGACGCGTGCTACCTGCAGTCCGAGTGGAGCAGCCGCCTCGTGAACGCCACGCGCGTGTTCGCGAAGGAGCACGGGTGGAAGCCGTGGGCGATCCGCGACCACGAAGGCTTCCTCCGCCACCTCGTCGTCCGCACGCCCGGCAACACCGACGAGCGGATGGTCGTCCTCACCACGAACGGCCACGACGCCGAACGCATGGAGGCGTTCGCTGCGATGCTACGGGCCGACTTCCCCGAGACGACCACGTTCGTCAATGCCGTCAACACCGGCAAGGCGCAGGTCGCCTTCGGCGAGGTCTACCACACCATCTTCGGGCCGGGTGTCGTCCATGACACCATCGGCGGCTACCGCTTCGAGATCGCTCCGAACGCCTTCTTTCAGACGAACACCCGCCAGGCCGAGCGCCTCTACGCCGTCGCGGCTGACTTCGCCGACCTCACGCCCGACGACCTCGTCTACGACCTCTACAGCGGCGCTGGGACGATCTCGATCTACCTCGCCGACAAGGTCAAGCACGTCGTCGGTGTCGAGCTGATCGAGGCCGCTGTCGAGAACGCGAAGGCCAACGCGAAGGCCAACGGCGTCACGAACGTCACCTTCGCCCAGGGCGACATGCGCGACCTCTTCGCCCCCGCCTTCATCGAGGAGCACGGACGGCCCGACGTGCTAATCGTAGACCCGCCACGCGCCGGGCTCCACCCGAAGGTGGTCGAGCAGATCGGCAAGTTGCGCCCGGAGCGGTTCGTCTACGTGTCGTGCAACCCCCAGAGCCAGGCCCGCGACCTCGCGCTGCTGAAGGACATCTACCGCGTGGAGCAGGTGCAGCCGGTCGACCTCTTCCCGCACACGCATCACGTCGAGGCCGTCGCCAAGCTTCGATTGCGTTAGCGTCACACTGGAGGCATCAGCGATGGAACGGCCTCCTTGCCGTGGAGGCGATAGATGCTGAAATCGACCCGGTCCGTGGTCACCACGACGCGGCTGGGCTCGGCTTCGGCAAGGGTGAGGAGCGCTGCGTCTGCTACGCTCGCACGGTTGGCATAGTGCCGGAGCAGGGCCTCCACGCGTGGACCCCACACCGGAACGATCCGCGCATCGAGCACGCGCAGAAAGTCAAGGACCAGGCCGGGGTCACCCCCGCCGCGACGTGCGAGAAACCACGCCTCTGAGACGACGGCCTCACAGGTGAGAATAGGAGCGTCGAGCCCGTCAAGCGCCGCGCGTGCCCAGGCATGGTGCTGGTCGTCGGCATCGAGAGCGGCGATGAGTGGACCGGCATCAACGAGGTAGGCGGTGGCCTTCACAGGCCGTACCCCTCCAGGTGCGCATCGTTTGTGGAGAGGTCACCGAGGCCGGAGCGGAAGCTGCCGATGAGGTCCTCCGCCCCCTTGAGTCGCCCTTGTGGCACGTACGGCGCGTCCACGTCGGCGAGATGCTCACGGACCGCTTCCATCACAGCGTCTTTCATCGTCATGCCTCGCACCTCGGCAAGCCGCTCGATCTGGCGACGTTCTTCAGGGGCCAGGCGCATCCCGAAGTTCTTATTGGTCGGCATTGTGGTAACAGATCAGTAGAAGCGTGGTAACGAGTGCATCCAACGGATCCTGAGGTGGAAGGTTCAGCAGAAACCCGTACGTTGGTGCAGCGCGTCGCTCGGCGTGCTGCCTCCCCAACCGCTCCCCCGCGCTATGTCTGCTGTACTCGCCCCGCCAGCCGTCTCCGCCTACGCAATCGCCACTGCCAACTTCGATGCGGCGGCCGAACGCCTCGGCTTGCCTGACTCTTGGCGTATGCTCATCCGCACGCCCTTCCGCGAACTCAAAGTCGAGGTGCCGCTCAGCCGCGACGACGGTTCGCTGGAGGTCTTCACGGGCTTCCGCATCCAGCACAACGGCGCGCGCGGGCCGTTCAAGGGCGGTATCCGCTACGCGCCTACCGTGGACGACCAGGAGGTGCGCGCCCTCGCCGAGATGATGACCTACAAGACGGCGCTCGTGGACATCCCGTTCGGCGGCGGCAAGGGCGGTATCCAGGTCGATGCCCGGACGCTCAGCGCGCGTGAGATGGAGCAGCTTACGCGGCGCTACATCTCACGCATTCACCTCATCCTCGGCGTGAACCGCGACGTACCCGCGCCGGACTATGGCACCAACGCGCAGGTAATGGCGTGGGTCGTGGACCAATATGGTCGCCAGCACGGCCACAACCCGGCCATCGTCACGGGCAAGCCGCTCGAACTCGGGGGGTCACGCGGACGGGCCGCAGCGACCGGGCGCGGCGTGATGCTGCTCACGCTCGAAGCGGCGAACGACCTCGGCATGGCGCTCGCCGACCTCCGGGTGATCGTGCAGGGCTTTGGCAACGTGGGCATGAACGCGGCGCTGCTCCTCCACGAGGCTGGCGCGCGCGTCGTCGCGGTGTCGGACATCTCGGGCGGGCTCTTCGCGGCCGACGGGCTCGACGTGCCTGCGCTCCAGCGCTACGTCGCCGAGGTGGGCCACCGCTCGCTCGCAGGCTACAGCGCACCAGGCGTGGAGACCGTGTCGCACGACGACTTCATGGCGCTCGACGGCAACGTGCTCATCCCGGCCGCGCTCGAAGCGGCCATCCACGAGGGCAACGTTGATGGCGTGAAAGCGCGGCTCGTGGTGGAGGGCGCGAACCTGCCCGTCACGCCCAACGCCGACCGCACGCTCGCCGAGCGCGGCGTGGTCGTCATCCCCGACATCCTCGCCAACGCGGGCGGCGTGACGGTGTCCTACTTCGAGTGGAGCCAGAACTTCCAGCAGTACACCTGGCCCGAGGCCGAGGTCAATCAGAAGCTCGCGGACATCCTGCTTGTAGCCTACGCAGCCGTGAGCGGCCGCGCGAGGGCCGAAGGCACGACGCTGCGGGAGGCCGCCTTCGACATCGGCATCGAGCGGGTCGTGCAGACCGAGAAGCTGCGCGGGATGCTGTAGGGAGGGGAGAACGAAAAAGGGAGGTGGGGGACCTTCGAGGGGGTGGAGCCTGGAGGGTGAGATCTCAGGGCGACGAGGCGTCTACTTCTGCCTTCCACTTCTCACGTCCCCCTTGGATCATGGTGCCTAGGCGCTGGGTTCTCGGCGGACACCAACCTGATCCCGCCATGCGTCTGCTTCTCCTCTCGCTTCCCCTGTTCCTCGCGGCCTGCCTCGCACCGAACTCCGCGCCCGAAACTAGCGTGCCCATGGCACCTGCCTCGTTTGACGCCTCCGACGAATACGGACCCGGCTACGGCGTCTCCGCCGACGAGTTCGGGGCGTACTGGTACCAGGGCGTCGCCGAGATCACGAGCTACGACCTCGACCAGGCCCGCTACGGCGCGCAGCACGACGGCGAGGCCGTCCTCGTCTACGTGACGGAGCCGTTCTCGCGCAGCAAGCAGGTGAAGCTCGACCGCAGCACGGGTGGTCCTGACGAGGCGACCGTCCTCAAGCTCAACGCCACGCGCTCGTTCCTGACCGGCATCTACCCCTACTCGATGATGACCTCGGTCTTTCAGCCCGTCGACGCCGCGCCGACGCTGAAGGTTACGACGACCTCGCAGGAGTGGTGCGGGCACACGTTCACGCAGCTCAACCGCTCAGGCGCTGACGGACAGGGGGGCTACGGCCTGGAGTTCCGCTCCTATTTCGAGAGCGAGGGCGACCAGGACCTCGCCTTCGAGGGCGTCATGCTGGAGGACGAGGTCTGGACGATGATCCGGCTCAACCCCAGCGCGCTGCCAACTGAGCCCCTGACCATGCTCCCCGGCACTACCTACCAGCGCTTCAGCCACATCGACTGGCAGGCGCACACCGCGGAGCCATCCCTGAGCGCGCCCGACGCTGACGGGGTGCAGACCTATACGCTCGCCTACCCGGACCTCGGCCGGACGCTTGCGATCCGCTTCCGCGCCGCCTTCCCGCACGAAATCGAGGGCTGGACCGAGACGCGCCGCGCGCGCGGCCAGGCCGTCACCACGACCGCGACGCGCAAGGCGCAACTTCGCTCGGCCTACTGGGGCCAGAACAGCCCAGAGGACGAGGTCCTGCGGGAGCAACTCGGGCTCAGCAGCCCCTGATGCCACGAATGGGTAGGCGTGGGGACTAACGTCAAACGTCAGCCGCCGAGTTCGCGCTCGGAGCGGGCGCGGGTCTCGGCAAAGGCTTCGCTGGGCTTCCAGGCCGGGCGGAGGTCGCTGTCGGCGAGGCCCCACGTCAGGCGCGTCGCCACGCGGGTCTGCTGGATGAGCCCGCCGAGCGGCATCGTCTCAGGGTCATACTCGTCCGACGGCTGGTGGTAGCGCTCGCGGCGGTATTCCGCTTTGATCTCAGCCGCGTAGCCCTCCGGCTGCCCGACGAAGTCCGTGCCCGTGTTGACGAAGATGGCGGGGACGCCGCCCCGCGCGAACGCGAGCTGGTCGGAGCGGAAGAAGAGGCCCTGGTTGGGCTGGTTGTCCGGCGTCACGGTCATGTCCTCGGCGGCGGCGGCCTGGCGGAGGTAGCGCAGCATCTCGCTCCGCTCCGCGCCGATGCCGACGATGTCGGTCGTGCGCCCGTTGAGGTTGCCGGAGTCCACGTTCACGTTCGCGATGGTGTGCGCGAGCGGGACGACCGGGTCGCCCGCGTAGTGCGCCGCGCCGAGCAGGCCCGACTCCTCGGCCGAGAGCGTGAGGAAGTAGATGCTGCGCGCGGGGGGCTCCGCTGCGGCCATGCCCTCGGCCATCTCCAGCAGCATCGCCACGCCCGAGGCGTTGTCGACAGC
>JBCDFO010000179.1:0-9191 GCA_039177895.1 Bacteroidota bacterium
ACGGCCTGCTCCACCGTGCCATCGGTGAGCGCCTGCTGCCACGCGTGGCGCGGGTGCGCCGGGGCAGCTACGGCCACCGTCCCCACCATGCTGCTCAGCAAGCCGAGCAGCACGCTCCCGACAACGAGCCGGGCTATCCGCGTGGAACGGAACAGGGAGTTCACAGCGACAAAACAGATGGGGGACGACAGAACGGCAAGATAGGCTCGTTCCGTCTGCGTGAGCAATCGACGTACCGATCTGCGCGAAACCTCCGTGCGGGCAGGCGGTCGAACGCCTGCTCCTCTCATTACCTGCACATCCCCTGTGAAACCGCAATCCTTCGTCCGCGCGCCCGGGGCGCGGACCGATCCCGACCCCACCACGCCCGGCGAGCTAGCCGACGACCTTAGCCGCAGCCTCCGCGACGCCCTCGACTCGTCGGACTCTGGAGCCCCAGCTTCAGGGCGGGCCGTGCGGGACATCCTCTCGACGCAGGAGATCTTCGAGCGTGTCGTTGCCACAGCGGATGAGGAGTTCAGCGAACCGAGCCGCCTGCTGTTCTTTAGCGGCCTGGCGGCGGGCCTGTCGATTGCGCTCTCGTTCATCGCGCGCGCTGGCGTGACGGCCGCGACGGGCTCCGAGATGCTCGGCAACCTGGTTTACCCCGTTGGCTTCGTGTTCATCGTGCTGGGGCGCTACCAGTTGTTCACCGAGAACACGCTGACGCCGGTGGCGCTCGTCCTCACGCGCCGCGCCACAATCCCGCGCCTGCTCTTGCTCTGGGCGCTCGTCCTCGCGGCCAACCTGCTCGGCTCCGCCCTTGCCGCCTTCGCGATTGCAACCGCGCCCATCCTGACGCCCGAGGCGTTCGAGTACGCCCGCAAGTTCGGGGAGCACGCGCTCGAAACGCCTGCAGTGGCTCTCTTCTGGAAAGGCCTGATCGCCGGGTGGCTCGTCGCGGGCATGGTCTGGCTCACCCACGCGGTCCGCGACTCCACGACGCGCCTCGCCCTCGTCGTGGGCATTATGTTTCTGATTCCGTCGGCGGACCTCTTCCACTGCATCGTTGGCTCGTGTGAGGTCTTTTTCCTGGCCTTCCTCGGCGAAGCCACCTTCGTCGAGAGCTTCACGAGCTTCATCGTACCCACGACGCTCGGCAACACCGTCGGAGGCGTGCTGCTCGTGGCGCTGCTCAACTTTGCCCAGACGCACCAGGGCGCGCTGAAGGACCGGGGCCAGCTCTCGTGGCAAGCGATGCTGTTTAAGAACACCGTCAGCGAGCACACGGAGCGGACGGCCTAGCCGCGAGTCAGCTCCGCTTTCGTGCTTTTGTTGCGCGGGCCGATACCTGCGCGAACGCGGCCTTCGTCCCTGCTGCGTCGGCGGCAAACGGCATCGCGTTAGGCCGAGCAATACCGATGCGGCTCGCTTCCGCGAACGCGTCCTGATTCGCCGCGAGGAACTGGAATTCCCAGCCGTACTTCTTCTGCTGGTGCTCGATCATCGACTTGACGCGGTCGCGGGTGTAGTCGCTCGACGCGTTCTCCATGCCGTCCGTGAGGATGCAGACGAGGATGCTGCCGGGCCGCTCGGCTTCGGGCGTACGCGCCAGCCGCGCCCCGACATCATCGATGGTGCGCCCGATGGCGTCGAGCAGGGCCGTGTTGCCGCGCGGAACGAAGGTGGCCTCGGTCAGCGGCTCGACCTCGGCGAGCGGAGCCGCGTCGAGGCGGCGGTCGTACTCGTGGTCGAACAGCACGAGCGTGAGCCGCGCTTCGCCGTCGAGCTTTTTCTGTTCGCCGAGGAAGGCGTTGAAGCCGCCGATGGCGTCGGCGCGGATGGACTCCATCGAGCCGGAGCGGTCGAGGATGCAGACGAGTTCGGTGAGCGCGTGGTTCATGGTCGAGCACGGTTGGTGAGGGGACCCACCCTCAACGCGCAACGCCTGCTCATGAGGGTGCACGTGCGGCTCCCTGCTCACCCGCCCTTCCATTCTCATCGACTTCTCCCCTCTCCGTCTCATCGGCATGGAGTCTCCGGGCTGGGTGCCCTGCCACGGTCGTACGAGCCACGACGTTGTTGAGGACGAGCGAACCGGCTCCGACGATGGCGTCCGCCCCCACGGTCAGCGGTTCTGCTCGTGCCACCAGCGTTGAGCGCATGCCGATGTAGGCCCCTGCTTCGATGGTGATGTGGCTCCACGACTGTCCCCGCCCGTGCAGCACGAAGTAGCAGCCGTGCGAAATGATCACCCCGTCCCCGATCACCGTGTTGCGCGGCTCGATGTCATCGAGGTAGCACTTCATCCCGATGAAGACGCTGCGGCCGATGCGGTAACCCACCAGGCGGTAGAGCAGGATGCGCAGGCTATTGAGTGGGATGTTCGGAATGACGACGACGTTCAGCACCTTGCGCACGGGCTTCCAGAGCAAGAGCCACAGCGGGTAGCGCGCGTAGTACGGCACGGGACGGCCCCGCGCTCGGTAGACGGTTTCGAGGAGCTTCACGCAGACACCCGGTCACTCCAGGGCAATGACCGTCGCCGCCAGCACGTCGTCCGTCTCCTGGATGCGGTCGAGCACGGCTTCGTCTGGGTGACCCTGGAAGCGGATGCGCGCGCAGGCCGCGGCGTGGCCCTCGAAGATGAGGTTCTCCATCTCCTGCACATTCCAGCCCGCCTGGCGCATGTGATCGAGGACGCCAGCGAGGACGCCGACCTTGTCGCGGTGACGGACGGTAAGCAGATGCGTCGCAGGGGTGGCCGCGGCCAGATTGACCACGTTGGGCACCTGACCGGTCTCGGCGTAGGTAAGAATCACGCGCGCGGCCTCGCGCCCGATGGCTTCGGTTGCCTGCGCCGTCGAGGCCCCGATGTGATGCGTGAGGTAGAGGTCGTCGGCAAGCGGGTGGGTCCAGTCGGTCTGCTTCGCCTGCGGTTCGCCTGCGGGCACGTCGGTCGCCGCCCGGATGCCGCGCTCGCGGATCGCCCAGGTGAGCGCCCGCTCGTCCACGACGCTGTCGCGCGCCGTGTTGATGAAGAACGCGCCCGGCCGCATCGCTTCAAAAAAGGCCTGGTTGGCCAGATGCTGCGTCTCCGGTGTGGCCGCGACGTGGAGGCTCACCACGTCGGCCCGGGCTGCCACTTTCAACGGCGACTCGGCATAGCCGATGCCTAGCGCCGTCGCCTTGGCAGGCGTGAGCGACCGGCTCCACGCCACGACCGGCATCCCGAAGCCCTTCGCTCGCTCCACCATCGCCTGCCCGATATGACCGAGCCCGACGAGCCCGAGCGTCCGGCCTCGGAGTCCCCGCGCACTCGCAAACAGGGCCTTCTCCCAACGCCCCTCGCGCGCCGCGATCACGTTGTCGGGAATCCGCCGGTCGAGCGCGACGATGAGCCCGAAGGCGAGCTCGGCTACGGCGGCGGCGTTCTTACCCGGACAGTTCGCCACGAAAAGGCCCCGCTCCGCAGCCCCTGCCACGTCGATGGTGTCGACGCCTGCCCCAGCCCGCACGATCAACTCCAGCGCCCCTGACGCGTCGAGCACGTCGGCCGTCACCTTCGTCGAGCGGACGACGAGCACCTGTGGCTGCTCCGCCCGCAGCGCCGCTATGAGCGCCTCGCCCTTGAGCGATGGATCGAAGACGATGGTGTGACCGGCGGCGCGGAGGTCGTCCTGGGCCACAGCAGAAAAGGCGTCCGCGATGAGAAGGTGCATGGGAGGGGTCGTGGGTCAGGCGTCGTAGGTCAAGGGTCAGATGCTTGCCCAGGAGGACCCCAGACCCACGACCCGCGACCCTGGACCTAGAAGAGATGAACCAGCAGGCCGCTGCGCAGCTTGGGCTCGAACCAGGTCGACTTCGGGGGCATCAGTTCGCCCGCGTCCGAGACATCGAGGAGTTCGTCGGGGTCCGTGGCGTACATCGCGATGGCCAGCTCGGCCTCGCCCGTGTTGACGAGCCGCTCCAGCTCTGCCGTGCCGCGAATACCGCCCACGAAGTCGATGTTATCGTCTGTGCGCGGGTCGCTGATCCGCAGCATCGGCTCCAGGACGTGCTCCCCGAGCCGGGCCACGTCGAGCGTCGCCGCGACGCCGTCGCGCTCCGTATCGGGGAGCAGGAGGCGGTACCACTGGTTGTCGCCGAGGTACACCCGCACCTCGCCCGGCTCGTCGGGGTCGGCGAAGAGGACCGGCTCCACGTCAAACTTGTATTCGAGCTGCTGGAGGAAGCGGCGCTTCCCGGCTGGCAGCTTCTTGACGACGCGGTTGTACGGGAGGATCTCCATCTCCTCCACCGGGAAGAGCACCGCCGGGAAGCGCTGCGCCTCCGGGTTGTCGGGGCGCTCCTTGGCTGCCCGGCTAGCCGCAGCGCAGCGGTGGTGCCCGTCCGCGATGTAGAGGTTCTCAACCTCGCCAAAGGCTGCCACAAGCGGTTGCGGGTCGTCGATCTTCCAGATGGTGTGCTCGACGCCGTCGGGCGCGGTGAAGTCGTAGAGCGGATCGGCGTCCATCGCAGCGTCCACGAGGTCGTCGATAGCGTCAGTGCCCCGGTAGGTGAGCATGACCGGCTCGGCGTGGGCCTCCTGGGTGAGGATGTGCCGGGTGCGGTCGTCTTCCTTGGCCGGACGCGTGTTTTCGTGCTTGAGGATCGTCCCGTCGTCGTACTCTGCGACGCTCACGCAGGCGAAGACGCCCACCTGCGGACGGTCGTCCATGACGAGTTGGTAAACGTAGAGCGCGGGTGTGGCCTCCTGAATAGTCGCCTCATCGGCCGCGAGGGCGCGGAGGTTTTCGGCCCCCTTGGCATAGACCTCGTTGGCATGCTCGTCGGTGCCGGGCGGCAGGTCGATCTCGGGGCGGATGACGTGCAGGAACGAGCGGGGCCGCCCGTCGGTGAGTTGGTGGGCTTCCTCCGTGTTGATGACGTCGTACGGGACGGAGGCGACCTCTTCGGCGTGCTCAGGGACCGGGCGCAGCGCGCGGAAGGGATGGACCGTGGCCATGGCGAGAGCGGAAGACAAGCTGGTGAAACGGGGTCGGCACGCGCGACCGCCTTGCGGGACAGCAGCACGCGCTGGTGGAAATTATGACACCCGCGCGGCATTCCCCTGCGTTGGCGGCGATCCTCGCACTTTACCGGATCTTTACTGCTTCCTGCGCTGCGTGACGGAACGCCGCTTGCACTCCCTCGTGCATTGTGTTACATTCTTAATTCCCATTGCGGGGTGGAGAAGTGGTATCTCGTCGGGCTCATAACCCGAAGATCGCAGGTTCGAATCCTGTCCCCGCTACTCAGCGCCGATCCTGACCCGGATCGGCGCTTTTTTTATGATCCGTGTGTCCGGCATTAGGCTCACTTCTCGTTGCCGAGATATCCGCCACCGCCATCACGACCCAGCGCGCGAGCAACGCAGGAGGCAGGTCGTCTGCCTGCACTACGACGTGCGCCCGCTCGTACGCCGCCTCTCGCGCGGCCAGCAACGACGCGATGCGTTGCGCCAGCGCTTCTCCTTCGAGCGGTATCCCCGAGGCATTGTGCAGCAGCGGACGGTGAGCCGCCTCCGGAGCGAGCCGAGCAACCAGCACCTCAGCTTGCACCCGCAGGAACACCACGGTCCCAGCCCCTGCTGCCGCGTCGAACGCCTCGGGAGCAAGCAACGCCCCACCGCCTGTGGCGACAACGAGGCCGCTCCGAGACGTGGTAGCACGGAGCGCCGCGCGCTCGGCTTCACGGAACGCGTCCTCGCCCTGTTCAGCAAACACCTGCGCGATGGGACGCCCTACCGTCTCTTCGATGGCCGCATCCAGGTCCACGAACGCCGCGCCGAGTTGCTCGGCCACTAGCGGCCCAACAGTGCTCTTGCCGCTCCCCATGAACCCCGTCAGGTAGACGTTGTCAGACATCGGGTCAGTGTCGGTCATGGGTGAATCGGTTGCTTGACGCGTGGCAGCGCAGCCGGGCAGCTTCGACGTGAAGGCCGCGCGAACTCCGGGCGTGGGCCACGTTGTGCGGTCCTTGCCTCGGACCGTTCGTGACATGGTATAGGTTACAGCCGGTATTCTAGCGACGCCTTTCTTCGCACCTACGCTCTTCTGATGGAGACGACAACCTACCCCCGCCTCGGCGCACTCGTTGAAGCCAACGGCACCCGCTTCCGCACACACGCTCCCAAAGCCACCACGGTCACGCTTCACCTCGAAGGCGATTCGCCCCAGATCGTCCCCATGGAGTCCGTCGAGATTGGCGGCGTGGGCTACGTCGAAGCCTTCATCGAAGGCGTCGGCGCTGGCGCACGCTACCGGTTCCAGCTGGACGACCAAACCCCGTTTCCCGACCCAGCCTCGCGCTTCCAGCCGGAGGGCGTCCACGGCCCGAGCGAAGTCGTCGATCCAGGCACCTACGCCTGGCAAGACGGTGCCTGGAGCGGCGTGACCCACGGCGACCTCGTCTTCTACGAGTTGCACGTTGGCACCTTCACGCCGGAGGGCACGCTCAACGCGGCGCGTGAGAAGCTGCCGTTCCTCCGCGACCTCGGTATCACGGCGGTCGAATTGATGCCGCTGGCCGACTTCCCTGGACGCTGGAACTGGGGCTACGACCACGCCGCGCTCTTTGCGCCGAGCCACACCTACGGTACGCCGGACGACGTTCGGGCCTTCGTGGACGCGGCCCACCAGCTTGGCCTGGCCGTCTTCCACGACGTGATCTACAACCACCTCGGGCCGGACGGGGCGTACCTCGCTGCCTATGCGCCGATGTTTACTACGCGTCACCACACACCGTGGGGCCCCGCCATCAACCTCGACGACGAGGGCAGCGCAGGCGTCCGGGCCTTCTTCATCGAGAACGCCCTCCACTGGATGCGCGAGTACCACATCGACGGCCTGCGCCTCGACGCAACGCACGCGATGTACGACGACTCGGACCCCCACTTCCTGCTCGAACTCCGCAACGCCGTCCGCGCCTTCGAGACGGAGCACGACACGTATCGCCGCTTCCTCATCGCTGAGGACCACCGGAATCTCAACACGCTCATTTTCACGCCCGACGACGAGGACGCGCCGGGCTACGGCCTCGACGGCGTCTGGACAGACGACTTCCATCACCAGATCCGCAACTACACCGCGGGCGACACGCAGGGCTACTACGGCGCCTTCACTGGTACGCAGGCGCGCGACATCGCGCACACGCTCAGCCAGGGGTGGTTCTACGACGGCCGTCGCAACCCGCTCACAGGCCAGGCCTGGGGCACGGAGACGAATCCGCGCAAGGGGCCGGAAGTGCAGCTGGAGCAGTGCGTGATCTACATCCAGAACCACGACCAGGTCGGCAACCGCGCGGGCGGCACCCGCCTTACGGCTGACATCGACCTGGCGACGTATCGCGCTGCCAGCGCGGCCTTGCTCTTCGCGCCGCTCACACCGCTGCTCTTCCAGGGCCAAGAGTGGGCAGCGCGTACGCCGTTCCAGTTCTTCACCGATCACAACGACGAGATCGGTCCGACCGTACGCGAGGGCCGCGTCCGCGAGATGTACGACCACGCGGGCTTCCGCGACGGCGTGCCGGACCCCCAGGACCCCGAGACGTTCCAGCGCAGCAAGCTAGACTGGCGCGAACTCGTCCTCCCCGAGCACAAGGGCACGCTAGCCTACTACACGGACCTGCTCGCGCTCCGCAAGACCCTCGGCGGCGAGTACACGTCCACGGCACACGGGCGCTTCGGCCTCCGCCTCGTGCGCGGTGATCACTACCTGCTCATCAGCTTCCAAGGCGACGCCAGCATGCACATCCCGAAGGACACGGAGATGGTCTGGCACAGTGAGCAGGAGGCGCACGTCCCGGACCCGCAGCCGCCGACCGTCGAGAACCTGCGCGTGTCGTTCCAGCGTCCTGGGGCGGCGCTCTTCAAGCTGATCGAATAGAGACCGGCCAGGTCAAGCAGCCAGGGTATGCTCCTTTGCCCCTCGCTGGCGCAACGTCTGAGAGTACGCAGCGTTGGGAAGCCGTACCTTTCGCGCCCTGTTTTCCCCGACCTCGCATTCCTCATGACCCTGGTCTCTCCTGTTTCTGCTGCCCCTGAGGCACTCGATCCCGTGACGCTGCCCGACGCGCGCGGGCGCTTCGGGCGCTTCGGCGGTGCGTTCGTCCCCGAAATCCTCGTTCCAGCGCTGGAGCGCCTCAAAGCGGCATTTGCCGAGGCCTGGGCCGACGACGCCTTTCAGGCGGAGTACCGCGCGCTGTTGCGGGAGTACGTCGGACGCCCGACTGCACTCACGCTCGCGCCACGCCTGGCCGAACGGGTAGCCGGGCCGCAGGGCGCGCCGAAGATCTACCTCAAGCGCGAGGACCTCTGCCACACCGGGGCGCACAAGATCAACAACACGATCGGGCAGATCCTACTCGCGCGTCGAATGGGCACGCGCCGTATCATCGCGGAGACCGGCGCGGGGCAGCACGGCGTGGCAACGGCCACAGTGTGTGCCAAGTTTGG
Source organism: Bacteroidota bacterium (assembly GCA_039177895.1). Classification (GTDB taxonomy): domain Bacteria; phylum Bacteroidota; class Rhodothermia; order Rhodothermales; family Rubricoccaceae; genus JBCBEX01. The sequence continues at coordinate 8,477 of JBCDFO010000179.1, forward strand.
GATGCCGTGCGTAGTCTACATGGGCGCTGAGGACATCGAGCGACAGAGACTCAACGTGCTACGGATGCAACTCCTCGGCGCGGAAGTGCGCCCTGCAACGAGTGGTTCGCAGACGCTCAAAGACGCCACCAACGAGGCCATCCGCGACTGGGTGCAAGACCCCGACGGCACGTTTTACATCATCGGCTCGGTCGTTGGACCCCATCCCTATCCGATGATGGTGCGCGATTTCCACCGCGTCATCGGCGAGGAGACGCGGGCGCAGTTGCTGACGAAGGAGGGCCGCGCGGTGCCGGACGCCGTCGTCGCCTGCGTGGGCGGCGGCTCCAACGCGATGGGCATCTTCTACCCGTACCTCCACGACGATGTGCGGCTCGTCGGGGCGGAGGCTGCGGGCGAGGGGCTCGACGGCAAGCACGCCGCGACGCTCACGCTCGGCGAACCGGGTATCCTCCACGGCGCGATGAGCCTGCTCCTGCAGGACGACGCCGGGCAGGTACAGCTTGCCCACAGCGTCTCGGCGGGCCTCGACTACCCGGGCGTCGGGCCGGAGCACGCCTACCTCAAAGAGTCAGGCCGGGTGGACTACCTCCCCGTCACCGACCGCGAAGCACTCGACGGCGTGACGCTGCTCGCGGAGACGGAGGGCATCATTCCTGCCCTCGAAACCGCGCACGCCTTCGCGGTCCTCGCTGACGTCTGCGCTGACCTCGGC
>JBCDFO010000180.1:0-9159 GCA_039177895.1 Bacteroidota bacterium
ACGCCGGTCGTGTGGGTCGGCGTCCAGCGTGAAGGGGTTGCCTTTCGCACGCCGTCCCGGCGCTGGGCCGTACATCTGCTGATGGCGATAGCGGCGAGCGGCGGCGTCTACCTCGTGAGCCTAGCCCTCTTCAGCGGCGTCTATGCCATGGGGCAAGGCCTGGGCGTGCCGCAGCGCACACCGCTGGCATCGCTGCTCGATATCCACCTGGCGACGCTGGTCAGCTTTCGCATGCCGTTCGGCTGCATCGTCTACGCGGCCATCGCAGGTTTCGCGCTCGCGGCCGACTACGTGCGCCGCCTCCACCGTGCTGAGGAGCGGTCGGCGCGCCTGCGGGCACAACTCGCTGAGGCGGAGTTGAGCGCGCTGAAGATGCAACTGCAACCGCATTTCCTCTTTAACGCGCTCAACACGGTCTCCGCCGCCCTCCACGACGACCCCGAGGCCGCGGACGACATGCTCGCTCGCCTCGGTGGCTTCCTCCGGCTCACCCTCGACCACGCAGACCGTGACGTGGTACCCCTCTGGGAAGAAGTCGAGTTTTGCCAGCGCTACCTGGCCATCGAGCAGGACCGGTTCGAGGAGCGGCTCGATGTCTCGCTCGATGTGGCACCAGACGCGCGGGAGGCCTGCGTGCCGCATCTGCTCCTTCAGCCACTCGTCGAGAACGCGATGCGGCACGGCGTAGCCAAACACGTGGGGCCCGGGCGGATTGCCGTGTCCTGCGAGCGAGCACAGTCTGACGTGATCGTTCGCGTCACCAACACGGCCGCGCCGGGCGTTGCCGTATCCACGACGGGGCGTACTGGTGGAGGGGGGCTCGGCGTGGGGATCGCGAACACGCGGGCGCGTCTGTCGCAGGCGTTCGAGGGCGCCTCGCTCACGTATGGCGTGGCCGGTCACGAGGTCCAGGCGACGCTTCGGTTTCCGTACGTCCCGTTCGTCCCGGAATCCTGCCCGGCCGAAAGCTCGCTCGTCGATGTTGCTGCCTGAGCCGCTGTCTATGCCCTGTCTACGGTGCTCCGTGCATGCCTGATCGTACCCCGAAACGCACCCCAGCAGCAAACCAGACGCCCGGTGCGCAGCCCAGCCGTATGACGGCCATGGTCGTGGACGACGAGCCGCCCGCGCGCAGGAAGCTCGTCCGCTGGCTCAACGCAGATCCGGAGATCGAGGTTGTCGCGACGTGCGGGGATGGGGTGGAGGCGCTCGAAGCGTACGAGGCGCAGCCGGCGGCGCTGCTGTTCCTCGACGTGCAGATGCCGGGGCTCTCAGGCTTCGACGTACTGCAACGCCTGCCCCGCGAGCCCGCGCCCGTGGTCGTCTTCGCGACGGCGTTCGACCGATTCGCCATCGACGCGTTCAACCACCACGCGGCCGGGTATCTGCTCAAACCGTACAGCCAGGCCCAGTTTGCGGCGACGCTGGCTCATGCGAAGCAGCAGGTTCGAGGAAGGGCTCAGCCTGAGGCTATGGCGCACCTTGCGGCGCTCGCGGGCGCGTTGCAACCGACACAGCCCTACGTTCAGCACCTCGCTGTCCGGCAGGCCGACCGCGTTGATGTGGTCCAGGTTGCGGACGTGGACTGGATTGAGGCGCAGGGCAATTACGTGCTCGTCCATGCGGGCGGGCAGCGCCATCTCATTCGCGAGACGCTGACGCGGGTGGCGTCGCGGCTCGACCCGCGCCGCTTCCCGCGCGTTCACCGCTCCGCTGTCGTCAACCTCGACCGGGTCGCGTCGCTGATCCCGGCGTCCCACGGCGACTTCACGGTGATGCTGCGCGACGGGACCAAGGTGCCGATGAGCCGCACGTATCGAGCGGGGCTGCGGTCCGTGCTCGAAATCGGTTTCTGAACGGGTCGGGTTCTGCTTCAGCGAGGAACAGCGAGCCAGTCGCCTCGCACGGTGTCCGGGCCGTCCCGGCTCGGTCCCGTTCGTCCCAGGGTGGTGCGGCTCGCCCCACAGGGCAGAGACGGGGCGAATGAGAGGACTACGTTGCGCCGCGCGGCAGCGGTGGTGGCATTCGGCTTCGACGCCATCGTACCGATGCGTCGGTGCCGCTACCGCCCGCGCAGCTTTCGCACCCTCGACCTACTCCCGACCATGCGCTACCCCATCCTCGTCGCTTTCCTGCTGCTCGCTCCGTGGGCCTCCGCCCAGACCGTCAGCAGCATCTCGTTTCCGACCTCCCAGACCATGGACGGCCTCTACGTGGACGACACGGACGGCCAGCTTTACGCCGTCGGCGGTTTCGTCGGGACGAAGGTCTACGCCGTCGGCCTCGACGGAACCCTCGCGACGTTCGCAGACGGCCTCGTTGGGCCCATCCACCTCACACGCGCACCTGATGGCAACCTCTACGTGACGGAGTTCACCCCCCTCAACACGGAGAGCGCGACCGTGAGCCGCGTCACGCCCGCAGGCGAGGTCTCCCAGTTCGCCGTCGTACGGGCGGGCCCGAGCGACATCGTCGCCGACGCAGAGGGCAATCTGTATGTCTCGCACTACGGCGTCGTGAGCAACGACCCTGCGACCAACGGCAACGGCGATAGCATCTCCAAGATCACGCCGGAGGGCGTCGTCACCGACTTCGCCCAAGGGGGACTTCTGAGCGCACCCGTTGGGCTCGATTTCGATGACGAAGGCAATCTCTACGCTGCCAACATCTTCGACGGCCGCATCGTCCAGATCGCGCCCGACGGGACGCAGTCGCTATTCGCGACACTACCAGTGCAGCAGCCGTTCACGATCGGGCATCTCGTCTGGGCCGATGGTAAGCTCTACGCGACCCATCTCGGCGCGAACCAAGTCCACGTCTTCGAGCGCGACGGAAGCGGCCGCGTCTTCGCGGGCTCCGGCGTACCCGGCCGCTCTGACGGGCCGGCCGACGAAGCCAGGTTCAACAGCCCGAACGGTATTGCGGCGTCCGTGACAGGGGATACGCTCTACGTGAGCGAGTACATCGGTGCCGTGGATCGTATCCGGATGATTACGCCTGGAGGCGTCGTCTCGACGGAGGCAGCACCGACGACGTCCTCCATCTCGATGGGCGCGTTCCCGAACCCTTCAAGTGGCGATGTCCGCCTCGCGTTCACCCTGCCTGAGTCGGCATCGGTCACCGTGTCTGTCTACGACACGCTCGGTCGCGAGGTCGCGCGCCTGTTCGACGGCGCGAGGTCAGCCGGGGCACACGAACTCGCGTGGGAACGTGGGACGCTGCCCGCTGGCGTGTACGTGCTCCGGCTCCGCGCTGGGGCCCAGCAGGTGACGACGCGGGCCGTGCTCCGCTGACCAGCCCGCTGCTGATCAGGCCGCCAGATCAGGCGTCGTCCTCGAAGTTGCCGGGGAGGGCAGCGGTGAAGGCGTCGTCTTTGAGTTGCACGACCATGAGGTAGCACGGCTCGCCGCCCACCGTGCCGGAGCGGTGACCGGTGTGCCCGTGCTCATTGGCGACCGTGTTCTGGTCAGCCCCGAACGAGACTTCGCCCGGTCCCATCTCGACGCGCTGGCCGTCCATCGTCTCTACGAACCAGCGCCCGCGCAGCGGCACGATCCACTGCGGCTCGGGGTTCTCGTGCCACTCGCCCACCCAGCCAACGGGGTGCATGGTGAAGAGAATCTGCGCCGCGCTTTGCATCAGCCAGTTGTTGAACTGCGGGGCGGCCCCTTTGCTAATGCTAGACTTCTCGTAGCCGGTAAGGGTAGCCTGGCTCTGGCGGCTCACGCCGTCGTCGTCGGTCCAGACGTGCCAGTAGGTGAGGGCGGGCGATTCCGAGGCCATGGTCGTCAGGGTAGGTGGTCGTCAGAGGTCAGCGTGCAAGCGATACTGCTCCATCGACGCGCTGAGGCTACCTCAGGGTTCCTCGCCAGCAAACTATATCCATTATTGCAAAATAAACAATTGGTCCAACATAACTTCTAACGCCGCGTGAGCGTGTTGTACCGTCACCGCGTCTACAGCGTGCATGGCCTCGACGCTCTGCACCCACGGCTGACCTTGTGCCGCCGCGAGTTCATCAGCACAGCCCTCGATGATGGCGTCTACGCTCGACCGCGTCATTTCGAAATGACATTGCAGGCCGAGCACGTGATCGCCCCAAAGAAACGCCTGCGTCTCGCACACGGGCGTGCGGGCAAGATGAACGGCACCGTTGGGGAGGGCAAACGTCTCCCCATGCCAGTGGAACACCGGAAGGGAAGCCGGTACGCCCGCTAGCAACGGATGCGCCTGGCCAGCGTCCGTGAGGTGGAGCGGGAACCAGCCGATCTCTTTCTGCCCGACGGGCACGACGCGGCTCCCGAGCACGTCCGCGATAAGCTGCGCGCCGAGGCACACGCCGACGACGGGCTTGCCTGCCTCGATGGCCTCGCGGATCAGTGCCTTCTCATCGACGAGCCACGAGTAGCGGTCTTCCTCGTAGATGTTCATCGGTCCGCCCATCACCACCAGCCCATCCAGATCCGCCGTGTCAGGGAGATCGTCTCCTGCAAATAGCCGTGTTGTTGCTAACGCGTATCCGCGCGCAGCAGCCCAGGTCGCGATGTGGGCTGGGCCTTCGAAAGGGACGTGGCGAAGAGTTCTTAAAGTTCTTGAGCTTTGCATGGTAACTAGTCGCTTCTTATCATGGGAACTGCTAAACCAAGCAGTTATACCCACTAGCACCTGTCTGCAATGTATGTTCTTGACTACCCTAGGCTTATGTCTTCAGGGAGTAGTGTCGTTAGAGTCCCGTCTTTTCATACTGGACACCTTGGATTAGTACCAAACATGAATGTCAACGTTGGACTAATGGCAGGCATTGGTGGTGGTGAAATGCATTGCGAAATTATTGTATCTTCTCATGGATTCCAAAGTGTAAGCGAAGATATGGCTCTTTTAGAATTTTCATTTGCTGATGGAATTGGCCTAGTCGGTGATATTGCAAGAGTTTTATCAAAATTAGATGTTAATATTGTTAGGAAATAAAGTTCGTCAATTAACTTTATGGGTAATCATAGTGCTAATATGATAATAGACCTTTCTATGTCAAAGTTACCAAAAAGAAAAACTATCAAAAGCACAAGAAATTATTATCAAGATTATAGATATATATTACCGGTAAATGATTACAGGTATGTTAGAATATTCGAAGATATTATTATTAAGTGTGGAGAGAGATTGGTTTGGACGAAGGTTTCAGGTGTTGATCTTCCTAAGGTAAGTATAGGGCCACTTGACACCTGTCCGAAATTTATCGCGACTGGTAGATCCCTAGTTGAAAGGACTGCGAGTGGTAACTATATGGTACAAATACCTATTTCGGTTGAAATGATAGATATAATACGGCATAATCTAGGATATAGCAACTATGATAAGATGAAATACATAATTATGTCAGACACTAAGGAAAAAAACTTGAGAATTTTTTTTCCAAATAAGAATGTAGTTGGTAAGATTATACATGTAGGATTCTATCATAAAAACTTTCCAGGCGCCCTAGATGAAATACTTAGTATGGTATCTAAGTCAAACTTTAATATACTGACTGGTATATTGAGAACTGGTAGTTCGGTAGAGGGGGAGGGTGAAACTGTGGCAGATATTGCTGTAGAGAGAGTTCGGGAAAGAAATGATAAGAAAAAAGAGAGTATTTGGGAAGCTGTTCTGGAGTACAGAGGAAGTATGGATTTATCGGAGATAGAAAAGGATTCTTTGTATAGACTAATAGCTGACAGAATAAATATGCTTCCTGACCTTGTTGGAAATAAATCAAAGTTTAACATAAAGGTAGGGGCTCCAATGTATCCCAGAAGCCCTGGTATATATAGCAAAGAGAGGCATAATATATATGGACATATGAAAAAACCAGATAGCGAATATGGAAACAGGGGTAGGTTAGTATCTATAGATAATTCTTTAGAGTCGATAGAAAAATCAGATGCAGCAAATAAATATAAAACAGTTAGCTTATTAAGGAGAATAAAGAGAAGAATAGAGAAAGATGATAGGCCTACTGTTTTCTTGTCGTACTCACATTATGCGAAAGCTCAGGCTAACGAGGTGCGAAGGGAGCTGGGTAATACTTATGAGTTTGATGAGTATCAGTATCCGGATTCAAATCCAATTATTGAGAAAGTAAGAGACAAAATTCAAGAATGTGATTATTTTATCGGTATATGGCATCATGATTTAAACTTTCCTAGAGTTAAGAAAGGAAACTCTCAAATCAAGATTAGTAGTAGTACTAAGTATTCAATATCTCCTTGGATGTTTTTTGAGTATGGGATAGCAGTAGACGATGGAAAAAAGGTTATAATTGTACACTCTAGTAAGGTTCATGAAAAAGTATCGAGAAGAATAAGCCCCGGTATTTCTCACCTATCCTATAAAGGTCGAAGAATAGGTATAGAGAATATAGAAATAATTAGACAAAAGATGTTCGAGTATTTTTCTGAGCTAAAAAGCTGAATGACAGCTGTCATGAGATACTGGAGCTGCCTATCGAAGGTTGAGGGTCGCAACGCGGCGCTGCGATGGACCAGTGTACGCCGCGAGTGGACGGATGAGCCGGTTGTCGCCGATCTGCTCGAAGTAGTGTGCGCACCAGCCGGTGATGCGGCTCATCACGAAGAGCGGCGTGTAGAAGTCGATCTCGATGCCCATGAGGTAGTACGCCGGGCCTGCGACGAAATCCACGTTGGGGTAGATGTTCTTCGCGTCAAGCATTGTGCCCTCGACGGCGTCCATGGTCTCGATGAGGTCCATGCGGTCGCTCATCATAGCGAGGCCGCGGAGGTACTTCCGCATCGTCGGCACGCGCGAGTCGCCGGAGCGATAGACACGGTGGCCGAAGCCCATGATTTTCTTTTTGTTCGCGAGCGCATCTTCGACCCAGGCTTTGCCTGCGTCGGGGCCGTCGATGTCGAGGAGCATGTACATCACGGCCTCGTTGGCGCCGCCATGCAGCGGTCCTTTGAGCGCGCCGATGCCGCCCGTGATGGCGCTGTTGAGGTCGGAGAGCGTGGACGCGATGACGCGGCACGTGAAGGTGCTCGCGTTGAAGCCGTGCTCGGCATACAAGATCATCGAGACGTCGAACGCCTTGACGACCTCAGGAGCAGGCACCTCGCCCGTCATCATGTAGAGGAAGTTCTCCGAGAAGCCGAGGTTGGCGCGCGGGCTGACCGCGTCGAGACCCTTGCGGCGGCGGTGGTCGGCAGCGATAAAGGTGGGGATTTTGGCGAGGAGGCTCATCGCGTGGTCCCGCTGGGCGTCTACCGCGTCGGCGAAGCCTCGGTCCTTCTCCGCGCCCAGAGCAGCGAGGCCCGCTCGAAGTACGTCCATCGGGTGTGCGTCATCGGCGAAGGTGTCCAGGAGTCCGAGTTGCTCCTTCGTGAGCCCGCGCCGCCCGCGCTCGGTGTCCGTAAAGTGCGCTAGCTGCTCGCTGTTGGGGAGCTCGCCGTGCCACATCAGGTAGGCCACCTCCTCGAACGTGGCATGCTCGCAAAGCTCTTCGACGGGGTAGCCCCGGTAGGTGAGCGAGTTCGTCTCCGCCATGACCTTCGAGACCGCGGTCTGGTCGACGGTGACGCCAAAGAGACCTTTGTGGATTTGTTGATTTTCCATTTTTGATTTTCTGATTTGGTAAAGCTGTTGCGTGTGAAGTTCAATCGTAAATCTGAAATCTACAATCGAAAATCATAGATCGACTGATCGAAGGCATTGTAGGCTTCGTAGTCGACGATGTCGTAAAGTCGCTTGCGCGTCAGCATGTCATCGAGGAGGTGGCGCTGGGTGCCGTCTTCGTAGATGCGCGTCAGGCCGTCCTCAATGGCTTTGAGAGCGAAGCGAAGGCTTGTGACCGGGTAGATGACGAGGTTGTAGCCGAGGTCACGCAACTCGTCGAGCGTGAAGATGGGCGACTTGCCAAACTCGGTCATGTTGGCGAGCAACGGCGCATCGACGGCCGCACGGAAAGCCCGGAATTCGTCGGCGTCCTTGAGCGCCTCGGGGAAGATCATGTCAGCCCCGGCCTCGACGTAGGCCCGTGCCCGCTCTACGGCGGCATCGAAGCCGAGCACGCCGCGTGCGTCCGTGCGGGCGATGAGCAGGAAGTTGGGATCGGTGCGCATCCGCACGGCGGCCTGCAGCTTCTGGATCATCACCTCCGGCTCCACGAGCTGCTTACCCCCAAGGTGACCACAGCGCTTGGGGTTGACCTGATCCTCGAAGTGGCAGCCCGAGAGCCCCGCCGCCTCGAACTCCGCGACCGTACGTCCCGCGTTCGTTGCCTCGCCGAACCCGGTGTCGGCGTCGATGATCGTTGGTAGGTTCGTGACGCGGCTGATCTGACGGCCGCGCAGGGCTACTTCGGTGAGCGTCGTCAGCCCGATGTCCGGGAGCCCGAGGTCGTTGGCGAGCGCGCCGCCCGAGATGTACACGCCGTCGTAGCCGATGCGCTCGATCACCTGCGCCACGATGGGCGAAAACGCGCCCGGGAAACGCACGAGCTCGCCCGCGTCGAGACGGGTCCGTAGCACGGTGCGCTTTTCTTTAGGCTGGACGGAAACGTTTAGCATTAGAGATTTTGGATTTGAGATTTACGATGTAGACCTTGGTGGATATCCTACACCATAAATCGAACATCAATAATCAAAAATTCCCGTGCGCGGGTTCGTTTCTAGCGTCGCGGCATCGAGCACCACGTTGAGGTCAGCGACCTGCGCGGCGGTCAGATCGGGGAGCTGCTGCACGAGATCGATAAAGCGATTGCGCTCGCCCTGGCTGATGAGGCCGTCGGTGAGGGTGTCAAACTTGCGGATGTAATCGGGCCGCTCAAACGGCCGCGCTCCAGCCGGATGGGCATTCGCGACGCCGAGTTCGTCCTCGATCACGGTTCCGTCCGCGAAATGGATCGCGACGCGCCCGCCGAAGGTGCGCTGCTGCGGATCGGGGTGGTGGTAGCGCTCCGTCCAGGCAGGGTCCTCCGTCGTTTCGACCTTGTGCCAGAGGCGCACCGTGTCCTCACGCTGAGCGCGCTCGGGCGCATAGCTGTGGACGTGGTGCCAGGTGCCGTCCTGGAGCGCCACGGTGAAGATGTACATGATTGAGTGGTCGAGCGTCTCGCGGCTCGCCTGCGGGTCCATCTTCTGCGGGTCGCCTGCGCCCGTCCCGATC
>JBCDFO010000181.1:0-9082 GCA_039177895.1 Bacteroidota bacterium
CACCAAGTCCACGCTCCCCTCGAAGACGTGTGCTGTCTGCGGCCGTCCGTTCGACTGGCGCAAGAAGTGGGCGGACGTGTGGGACGAGGTGAAGTACTGCTCCGAGCGCTGCCGCCGGAATCGGAGCAAGCGGGTGTGAGGATGTGGGAGCATGCAGCGCAGCCTCTTCGCTCCGATACCCCACGCCGTTCCCCCACACATCCCCCCACACCCGTGACTACCCATCTCCTCTGGCTCCGCAACGACCTCCGCCTCCACGACCACGAAGCGCTCATCGCCGCGTTGGATGGCGCGGATCGGCTGATCGCCGTTTACTGCTTCGACCCGCGCCACTTCGGCGAGACGCGCTGGGGCTTTGCAAAGACCGGCGCGCTGCGGGCGCAGTTTCTGATCGAGAGCCTCGCTGACCTCCGCGCCTCCATGCAGAGTCGGGGCGGTGAGCTGATCGTGCGGCGTGGGAAGCCCGAGGAGGTGATCCCGGCGCTCGTCGCGGAGCACGACGTGGCGGCCGTCTTCGCGCACGACGAGCCGATGTCGGAGGAGATGACCGTCTCCAACGCCGTCGACCAGGCGGTGCCGGAGCGCATCCCGATCACCTACTTCTGGGGCCACACGCTCTACCACCTCGACGACCTCCCGATGGACGCGGCGAAGAACCTCCCGCAGGTCTTCAGCAAGTTCCGCCGCGAGGTCGAGAAGCGATCGAGCGTCCGTTCTCCGTACGACGCGCCCGACACGCTCCCACCGCCGCCCGACGGGATCGACGTGGGCACGCTGCCATCGGTCGCCGACCTCGGCCTGACGCCGTACGCCCAGGACGAGCGCACGGCCATCGTCATGCATGGGGGCGAGACGGAGGGCCTCGCGCGCCTCGACCGCTACTTCTGGGAGCAGGACCTCCTCAAGACTTACAAGGAAACCCGCAACGGGCTGCTCGGCGCGGACTACTCCTCGAAGTTCTCCCCGTGGCTCGCGCACGGCTGTCTCTCGCCCCGTCGCATCCACGCTGAAGTCGACGCCTACGAGGACCAGCGCGTCTCCAACAAGAGCACCTACTGGCTCATCTTCGAGCTGATCTGGCGTGACTACTTCCGCTTCTACGGGGTCTTCCACGGCGACGCGCTCTTCCACGCCAGTGGTCCCGACGGCGCGGACATCGACTGGGAACGCGACCGCGCCGCCTTCGACCGCTGGGCCGACGGCGAGACGGGCTTCCCCTTCATCGACGCCAACATGCGCGAGCTCAACCTGACAGGCTTCATGTCCAACCGCGGGCGGCAGAACGTGGCGAGCTTCCTCACGAAAAACCTCAACCTCGACTGGCGATGGGGCGCGTCCTACTTCGAGAGCCGCCTCGTGGACTACGACGTGACGAGCAACTGGGGCAACTGGGCCTACAACGCCGGCGTCGGGGCCGATCCGCGCGACCGCTACTTCAACATCCTCAGCCAGGGCGACCGCTACGACGGGCGCGGCGACTACGTCCGCCACTGGCTCCCGGAGCTCACCCACCTCCGCGGCTTCGACGCGCACAAACCGTGGACGCTGCCGAAGGGCCTCCTGCGCAAAGCGGGCATCGAGTTGGGGGACAACTACCCCGCACCAATGATTGACCTGGAGGCATCGTACGAGCAAGTGCGCCAGGACCGGCGAGCGCGCTCGCATCGATAGAGCGCGTGCTGGCGCTCGTTCGCTGCTACCGCTCGTCGTAGCCGGGCTCCGCGTGGTCCGGATCCGCGACGACGTCGTCAGGGTGCATGAACGCGAGCGGGTCGCGCACGAGGCCGTAGTCGCCGGCGTGGCCTGCGTAGCGCCCGATCACGCGCACACCCTCCGTGGGGGTATGGTTCGTGACCTCCTTCCCGTTGAGCGCCTCCAGCCGCCAACCTTCTGGCTCAGGGTAGACGCGTCGCAGTGCCAGGGTGCCATCGAGCATCACCACGCCGATCTCGCCATCCGGGACGCGTGCCTCGCCGACCAGAACGTGGGTGCTCCCAGCCAGTGTCTCCGGCTCGACGGGCTGCTCGCCGATCTCGTAGGCACGGACCTCAGCGAGGTCGGGGACGAGGTCGGAGAGCACAAGACGGGACGAGGTCCGCGTGGTGCGCACCGCACCGTCTGCAATGTGGCCGCCGAGGCGAATGCCCTCCGTCTGCGGCTGCTCGCGCTGGGCGAGTTGGTAGCCAGTGTCATCGCGCTGAAGGAAGCCTTTTTTCGCGAGCGCCTGCAGATTCTGCGTCACCGAGTTGGGCGAGCGGTAGCCGAAGTACTCGACGATCTCGCGATATGTCGGCCATACCTTGTGCTCGCCCACATGTGTGACGAGGTACTGCAGAAAGGCGTGCTGCTTCTGTGTTAACTGCCGCCTGCTCATCGTGCTACGCCGAGGAATCCTCCGCCGCTTTCTCTCAGGAAGGGTCGTCTCTGAGGGACATGCACATATCCGCAGAGACTATACCCGTTTAGACTGAGAAAATAAACCGGTTCGTGCTCGGATTGTCAACCCGAACCCTACCAGGAAAACCCTGAATCGTGGTGCGCTCAGAAAACGCGACCGCCGCGCAGGCACGATGACCCACGCGGCGGTGCGAGAATAGCAGAGGCGCTACCGCTGAGTGAGAGCTACTCCGCAGCCGCCGTCATCGTAGCCTCAGGGTTCACCGCGACGGCGTCGAGCATGAGCCGGACCTCGTCGCTGATGAGGTCGTCGGGCCGGCCTTCGTAGATGATGCCCCAGCGCGTGCGGTCGATGATGAAGTCGGCCTTGGCCATCACGCTGTCGCCGGAGACGGTGACGGTGGCGGGGAAGCTGATCTGGTTGGTAGCCCCGCGCATCAGGAGTGTGCCTGTGACGGTGTGCGTCGCCTCGGGAGCCGCCTCGGGAGCCTCGGCGAGCGCTTCGAAGGTGGTGGCCTCGAAGTGCGCCTCGGGGTACTCCGCGACGGCGAAGAAGTCGGGACTGCTCAGGTGCTCGGTGAGGTCGTCGTTGTCGCTGTAGATCGAGCGGGTGTCGATGCGGACATCGACGCCGGTGAGCGCGCCGTCCTCGACGTAGAGCGCGCCCGCGACGTCGTTGAAGCCGCCGTCGTGGCTGCCGGTCACCTTCGCACCGCGCCACTGGACGGTGGTCGCGTCCGCGAGCGGCCAAGCTTGCCCGACGAAGGCGCTGGCCTCGGCGGCATCGGTGTCGGGAACAGCGGTGGTTTCGGCCTCGGGGGCGTCGCCCACGTTGCCGCAGGCGCTGAGGAGCAGGACGAGCGCGAAGGCCGCGCCAGAGAAGAAGAAGCGAGTCATGGGACTGGGGAACGAGCAGAAAGAGGTGTCGGCACGCTGACCGGAGCCAGAGTTGCGCGGTTCCCACTAAAATAATCGTTACAACAAACAAGTTCCCACGTGCGGGTAGTGTTGGATCCCATTCTTCACGAGGATGCCCCGTCAGGAAAGCTGCTTGGCCACGCGGGGCACGCGGGTCGGGTAGCCGTCGCCGACGTGAGTGCGGAGGTAGGCGTCCACGAGCCGCTCGGTCTCCGCGCGCGTGGCGTCGTCCAGGGCGAGGCGCGAGGCGGTGTCGAGATCCGTGCGGGCGAAGATGGCGAAGGCGCGGAGGGCAGCCCGGCTGGCGCGGATGCCCGCTTGCGAGGCTGCCTCGGGTGGTGCCACGGAGCCATCGTCGAGGCGGAGCACGCCGCCGTGGTCGGAGAGCGCTTCGAGATCCTCACGGCGCACATCGGGCGCGAAGCCGAGCAACGTTGCGAGGCGCAACTGGACGTGGCAGAGGCCATTCGCCGGACGCTCGGGCGCGGTGTCGAGCCAGTGGAGCCCGCGCAGGAGTAGGTTGAACACGGCGGGGTTCGGCTCGCCCTCCTCGAAGAGCGCACGGACGAGTTCGAGCATCCGCATCCCGCGCGTGAGTCGGTCGAGGTCGAGCGGGAGCGTCGCGAAGCGCTGCACGTGGGCAGCTTCCTTCAACGTCTGGAGGCCACGGCTCTCGCGAAAGTAGTAGACCGCCTGCACGTAGGCGAGTGGCTGGAGCGTCGAGCCGAAGCGGCTCTTGGGCCGCCGCGAGCCCTTCGCGATCACGCTCAGCAACCCGTGCTCGCGCGTGAAGAGCGCCACGATCTGGCTCGTCTCCCCATAGTCGAGGGTGCGGAGCACGACGGCATCGGTACGGACGATCACAGGGTCGGTGAGTCGGTGAACGGTGGGTCAGTGGACAGCAGACGGAAGCTTCCAGCGAGTCGCTGAGCGCGTGTCTGCACCATGCCTTGCAACGCTCATTGTGGCGAAAAGACCCGAATTGGAGCTATTTGAGGACGTTTGGGCGAGAGAATTACGGGCCGAGGTTACGCGGCTACGAAATCCGCTGTCTAGACGGGTGCTTTCGGTTTCATGCTCAAACCCCTACGCTCATGCCTCGCCTCGCTCGCCCCTGCTTCTGCACCCGCGTCTTCTGGACCGACCGCGCCGCCTGGACGGCCCGGCTCTACAACCTCCAGCACCGCCTCGCGATCACCCGCACCGAGGCGACGGCCTTCCTCGCGCTGACCGGTCTGCTCTCACTCGGCCTCGGCGTCCGGGCTTGGCAGACCCACCAGGTCCCGTTCGACGACGCGTTCTATGCCGAGACCGACGCCACCTTTGCCGCGCTCGCGCAGGCCAGCCCGACCGAGCCCATCGCCGCGCCGCATCCCGACGCCATCCCTTCTGGGACGCCCGACTCGACGCGGACATCAGGGCAGACCTCGGAGCAGAAGGCAGAGCACGCGGGGGAGCCGGAGCCTGTCGCTGAGGCCAGTCCGCCGCCTACGCCGCGCAGCACGCGCGTCGCCGCCGGACCCGTGCGGATGAACCTCAACACAGCCAACGCTCGCCTCCTCGACCGACTACCGGGCATCGGACCTGCCCTTGCCGAGCGCATCCTCACCTACCGCACCGAGCACGGCGACTTTGCTCGCCCCGAGGACCTGGTCAACGTGCGCGGCATTGGACCGAAGACGTTCGAGCGGATCGCCCCATACGTGTTCGTGGAGCAACCCGCCGATGCGGAAGAGCCCACCTCAGCCGATGCCATCGCGGCCAACACCGACAGCCCTGCACATGACGACGGCGACTGACCCACTCTCGGACGGTACCTACTCGCGCTCCGTGCGCGCCGCCGGGTAGAACCGCGCGCAGCGCTCGGGGGCGGCCCCGAGGCACCACGCGCCCCAGAGCGCCCAGTTGCGGAGTTGCTGCCCCAGATCCCCATACCGCTCGTAACGTCGCGCTGAGGTCTGGATCGGCGCATCGAGAAAGACGAAGCGGCCCCGACGGCGGAGCGCACGGACGAAGTCGAGGTCCTCGAAGATGGGCTGGTCGGGGAAGCCGCCGAGGGCTTCGAACGTGGCGCGACGGGTGAAGGCGGCGCGGTCGCCGAAGGCAAAGCGCCACCACCGCATCCACGCACGGGAAGTCCACAGCCGTAGCCATGCGCTCTCGCGGTCGAATGTGGTGCGGAAGCAGCCACCTGCCACTTCGGGGGCCGCGAGGGTCTGGCGAACGAGCGCGAGGCCGTCCGGCGGCAGCGTCGTGTCGGCGTGGAGGAAGACGAACGCCTTGCCCTGTGCCTGGGCAGCCCCCGCGTTCATCTGCCGCGCCCGCCCGCGCGGCGCACTCACCACCGTCGCACCGTGCGCCTCCGCGATGGCCCGCGTCCGGTCAGCCGAGCCGCCATCCGCCACGATCACCTCGACCGGTCCCGGCTGCTGAGCGATGCTCGCGAGCGTCGCCGGGAGCACCGCCTCCTCGTCCAGCGCAGGGATGATGACCGAGACGAGCCTGGGCTCCGTACTGCCGTGCGGCCGTGCTACCGTATTCCCGTTCGGCTGGCCCACGGCTGCACAGCCAAACAGCAGCACGGCGACACTCATAACTCTTGCTCCAGCTTGAGCGCGGCCTCCACGAGGTCGTCCTTCAGCTTCGTGAGCGTGTCGTGCTGGGCGATGTACTGCTCCAGCGCGTCCTTCAGCGAGGCGTCGCGGCGGACAGTGGTGCGGCGCTCGCGGGTCGTCGGGTCCACGATGCGCTCGATGGCCGCGATGGTGTCGGCGGGCGCGAGGGCGTCACGGAGCGCGGTCGGGTCCACGAGGCTCGCCTGCGCATCGTCGATGCGGTAGCGCACGCGGACGACGGCCCCGTCGAGGTGTGCGAGCTTGATGCGGCCGAGCAGGTACGCGGTCGGGTCGGCCTGCGCGGCTGGCGTCCCTGCTGGGCCGTCGGGGTCGGTGAAGTTGGCCTCGATGGAGACGAAGCGCCGCGCGGGCGTCTCGACAAACGTGTAGGTCGTGCGCTTGCCGTTGCGTCCGTTCGCATCGGGCTCGATGTCGACGAGCACGAAGCCCTTGTCCGCGTCCGCCTCCTTGAACGAGATCCGCTCGATGGAGGACGAGTAGACGACCGGCGGCCCCTCGCCCACGGACGACGCGTCGAGGTTGCGGTCCTGGTACTTGTGGATGTGTCCGAGCGCCACATAGTCCAGGCGCGGGTCCCCGAGGTCGCCGACGGAGAACTTGGGCTCATGCGCGATGAGGCTCGCCCGCTCGGAGCCGCCGAGTTCGGAGCCGTTCACGCTGAAGTGCCCCGCGAGAACCGCAGGCAGCGCCGGGTCGAGCTTGGCGCAGGCGTCCTCGATGTAGTGGAGGTAGATCCGCTCGATCTCCTCCCGGATCTCGGTCGGCGACTTCTTGCGGTACTGCTCCTTCGTGAGGATCACGGACCGGATCGGCCACGGCAGCGCGACGAGTTGGAGCGGCCCGCCCTTCGTCTGGAGAATGGTGTCGCCCGCGAACGTCGTCGGACGGCGTACGATGGTGACGGTGCCCTGGAGGTAGCCGAAGATGTCCACCGCCGACGCCTTGCCGAAGCTGACGGGGTGATCGTGGTTGCCGATCACCATCACGATGGGAATGCCCGCGTCCGAGACCGGCTTGAGGCACTCGGCGAAGAGCTTCTGCTGCGTCGGCGTCGGGTCGGCGGTGCGGTAGGCGTCGCCGCAGAAGAGGAACAGGTCGATGTCCTCGGCGAGGGCGCGCGCGACCATCACGTCGAAGCAGCGCGCGAAGTCGAGCAGCCGCGAGTTGAGCCCGGTCTCCGGGTCTATGCGGCCGTGGGTCTCGTAGCCGAGGTGAATGTCGGCGCAGTGGAGGAGCTTCATGCCAACCAAAATACCGAGTCGGCATGCGAGGGGCCCGCACCCGTAGGGGCGGTTTGCAAACCGCCCAGTAACAGGAAGACAGGCCGCCCCAACCCTCAATCCAGCACCTCCACCGTCACGCTGTCAAGCACGACCTCGGAGACAAGCCGGAGGTCGTCCGTGCCCACGAGCGCGGTGTAGTCCTCCAGCGTCTCGAGGCCATCGGCAGTGTAATGGTGGTAATCCTGCACGCGCACACCGCCGACCGTTCGGACGTTGAACGCCTCGCGGAAGCGGTGGCCGGTGTCGTTCGGCCCATCGGCGTCCGGTGCCAACTCGTAGCTGTAGGCGAGGTAGTCCATCGTCCAGTCTTCGGCGTGGAGCCAGTAGACGAAGCGGTCTTGCCAGTCGCGCCCGCCGCCGTCCTGCGCGAACGTCACCTCGACGCGCTCGTACGGCTCGCCCGCGACCACGTCTTGGCCGAGGTAGCGCGGCACGACGGCGGGGTCGCGAAGCGGATAGGGCAGTAGGGAGAAGTACGCGACCGAGTTCACCGCCGTCTCGGTGCGCCGGACCTCGCGAGCGTCCATCGGGACTTCGGTGCCGTTCGACTCGCCGCCCACGATCTCACGGCGGAGGCCGTCGTTGTCGAGCACGTCTTGAACCCGTTGCCCGGCCTCGTCGGTGCGGATGCGCTCGTAGACGAAGCGCCCACCGTCGCGGGTAAGCGTGAACGGCGTCCCGCGAAAGACGAAGCCCATGCGCGCTCGGTCGAGCACGTCGCCGCCGTGCACCGCGATGGTGGTGTCGAGCAGCGCCCGCGCGAGCGCATCGCCGACGGGTGCCTCCTCGGCCATCGGCGCGAGGTCGTCCTGTGGCGTCACCATGGGTGCCTCACCTGGCCTCTCACACGCGGCGAGAAGGACACTGAGAACGCCCAGCAGCACCCACGACCTTCTCACTTCTGTCTTCATCCTTCTGCCTTCAAACGAAGGGGGTCTGCTTTAGGGTCTCGGCGATTTTGCGCGCGTCCATCGCGATCACGTACTCCTCGTCGGTGGGGATGACCCACACCTGCACGGCGCTGTCGTCCGTCGAGATGCGGCGTTCTTCGCCGCGGAGGCCGTCGTTGCGCTGCCGGTCGATGCTGATGCCGAGATGGTCGAGGTTCTTACAAATCTGGGCGCGGACCGTGGGGGCGTTCTCGCCGATGCCTGCTGTGAAGACGATGGCGTCCGCGCCGTTGAGGACGGCCATGTACATCCCGATGTAGCCTTTCACGCGCTGGCAGAACACGTTGATGGCCTGCTGGCAGCGCACGTCGCCGTCGGCCGCCTCGCGGATGAGGTCGCGCATGTCGGCGGCGTAGCCGGAGATGCCGAGGAGGCCGCTGTACTTGTTCAGCATCGTGTGGACCTCGGCGAGCGTCTTGTCCTCCTTCGCCACGAGGTCGAAGATGATCGACGGGTCGATGGTGCCCGAGCGCGTGCCCATCACGAGGCCCGCAAGCGGCGTCATACCCATCGACGTATCGACGCTCTTGCCGTTGCGGATGGCGCACAGCGACGCCCCGTTGCCGAGGTGGCAGGTGATGACGCGGCTCTTCTGCTTGTCGAGGCCCGCGATCTCGTAGAGGCGGCGGCTGACGTAGTAGTGGCTCGTCCCGTGGAAGCCGTAGCGGCGGATCTTGTGGCGGCGGTAGAGCCGGTTCGGGATGGCGTAGAGGTAGGCTTCAGGCGGGAGCGTCTGGTGGAACGCCGTGTCGAAGACGGCCACGTGCGGCACGTCGGGGAAGGCGGCCTGCGCGGCGCGGATGCCCTTGAGGTTGGCCGGGTTGTGCAGCGGCGCGAGGTCGAAGGCGTCGCGGATGGCCTCGATGACCTCGTCGTCGATGAGCACGGAGTCGGCGAA